>CAZWRT010000025.1:0-35282 GCA_964636375.1 uncultured Lachnobacterium sp. | reverse complement strand
TGGATTAGCAACCCACTCCCAAATGAGCAAAACGCGGATGCGTAAGCAGACGCAGAAGCGCGTAAGCGCGGATTTTGCGAATGTGGGAGTCAGGTTGGATGCTCCTTGGAGTGTCCAACCGCACAGGTGGTTATTTTTTGTCTGAAAAAGTCAATAAGTTCTGCATTAAGACCTCCTGTTTTTGCCAAAAAATAGAGATAGAGTTCTCTATAATGGCAAGAGCAGGAGGTGATTTTTATTTATGAGTTCTACATAGATGTGTACATGTTACAAAATTTTCTGATGAATCTGATTGTGCTGGCACTCACGGATACGCTCTGTAAGTGCAGGGTCAGGTTTCGCGTGATGCGAATGATTCTGGCGGCCGCCTGCGGGGCGATTGCCGGCGCCCTCCTCGTGTTGTTTGCCCCGGGGTTTGGCTGGGCCGTGGCGGGTCAGGCGTTTTTCGTGGTTCCGGGGATGCTGTTACTGACATTCGGTTTTTTGGGGAAAAAGGATGCGCTGCGGCGCCTTCTCGTCAGTTGGTTTTCGATTGTGGTGTTAAATGGGGTTGCGGAGGCCGTGTATAATCTCTCAGGTATTTCGCTGCTGTCGGTTTACGGAGTCATTCTGGTTCTTCCTGTGTCGAAATTCCTTGTAAAGCTGGCCCGCAATGCACTTGTCAGGCAGGGGCACATCTATCCGGTCACGCTGAGCCGGGGGACAGAGAGCGTCTGCTGCTTAGGGCTCTATGACACGGGAAATTTACTCACCGTGGACGGGGAGCCGGTACATATTGTAAGTCCCGGAGTTCTTGAAAGAATGGGACTGCGGGAGGAGGCAGGGCTGCGGCTCATTCCCTACCGTGCGCTCGGTACGGGGGAGGGCTGGATCGGAGTGGTAAGGATTGAGCGCCTGCAGATCGGCGACGGGAAGGATGCGCACAGCTTTTACGGCGCGTGGCTGGGGTGTGCGGAAGAAGGGCTGTTTTCGGGAAAAAGCTATCAGGTGATATTAAATGGGGTGAAAGGAGTTATGACATGAATCAGGTACTCATTCGGCTGTGGATTAAAATCCGGATGTTTTTTGCAGATGACGAGGTATTTTACATAGGCGGGACAGATGTGCTGCCGCCGCCGCTGGAGACAGAGCAGGAGAGGAGGTGCCTGATTGCGCTGTCGGGGGTAAAAAACCGTGAGGAGGGGGAGAGCCTGTCCGCAGAGGATGCGAAAAAAATGCTGATCGAGCACAATCTGCGGCTGGTGGTGTATCTGGCGAAAAAATTCGAGAACACCGGTATCTGCGTGGAGGATCTGATCTCGATCGGCACGATCGGCCTTATCAAGGGGATCAATACCTTCAACCCCGAGAAGAATATCAAGATTGCAACCTACGCGTCGCGCTGCATCGAGAACGAGATTCTCATGTACCTGCGGCACAACAACAAGATCCGGCTGGAGGTTTCCATCGACGAGCCCTTAAATGTGGACTGGGACGGGAATGAGCTGCTCTTGTCCGATATTCTGGGAACGGATGAGGATATTATTTACCGGGATATGGAGAACGAGGTGGAGCTGGGACTTTTGCGCAATGCGGTGAGCAAGCTGAACGCGAGGGAAAAACAGATTATCTGTCTGCGTTACGGGCTGGGACAGAGGGACGGCAGGGAGCTGACCCAGAAGGAGGTCGCGGATCTTTTAGGGATTTCGCAGTCCTACATCTCGCGTCTGGAGAAAAAAATTATTATTCGTCTGAAGAAAGAGATAGAAAGGGTGGAGTAACGGATTTTTGTGTGGTATAATATTCCCAGTAAGAAATATACAAAAGCATAGGGGGTATTGCCATGATACTTGAATTTCTGGGAGCTGCCCGTGAGGTTACCGGCAGCTGCCACTACATGTCCTTCGGGGAGACCCATCTGCTGGTGGACTGCGGGATGGAGCAGGGACCGGATCTGTATGTGAATCAGGAGATTCCGGTGAATCCCGCAACCATCAACTATGTGTTTGTGACACACGCGCACATTGACCACTCAGGGCTTCTGCCGCTTCTGTACAGCCACGGCTTCCGGGGAAAGGTCTATGCGACAAAAGCGACCTGTGAGCTCTGCAATATCATGCTCAAGGACTCCGCGCACATTCAGGAATTTGAAGCGGAGTGGCGGAACCGGAAGGCGAAGAGAGCCGGAAAGCCGGAGGTGACGCCGCTCTATGGGCTGGATGACGCCGTGGGCGTGCTGGAGCATTTTGTGCCCTGCGAGTACCATGAAAAAATCGAGATTGCAGAGGATCTGACGATCCGTTTTGTGGATGCCGGGCATCTGCTGGGTTCCTCCTCGATTGAGATGTGGGCCACCGAGGACGGGGTGACGAAAAAAATCGTATTTTCCGGCGACATCGGCAACGGGAACCGCCCGCTGATCAAAGACCCGGAGTACATAACAGAGGCGGACTATGTTGTGATGGAGTCCACCTACGGAAACCGCAGCCATGAGGCACCGCCGGATTTTGCCGTGGAGCTGGCAAAGGTGATGAACATGACCTTCACCAAGGGCGGCAATCTGGTTGTTCCGGCCTTTTCCGTCGGGCGCACGCAGGAGATCCTGTATTTTATCCGGCGGATCAAGACGGAGGGGCTGCTGCCGGAATTTTCGGATTTTGAGGTGTATATCGACAGTCCGCTGGCTGTGGAGGCGACCAATGTTTTTCACGAGAACGTGAGGGAGTGTTTCAGCGAGCTGGCGCTCGCGCTCGTGGATTCGGGGGTGAATCCGATCCGTTTTCAGGGTCTGAAGGTGGCGGTATCGAGCGACGAGTCCCGCATGATCAATTTTGACCCGAACCCGAAGGTGATCATCTCGGCTTCCGGCATGTGCGAGGCGGGGCGCATCCGCCACCACTTAAAGCACAATCTGTGGCGCGAGGATTCCACGGTGGTCTTTGTCGGATATCAGGTTCCGGGTACATTGGGCTACGCGCTTTTAAACGGGGCCAAAACGGTGAAGCTCTTCGGCGAAGAAATTGACGTGTGCGCGACGATCGTCCGCCTGCCGGGCATCAGCGGACATGCGGACAGAGAGCATCTGACTGAATGGATCTCGGCGTTTGTCCCGCAGCCGAAGCGTGTGTTTGTCGTCCACGGCGAGGAGAAGACGGCGGTCAGCTTCGCGGAGCATATCCGGGAAACGGCCGGCTTTGATGCGGTGGTGCCGTACAGCGGGGACACCTACGATCTGGTCACGGGAGAGCAGATTGCGCAGGGAAGCCGCGAGTATGTCAAGAAGACAGAGAAGGTGTTCCGCACCGGAATCAGCGTTTTCGACCGTCTGGTTGCCGCGGGGGAGCGCCTTGTGGCGGTCATCCGGAAATGCCAGGGCATGGCGAACAAGGATCTCGGAAAATTTGCGGACCAGATCAATTCCCTGTGCGACAAGTGGGAGCGCTGAGGTGTAAAACTTTGACGGGGATTATTGAAATCACTACACGGACATGTTATAATATTTCTGTTGTGTATCATAATTTCCAAAATACAAAAGGGGGTACCATGAGACGAAAAGGTAAACAGATATTGGGTCTTCTTCTGGCATCCGTAATGCTGGTTTCCGGCTGTGCAAATAAGACGAATGCAGACGGTGATAAGAGAACGGAGTCCCAGGGGACGGAAGATTCTCAGAAACCGGTGGAATCTCAGAAACCGGAGGAATCCCAGAAACCGGACGAGACACAGAACGAGGAGGATACTCAGCAGGAAGAGGACTCGAAGCCGTGGGCGAATCCGGCAAATATCATCAAGAACCCGCTCTTTGAGGACGGGGATGCGGAGTGGACCGTGCAGATGGGAAGTTCTGTCATCAAGGGGGCCGTTTCTGAGACCCCGATCGTTGAGGATGTCTATTCTTATGGTATCATTGAGCGTGATCCGGAGACCAGCGTACCCTATGACAGCTTCGCGCAGGATATCACGGCTTCCGTGAGACCCGGATACGAATACCGGTTTGAGTTTTACGCCATGCTCTCTGACGAGTACAAGGATGCACCGGGAGACCAGCGGATGGTGGAGTTCGCACCGTACATAACCACTGGGGGCAGTACCTCTTATCTTGGAACCTACTCCTCAGAGATCTCGGGCAACAGCAGCCAGTCGTTGAAGCCCGGTGAATGGACGAAATATTCCGGAATCTTCAAAATTCCTTCAGGAGAGCAGCCGGAGGAGGTTGTGATCCGCATTATCGAGCAGGGAACCAATTACGGTCAGGGTGACTGTGTCAAGGGAGATTACTGTCTTGCGGCATTCTCCATGATCGAGCTGGAGAAACCGGGCATCGAGGCAAATCTGCCGAACTTAAAGGACTATGTCGCATCGGAAAACGGGCTCGGAAGCGATGCGATCGTAGGCGCTGCAGTTACCTACGGGGAGATCACGGACGATGCGGTATATCAGCTTGTGACCAAGCATTTTAACGCCGTTTCAATCGGAAATGAATTGAAACCCGACGCGACCTTCGGTTACTCCAACGACCGGTGTCCGGGCAAGGTCACAATGGATCTGGACGGAAAGAGCGTGGAGATGCCCAAGATGGATTTCAGCCGCGGAGAGAGCGTGCTGAATGTCATTCTGGGGTGGAACGAGGCACATCCGGATCAGAAAATCAAGGTGCGCGGACACGTGCTGGTATGGCATTCCCAGACGCCGGAGTGGTTTTTCCACGAGGATTTCGATGCAAGTAAGCCTTACGTGACGCCGGAGGTGATGAACGAGCGGCAGGAGTGTTACATCAAAGCGGTGCTCGAGCATTACCACGGTAAGGACAGCAAATACAAGGATCTCTTTTACGCATGGGACGTCGTGAACGAGGCGTGCAGCGACGGCAGCGGCAGCTACCGGACCGACAAAGCGAGAGAGGATTCCAGCTGGTGGGCGGTATACAAGAGCAATGAGTTTATCATCAATGCGTTCAAATACGCAAACAAGTATGCACCGGCGGATGTTGCCCTCTATTACAACGACTACAACGATACCTCAGCCACCAAGGTGAAAGGCATCTGCGCCCTGCTTCAGGCAGTCAAGGACGCAGAAGGCGCGCCGGGCGTCGGCACGAGGATCGACGGGATGGGGATGCAGGGGCATTATGGCTCCAATGAACCCTCCATGTCCAATCTGGAGAATGCCGTCCGCTCCTACTGCGCAATTGTGAATCAGGTCCAGTTTACGGAGGTCGATATCAAGGTGGGGAGCGGCTATGACGGAACCGTAAAGACGCGCGACGCGGAGTACATCCGGATGGCGAACCAGTACAAGAACATATACGAGAAGCTTAAGGAACTGGATGCGGAGGACGGAATCAATATTTCCGGGTTCACCTTCTGGGGGACGGTGGATAAGTATTCCTGGCTGCAGTCCGCATCGGATGTGGGAGGCGGCGCAGACGGACTCAAGAAACAGTGTCCGCTGCTGTTTGACGGCAATTACAAGGCAAAGCCGTCCTTCTGGGCATTTGTAGATCCAACAAAAATTGAACAATAAAACGAAGTAAAAGGGAGGAAGAAAAATGAGAAAGAAACTGAATGGATTACTGGCAGTCCTGCTGCTGGGCACCGTGCTGATCACGGGCTGCGGACCGCAGACGACATCCAAGGAGGGGACACAGAGCGAGTCGGGAAATGTTGAGTCGCAGAATCCGGGCGAGTCGGAAAGCGAGACGCTGAAACCCTGGGAAAAGAAGTATGAAGCGACCGGGCTGACCAACCTGAAGGAGGCGATCGCCTCGAAGGACGGCCTCGGGGAGGACACGATCGTCGGGTGTGTGGTTAACGGCACCACGATCAAAAACGAGAAGCTGATGAATATCGTTCACGAGCATTTCAATGCAGTCACCTTTGAGAACGAGAACAAGCCGCAGTTTTCCTTTGCCGATACCTATGCAAAAAAGGCCAGGACAACTTCCTATGAGCTGAACGGCGAGACGGTGGATATGCCGATATTAAACTTTAACACCGCGGATTCACTGCTGAACATTCTTCTCGAGTGGAACAATGCGCACCCGGAGAACTACATCAAGGTGCGCGGTCATGTGCTGGTGTGGCACGGACAGACGCCGGAGTGGTTCTTCCACGAGGATTTTGACGAGAGCAAGCCCTATGTGACCAAGGAAGTGATGAACGTGCGCGAGGAGTGGTACATCAAAAATGTTTTAGAGCATTTCTGCGGTGAGGACAGCAAGTACAAGGGCATGTATTACGCATGGGATGTGGTAAACGAGGCGTGCAGTGACGGCAGGGGCTACCGGACGGATTCAGAAGGTTCCAGCTGGTGGGCAATATACCAGAGCGAAGAATTTATCGTGAACGCCTTTAAGTATGCGAACAAGTATGCGCCGGCGGATGTGGCACTGTACTACAATGAGTACGGCGACTGCTCGTCCAACAAGATCACTAATATTTCCAAGCTGCTGGAGGCGGTCAAGGCCGCGGAGGGTGAACCGGGCGTCGGCACTAGAATTGACGGCATGGGCATGCAGGCACATTACAGCATCAGCGGACCGTCCGCTATGGAGATGATGGTTGCAGGGCGGATCTATGGCAAATATGTGGATAAAATCATGCTGACGGAGTTTGACTGGAACGTAAACAATTCGTATGACGGCACCGAGGAATCCAAACAGTACATGTTTGAGAAGCAGGCGAAGCAGTATAAGGAGTGGTATGACCAGCTGAAGGATCTGGAGGCAAGCGGTGTCGTAGATGTCGCCGGAATTACCACCTGGTGTGTGACCGATGAATTCTCCTGGCTGCAGAGCGCCAATGACGCGGGCGGCGGCGCAGACGGAACCTCCGAGCAGTTCCCGGCCCTGTTTGATTCGAACTATCAGCCGAAGCCGTCCTTCTGGGCGTTTGTAGACCCGAGCAAGATGTAAGGAAAGAGACAACAGAAAAGTGAGGAAATCATGAACAGTCAAATATCAGCCTCCAATCCGCTGACCCGGCAGGATTATCCGGACCCTGATGTCATCCGCGTGGGTGACACCTATTACATGATCAGTACGACCATGCATTTTATGCCGGGCGGAGTCATTCTGCGCTCCTACGATCTGGCCAACTGGGAGATTGCCAGCTACGTATATGACACGCTGGACGATACGGATGCGCAGAGACTGCAGGGAGATCTGAACGTATACGGAAAAGGCATGTGGGCGGCATCCCTGCGCTGGCACAAGGGAATGTTTTACGTGTGCTTTGTCGCAAACGACACGCACAAGACCTACCTGTACCGCTCGGAAAAAATTGAGGGTCCCTGGAGCAAGCAGGAAGTGAAGGGCTTTTACCACGACTGCTCCCTGCTGTTCGACGATGATGACCGCGTGTATATTGTGTACGGAAATAAGGAGATCCATCTGACTGAGCTGACACCGGAGCTGGACGGCCCGAAGGAGGGCGGTCTGGACCGTGTGATCGTCGAGGATAAGGATCACCCGTCGCTCGGCTACGAGGGGGCGCATCTCTACAAGATCGACGGCAGATACTATGTATTTTTTATTCACAGCCTGCGGACGGAGTGGTTCCGGACCGAGGCGTGTTTCTCGGCGGACTCGCTGGAGGGCGAGTTCACCGGGGGCGACGTGGTGGTAGATGATATGGGCTACCGCCATGCCGGCGTGGCGCAGGGGGGAATTGTGGACACGCCGGACGGAGAGTGGTACGGCATTCTCTTTCAGGACCGCGGGGGCGTCGGGCGGATTCCAGTACTGGTACCGATGCACTGGGAGAACCGCTTGCCGGTGTTCGGAGGGGCGGACGGGAAAATCCCGCTCACATTCGAGGTAAAAAGCACGAGACCGGGCTATGTCTACGAGCCGCTCTTTGCCTCGGACGATTTCAACTATGAGCCGGAGGCGGACGGCCGCATCCGGCTGAAAAAGGTGTGGCAGTGGAACCACAACCCGCAGGATGAGCTCTGGTCCGTCACAGAGAGGAAGGGCGCATTGCGCCTGCATTCCGGCAAGATCAGCCGGACACTCACGCAGGCGTACAACACCCTGACGCAGAGGACTGCGGAGCCGGTGAGCTCTGTGACGGTGCTGGTGGACGCCTCCGGGATTAATGAAGGGGATTTTGCGGGCATAACAACCTTTATCGGCTGCTATGGCGCGGTCGCCGTCACCTGCAGGAACGGTGTCTATGAGGCGGTGATGTTTGCTAAATCGCCGGATGAGCCGGATGCGCCGGAGAAGGAGCATGAGAGGATTGCATTGGACGGACCGAGGGTGCGGCTGAAATGCAGTGTAGATTACCGGGACGGGAAGGATAGTGCAGAGTTTTTCGCAGAGAAGGACGACAGCTGGGTGAAGATCGGAGTGTCGCACCACATTGTGTTCCGTCTGGATCATTTCTGCGGCTGCCGGTTCGGATTGTTCTATCAATCGACGGAGAAAACCGGCGGATATGCGGATTTCATGGAATTTAAATACCACAAGGGTCAAAATCCAGAGCTCGATCCTGCTTGCAGGGAGAGAGATCTGGATTAGTGACCAAAATATTTTTTAATTTAGGAAAAGGGTTATATTGGGGAAAAGCATGAGAACTATTACATATGACAGACCGGCGGCGGACTGGAATGAAGCGCTGCCGATCGGCAACGGGCGTCTGGGGGCGATGATTTTCGGCTCCCAGAACCGCGAGCGGATTCAGCTCAATGCGGACAGTATCTGGTACGGAGGACCGCAGGAGAGATGTAACCCGAGTGCGAGGGAGTATCTGCCGCAGATTCGGAAACTGATTTTAGAGGATGGGAATATCGAGGAGGCGCAGAGGTTAATGACCTTTGCGCTCTCCGGCACTCCGCAGAGTGAGAGACCCTACCAGACGGCGGGGGATTTATACCTCGACTGGGGCTATGCGCCGGCCGGGGATTTTTGCTATGCGCTGGATCTGGAGGAGGGGATCGTGAAGGTTGCCTGCCGCGTGGGGGATGCCGAGATCAAAAAGGAGTATTTTGCCTCTTATCCCGCGCAGGTGATCGCGGTTCGAATGACCTCCTCGGTTCCGGGAAGGCTCAGTTTTTCTGCGATGCTGTCCCGCGACCGCTACTACGATGGAACCGGGAAGCTGGATGAAAACGGTATCCGCATGTGGGGCAACACCGGAGAGGGCGGAGTGCGTTTTCTGACGGGCTTGAAGGCATCGGTCACCGGCGGCAGCATGAAAGTGATCGGGGAGCATCTGCTCGTGCAGAATGCAGATGAGGTCGTGCTCTATCTCGCGATCGAGACCTCTTTCTATGAGCGCGGAGATCTGTATCTGGCGGTGAAGAACCGGCTGGATCATGCACTGGAACAGGGATACTGTGCGCTGAGGAAAGAGCATGTAAAGGACTACCAGGCGTTGTACAACCGCGTGGATTTCACGCTGGGCGATGCGTCCGACGAAGAGCTCAAATTTGTGACGAACTACTTTCAGTTCGGGCGTTATCTCTCCATCGCGGCGAGCCGGCCGGGGAGCCTTCCTGCAAACCTGCAGGGCATCTGGAATGCCTCGATGACGCCGCCGTGGGATTCCAAGTACACGATCAATATCAACACGGAGATGAACTACTGGCCCGTTGAGAGCTGTAATCTTTCGGAGTGTCACCTGCCGCTGTTTGACCATCTGAAACGGATGCGGGAGCGAGGGCAGAAGACGGCGGAAAAAATGTACGGCTGCCGGGGGTTTGTCGCACATCACAACACGGATATCTGGGCAGACTGTGCGCCGCAGGATATCTATCTTCCCGCCAGCTACTGGGTGATGGGCGCGGCATGGCTGTCCACGCACATCTGGAAGCATTACTGCTATACGAGGGATCAGGCCTTCCTTGCAGAAATGTATCCGGTTCTGGCGGATGCCGTCCTGTTTTTCCACGATTTTCTGGTTGAATATCAGGGGGAATATGTCACCTGTCCTTCGGTCTCGCCGGAGAACACCTACATTCTGCCGTCCGGCATGTCGGGCTGTGTGTGCGCCGGAGCGACGATGGACACAGAGATTCTAAAGGATCTTTTCAGCGGATATCTGAAAGCGTCAGCCCTGCTGGGCATCGAGGACGCACAGGTAGAGCGGACAAAGGAAATTCTGGCGGCGCTGCCGGAGTACAAAATCGGAAAGTACGGCCAGCTCGTGGAATGGTGGGACGATTACGAGGAGCAGGAGCCGGGGCACCGGCACATCTCGCATCTGTACGCGCTGCACCCCTCCGACCAGATCACACCGGATCAGACGCCGGAGCTTGCACAGGCGGCGGCAAAGACATTAGAGAGGCGGCTGGCAAACGGGGGCGGACACACCGGATGGAGTTGTGCGTGGATTGTCAACATGTATGCGAGGCTCGGCGACGGGGAGCGGGCCTGGGAGAATCTGCAGAAGATGTTTGAGAAATCCACATTTCCGAATATGTTCAGCAACCACCCGGCGGGACCGGGGTTTGTATTCCAGATCGACGGCAATTACGGGGCGACCTCCGGCATATCGGAGATGCTTATGCAGAGCAATGAGGAGCGGACGATTTTGTTACCTGCGATTCCTGAGCGCTGGAGCAGCGGAAAAATCCGGGGTCTCGTGATGTGCGGCGGTGCGGAGATTGACATGGAGTGGAAGGACGGAACGGTTACTGCATGCACGATCCGCGGCAAGCATGAATTCGACACGAAAATCCATGTGAACGGACAGGTGCGGCACATTGTGCTGCGCCCGGGAGAAACGCAAGTCATTGTATGATACCGGTGCAAAAAGCCGTTTCTCACGGCAAGCTTGCCTGACAGTGGGAATAAGGCTTTATTGCACGCCATGATATGAGTATGATAGGAGGCATTAAGTTGAAAATAGAAGAGCGAACAATCAAAATTACGGAGGACAGCAGGGCAAGTTTCCACAATCAGGTCGATCTGTGCGTGGGAACCGGAAGAATGGGTCTGGCGCTCCAGCGGGAATATCAGGAACAGCTGAAGCTCGTGCAGGAGGAAATCGGTTTCTCCTACATCCGCGGACACGGCCTGTTCTCGGATGACATGGCGATCTATCAGGAGCACGAGAGAGGCGGCGAGCACACCATTGAGTACAATTTCACCTATCTCGACCTTGTCATGGACCGCTATCTCGAGCTCGGCATCCGGCCGTTCCTCGAGCTCGGGTTCATGCCTGCAAAGCTAGCGAGCGGCACGCAGACGATCTTTTACTGGAGGGGCAACACCACGCCTCCGAAGGATTATAAGGGCTGGGACGCGCTGGTACAGGCGACTCTTCGCCACCTGATGGAACGCTACGGAGCGGACGAGGTCGTCACGTGGCCGATCGAGATCTGGAACGAGCCGAACCTTCCGGGATTCTGGGAGCACGCCGACATGCAGGAGTATTTTAAGCTTTTCGAGGAGACGTTCTTCGCGATCAAGGAAGTGGATGAGCGTTTCCGGGTGGGCGGACCGGCGATCTGCGGCGTCAACGATGAGGTGTGGATTCGGGAATTCCTGGAGTTCTGCGAGAAGAAGGACATTATGCCCGACTTTGTGACGAGACATCACTACACTACCGAGCTTCCTGAGCCGGTCGGACATTACGGCTACGCCGAGCTGATGGACGCCGAGGAGGGCTTTCGGAACCTTCACACGACGAGGGAGATCGTGGACAGTTTTCCGCAGTACAAGGGGAAGGAGATCCATATTACGGAGTTCAACAGCTCCTACATACCGAACTGCCCGCTGCATGACACCAACAAAAATGCGGCGTGGATCGCGCACCAGCTCTCACGGCTGGGCGACGACAACGAGTCCTATTCCTACTGGACCTTCGGGGATATCTTCGAGGAGCACGGCGTGCCATTTACGCCGTTCCACGGAGGGTTCGGCCTCGTGGCAAACGGCTGTATTCCCAAGCCGACATT
Organism: uncultured Lachnobacterium sp.; assembly: GCA_964636375.1. Lineage (GTDB taxonomy): Bacteria > Bacillota > Clostridia > Lachnospirales > Lachnospiraceae > Roseburia. Next base: position 23,399 of record CAZWRT010000025.1, on the reverse strand, counting down.
CTGGAGCTTTGCCTTCTTCAAGCGGCTCAAGAAACAGCCGGGAACCTGTGTATTCAAGGATGACAACGCGGTGATCATGCGCATGGAGGACGGCTCCTGCCGCGGCGTTGCGTGGAACGCGGCGAAGACGCGGAGCGGGCGTACACTGGAATTGCAGTTGGAGCTCCCGGCGCCGGAGGGCACAAGATGCTGCCTCGTGACCGAGACGGTCAGCGAGAAGTGCTGCAATCCCCTGCGCGTCTGGCATGATCTGGGCGAGCCGGCAAATCCGTCGAAGGAGCAGATTGCGCTTTTGCAGAGGGCGGCACAGCCGCAGATCGACACCACTGTGCTCATACCGGAACAGGGGAGTGTGAAAACGAAGCTGACGCTTGAGGAGTATGCGCTGGTGTACTTTGAACTCAGGGCGGCGGCGCTCAAATCGGACCGCGGCTACTCCTACGAGCGGGTCGCCGAGTTGGAAACATATTAGATTGGCAGTCGGAAGAAGGAGAATTTTATGGAACAATTAAAAGGAATGAAGGTTCGGATGAATGAGGGCGAGTTTGTGCGCCGGGAGAACCGCAACAGGGATTATCTGATGAAACTCACCAATCATCAGCTTTTGCGCAACTATAAGCTCGAGGCCGGACGGCACACGACAAGGGGCGACGAGAAGGATATTATGGGCGGCTGGGAGGATGCAACCTGCCAGATCCGCGGGCATTTTCTGGGACACTGGCTCTCCGCCGCGGCACTCCGCTTCGAGGAGGTGCAGGACGAAGAGCTGAAGGCTAAGACCGCCGCCATCTTAAAGGAGCTCGCCGAGTGCCAGAAGGCCAACGGCGGTGAGTGGGCTGGGCCGATTCCGGAGAAATACCTGTACTGGATTGCCGAGGGCAGGATGATCTGGGCGCCGCAGTACAATCTGCACAAGCTTTTCATGGGGCTGATCGATGTATATCAGTACATGGGGCTGGAGCTTGCGCTGGAGATCGCAGAGAAGCTCGCCGCGTGGTTTGACCGCTGGAGCGGAAGTTATACCAGGGAGAAATTCGACGATATCTTAGACTCGGAGACCGGCGGCATGATGGAAATCTGGGCGCAGCTCTATCATATCACGGGAAAAGAAATGTATAAGACCCTGATGGAGCGCTACTATCGGAGACGCCTGTTTGAGCCGCTCTTAGAGGGGAAGGACGTGCTCACGAACATGCACGCGAACACCACGATCCCGGAGGTTCTGGGCTGTGCGCGGGCTTACGAGGTGACCGGCGAGGAGAAATGGCTGAAAATCGCCGAGATGTACTGGAAATGCGCCGTGACTGACCGCGGCTGGTTTGCGACGGGCGGGCAGACACAGGGGGAGATCTGGACGCCGATGATGAAATTAAAGCGCAGGCTCGGCGACAAGAATCAGGAGCACTGCACAGTGTACAACATGATCCGCCTTGCAGAGTTTCTGTTCCGGCAGACGAAGGACCCGAAGTACATGCATTATATTGAGTACAATATCAAAAACGGTATCATGGCGCAGACTTACTGCGGAAACGGCCTGCTGACCTACTTCCTGCCGATGAAGGCGGGCAGCCGCAAGGGCTGGGCAGGCGAGATGGACAGCTTTTTCTGCTGCCACGGCACAATGGTCCAGGCGAACGCCGCATGGAACCGGCTTATGTACTATAAGGACAAAGACGAGCTGCTGGTCACACGCTACGAGAATTCCGAGGCGGAATTTGAAATGGGCGGGGAAACTGTCCGCCTGATTCAGTGGCAGGATCACATGAACGGCAGCCTTCAGACCTCCAGCGAGAACAACGCCGCGCAGGAGGTGAATGAGATCGCGTCCGTCTTTGCGAACACGCCGGAGTTTAAAAAATATGTCTTTACTCTGCACATGACAAAGGAGACAGAGTTCACACTGGCCCTGCGCATCCCGGACTGGATCAGCAGGGAGGCGAAGGTGTTTATCAACGACGAGCTCTTTACCGAGACAAAGGACACCGCGCAGTTTGTGAAAATCACAAGAACCTGGAAGGATCAGGATGTGGTCGTGGTGACCTTCCCGATCGGGCTGAATTTCATTCCGCTGCCGGACGATGAGACAATGGGCGCATTCCGCTTCGGGCCGGATGTGCTGGCGGGCATCACCGAGCAGGAAAGGGTTCTGCATCTGGAGACGGAGAGGCCGGAGGATGAGCTCTCCGCAGACACGGAGCGGGAGTGGGGCAGTTTCCGCACGTTCTTTAAGACCGAGAACCAGGACCCGGGCATCAGCTTTAAGAAGCTCAACGAGGTGGTGAACGAGCCGTATCAGATTTATTTTAAGGTAAAAAATAATAAATAATAAAACGATTCATTAAGGGGGGAATACGATGGGGGTTAATCAGGCAATGGAGCTTTCGCCGGTCTTTTTCGACGCGCTGCACAAAGAGGTGCGGATGACGCCGGGCAAGGGAGTCGAGGGACTGCACTATGTGAAGGTTCCAAAGGCAGTGGAGATCAATGAGGACAAGACAGTTACCTTCCGCTTTTTCGCGCCGGATGCACAGAGCGTGGAGGCGGAGGTCAACTGGGGACAGAAGCTGGCGCTGGCGCGCGGCGAAGACGGCTGGTGGGAAGGCACTGCGGACAACGCATACCCGGGCTTTCACTATTTCCACTGGTATGTGGACGGCGTGCAGGTCATGAGCCCGGACGCGGGGGTCTGCTACGGCTGTTTTGAGGCGATCAATTTCTTTGAGATGCCCGAGGACGGCATGGATTTCTATGATTTAAAGGATGTGCCGCACGGGCTGGTGCATCTGCGCAAATACCGCTCGCATGTCAACGGGCACATCAAGAACTGCTACATCTACACGCCGCCCGGATACGACGGGACGGCGGAAGAGCGCTATCCGGTGCTCTACATTCAGCATGGCGTCGGAGAGAATGAGACCGGCTGGATCTGGAACGGAAAGCTGAATCTGATCTTAGACAACCTGATTGCGGAGAAGAAGTGTGTGCCGATGATTGCCGTGATCTGCTGCGGATATGCATTCAAGCCGGGGGAGGATCCGGTGTTCTATCCGGGCGATTACGACGCGGAGCTGACGGGCGATGTGATTCCGTTTGTGGACGCGCACTACCGCACGGTAAACGACCGCAGGGGACGGGCGATGGCGGGGCTGTCTCTGGGCTCGGTACAGGCGGCGCTCACCGTCTCCAAGCACAAGGATCTCTTCTCGTGGCTCGGCTGTTTCTCCGGTGTGGGCTACGATCCGCTGGATGTGATCATCGAGGAAAAAGCGCATGAGATGAACATGATTTATCTCTCCTGCGGGGACATGGAGACTGGACTTCTGGAGAAACAGAAGGAGTACGAGGCAAAAATGAACGAGCTCGGCATCGCCTGCCGCAGAAATTCTTACCCGGGCGGGCACGAGTGGAAGGTGTGGAGAAAGAGCCTGAAGGAATTGGCAGAACAGCTCTTTGCCGGAATTCCGGATACACTTTTTAAGGCTGGGACGGCACAGGAGGAGGGCAGAGCGCCCGAGGCGGTGAGCGGGACAGAGGAGAATGATTTCGCGCAGACGCTGGACGAACAGATTCTCTTCTTTGACCCGGTATACAAGCAGCTGATTCTCGCGACAGACGAGAACGGCAACCCGGCGGGGAAATACCGTGACAGTGCGCACGGAGCGGTGGGTTACCCGGACGGAAGAGTCTGCTTTACCTTCTTTGCGCCGGGGGCGAAGACCGTGCAGGTGCAGATCCTGGGCTCGGAAAAGGTGGATATGCAGCAAAAACCCGGCGAGGAGGGCGTCTGGACAGCGGAGCTTACGGATGTACCGGCAGGGTTCCGCTACCATGAATACTATGTGAACGGCACGAGAGTTGTCAATCCGCAGGCACCGGTCGGCTACGGATGTTTTCGCGCAATCAATTTCGTGGAGGTGCCGGAGAAGGACTGCACGGAGTACCGGCTGAGCGAAGTGCCTCACGGGGCAATTCAGATGACCTATTTCAAATCGAGCATCACCGGGCGCACGAAAATTGCCTATGTCTATACGCCGCCCGGATACCACAGCTCCCGGAAAAGCTATCCGGTGCTCTATTTACAGCACGGGGGCGGAGAGAACGAGAACGGCTGGATCTGGCAGGGCAAAATCGCCAATATTGCCGACAATCTGCTCGCGGAGGGGCGGATGGAGGAGATGCTGATCGTCATGACGACGGGCTATTCGTTTCTGCCCGAGGGCGGCGACAATCCGGGCGTTGGTTCCTTTGACAAGGAGCAGGTGAAGGACTGCGTGCCGCATATTGATCGGACATTCCGCACGATCGCGGACAGAGAGCACCGCGCGATGGCGGGCCTCTCGATGGGCGCGATCCAGAGCCAGCGGATTGTCTTCCACTACCCGGAGACCTTCGCATGGGCGGGCATTTTCAGCGGCGGGCTCACCTTCGAGGATGAGGAGGTGGATTTCAGACCGGTTCTGATGGATAAGAAGAAGTTCGATGAGACCTTCCGCCTGCTGTTTGTCTCCTGCGGCGATTACGACGGGCACTACGAGACAACCTGCAAAAACATCGAAGAGGTTCGTGCGCACGGCGTGGACATCGACTTTTTCCACGAACCGCTGGGGCATGAATGGACGTTCTGGAGACACAGCGCCATTCGCTTTATGCAGAAATTATTCCGCTGATATAACAATGAGGAGAAAATGAAATGAAGCAATTGTTTACCGACGGCTGGAGCTTTGCCAAATTTCCGGTGGGGACCGGCTTTTCGCAGGCAAAAAGCCAGATACAGCAGTTTGTTCCGGTTGACATTCCGCATGACTGGCTGATTTCGGACGCACCGAAATTTTACGAGAATGCCAGCGGCTGGTATCGAAAGCTGTTTAAATTTAAAAAAATTAAGGATACCTGTACGTTTCTGCGATTTGAGGGAGTCTATATGGACTCCGAGATCTACATAAACGGAAAAAAGGTCATGGAGTGGAAGTACGGATACTCCACGTTTGATGCAGAGATCGGGAAATACTTAAAAAACGGGGAAAATGAGATCATGGTCGGCGTGTGCTACCGGACACCGAACAGCCGGTGGTATTCCGGCGCTGGGATTTACCGCAATGTCTATCTGCTGACACTCCCGAACAAACACATCGTTCCGGACGGGATCTATGTCAGCACGCGTAAGAAGGACAACGTCAGTGTCGTGAATGTGTCGGTCGAGCTCTCGAAGGAAACGAGGGGCAAGGAAATGTCAGTCATGTGCAAATTGGACGGACAGTCCTGCCGCGTCATGATTGGGGAGAGCGCATTCGGCACAACCGGTGTGAAGATGGATTTCCTGCTTTCTGACGCGAGGGAGTGGGACACCGAGCATCCCAAGACCTACGAGCTGACGGTCATGCTGATGCGCGGTGACGAGACGGTTCAGACGGAGCAGGTGACCTTTGGAGTGCGGACAATCCGGGTAGATCCGGAGCAGGGCTTTTTCTTAAACGGAAGGAAGCTGAAGTTAAACGGCGTCTGCCTCCATCACGATCTGGGCGCGCTCGGTGCGGCAGTAAATAAGGACGCGATCCGGCGCCAGCTTGTCATTATGAAACAGATGGGCGTCAACGCCGTCCGCACGTCGCACAACATGCCGGCGGTGGAGCTGATGGAGCTGGCGGATGAGATGGGGATTTTAGTTTTGTCCGAGTCGTTTGACTGCTGGGAACTGCCAAAGACCGAGTTCGATTACGGAAGGTTTTTCGGGGACTGGTGGCAGCGCGATGTGGCGAGCTGGGTCCGCAGGGACAGAAACCATCCTTCGCTCGTGTTCTGGAGCATCGGCAACGAGATCTATGACATGCACGCAGGGGAGCGCGGGCAGGAAATTACGCGCATGCTGATGGAGGAGGTTCACCGGCATGACCCGGAGGGCAACGCGCTTGTGACCTTCGGCTCAAATTATATGCCGTGGGAGAACGCACAGAAATGCGCGGACATTGTGAAGATTGCGGGGTACAATTACTCCGAAAAATACTATGACGAACATCATGAGAAATACAGGGACTGGGTGATCTACGGGAGCGAGACATCTTCGACGGTGCAGAGCCGCGGGATCTATCATTTTCCGCTGAGCCAGCCGGTACTGGCGGATGTGGATGAGCAGTGCTCGGCGCTCGGCAACAGCACGACGAGCTGGGGCGCGAGAAATTCGGAGAGCTGTATCATCGCGGAGCGCGACCATCCGTACTCCATGGGGCAGTTTTTGTGGAGCGGCTTTGACTACATCGGCGAGCCGACCCCCTACCACACGAAAAATTCGTATTTCGGGCAGGTTGACACGGCAGGCTTTGCGAAGGACAGTTATTACCTGTACCAGGCGGCGTGGACGAAAAAGCCGATGGTGCACGTGTTCCCCTACTGGGATTTCAACGAGGGGCAGGTCGTCGATGTGCGGGTGTGCTCGAACATGCCGGATGTGGAGCTGTTTGTCAACGGGCGTTCTGCGGGAAAGGTACACATTGACCATGAGCACGGTGAGCGCCTGACTGCGGACTATGAGATCGCTTACGAGCGGGGAGAGATCACGGCGGTTGCTTACGATGCGGACGGCAGGATCGCTGCAAAGGAGAGCCGGCATTCGTTTTCAGAGGCAGCTTCTGTTTCTGTCGTCTGCACGGATGCTTACGGGGAAAACTTCCCCTATGTGTGGAAAACTGAAGGGACGGAGATCAGTCTTCCGGTTGACCGGAAACAGCTGCTGTTTTTAGAGATCGGCTGTCTGGACGAGGACGGGTTTCCGGTGGAAAACGCGACAAACCGCGTGAGCGTCAACGTGTCGGGAGAGGGCAGGCTTCTGGGGCTGGACAACGGGGACAGCACCGACTACGAGTCCTATCAGGCGGACAGCCGCAGGCTCTTTAGCGGAAAGCTCCTCGCGATCCTTGAAACCTCAGGGAATCCGGGAAAGATGGACGTTGCGCTTGCGCTGGTGAAGGAAGAAACACCGCGCGTGCGCAAGATCGAGCTTGTGAAAAACGGGGATTCCCGTTTCGATGCGCAGCATCGGGAGACGGACATCCTTGTCCGCGTGCTGCCGGAGGACGCCGCAGGGCAGAGCATTCATTATGCAGTCGTCGAGAGAGGAGGGATTGCCTCCAGTCTGGCGGTATTGACGGAGGATGGTGTGCTCACGGAGGAAGAGAAGGCGCAGGGGTTTGTGGCAAAGCTGCACCTTACGGCGAAGGGGGACGGGGCGTTCCGGCTCCGTGCGATGGCAGACAACGGTGCGCCGCAGGTGCGGGTCATCTCTGAGCTGGAATTTGAGGCATGCGGCATCGGGGCGAACTGCTTTGATCCCTACAGCTTTGTGACGGCGGGACTTTACAACGACTCTGTCGGCGTCATCGGAAGCGGCAATGATCACGGAATTGCCACCACGCGGGAAGAGATGTCTGCGGTCGGTTTCGTCGGCGTGGATTTCGGCGAGATCGGGTCGGATCAAATTACGCTCCCGATTTTTGAATTGGAGAGCACGCGGACGCCGATCGGCATCTGGCTCGGCAGACCCTATGAAGAGGGCAGCCGCCTGGTCTGCACGGTCGTCTACGACAAGCCGACGATCTGGAACACCTATCAGGAGGAAACCTACACGCTGCCGGAGCGGCTTGTGGGAATCTGTAACCTCTACTTCGAGCTGCACAAAAAAATCCATCTGAAGGGCTTTTCCTTCAAGCGATGCCCGAAGGCCTACGAGCGCCTCTCGGTGAAACAGAACCAGCGGGTTTACGGCGACGGACTGCGCGAGACAGACGAGGGTATCATGGACATCTCAAACAATGTGACCATAGAGTTTGACGATATGGATTTCGGTGCGGACGGGTGCTCGCATGTCACGATCTGCGGGCATACGGCGAACGAGGTAAATACCATTCACGTGCGCTTCTCGGACGGCGGGAATGAGGTGCGTCATGTGGTGGAATTTGCGCACACGGAGGACTTTTCGGAGCAGACATTTGAAATCGGAAACATTTGCGGAAAACAGACGGTAGCGTTCGTGTTTATGCCGGGAAGCCAGTTTGATTTCAAGTGGTTTCAGTTTATGAAATAATAGGAGGAGGAGAGTAATGAGACGGACAAAGACCATAATGGGAAGGAGAGTGTCTGCCGCGCTGCTTGCCGCAGTGCTGGCGCTTTCTGTGGCGGCCTGCGGCAATCAGGACAAGGAACCGAAGGAGAGCGGCAGCTCGCAGACAGAGAGCGGCTCCCAGCAGCAGACACAAAAGGAATCAGAATATAAACCATTGGAGGCAGCAGAGTTGACAGAATCGTACAAAAAATTAAATGAGGGCAATCCGATCGTAACCCAGCGCTACAGCGCAGACCCGGGAGTCATGGTCTATGATGACACGGTTTATGTGTACTCGACCAACGACGTATTTGAGTACCGGGCAGGTCTGATGGGGGAGAATACATATGGGACGATCAAAACCATCAACTGCTTTTCGTCCAAAGATCTGGTGAACTGGACCGACCACGGCGCGATTCCGGTGGCAGGGGATAAGGGAATCGCCACATGGGCCGCAAATTCGTGGGCGCCCTGTGCCGCTCACAAGACGATTGACGGCAAGGAGAAATTCTTCCTGTATTTTGCAAATTCCGCTGGCGGAATCGGCGTGCTGGAGTCTGACAGTCCGACCGGACCGTGGGCAGACCCGATCGGAAGGGCGATGATCACGAAGGCCACCCCGAACTGCGAGGATGTGGTGTGGATGTTTGACCCGGCGGTGCTCGTGGATGACGACGGGAAGGCATACCTGTATTTCGGCGGCGGCGTGCCCGAGGGGGAGCCTGCGCACCCGAAGACCTTAAGGGCAGCCCAGCTTGGAGATGACATGATCAGCCTGGCCACCACTCCGGTGGAGATTGACGCCCCGTATCTGTTTGAGGATTCCGGCATCACGAAAATCGGCGACAAGTATTATTTCTCGTACTGCTCGAACTTCAGCACGGGGGGCTCTGAGTACAACGGCGGGGCGATCCAGCTCATGGTGAGCGACAAGCCGCTCGGACCGTTCACTTATCATAAAGAGCTGTTTGCGAATCCGGGAGCCTTCGGCTGCTTTTCGACAGAGGACGGCAGCTCCGGCGGCAATAATCACCACAGCTTTTTCGAGTTCAAGGGAAAATATTATCTGGCTTACCACACAAGGACCTTAGAGCTTGCGGAGCTCAAGAAAAACATGGGATACCGCAGCACCCATATCGACGAGGTGACGGTGGTGGACGGAGATCCGCAGCCGTTAAAGCCGACGTCCAAGGAAGGACCGGCGCAGCTTGTCAATTTAAATCCCTATGATACGGTGCGCGCGGCGACCATGGCGGTTCAGGGCGGCGTTCTCGTGACCGGGGAGGGTGATACGATCGTGGCTGGTATTACGGACGGCGACTGGACCGGAATTAAGGGCGTTGATTTTGGCGACGGCGCATCCGCGATCTCCGTCAGCGTGAGCATATGCGGCGATACGTACATAGAGATCCATGCGGGAAGCCCGGACGGAGATTTGCTTGGAACCATCGAGATTGCCAAGACCGACGGCACGCCTGCGTCCTTTCAGACGGAGGTCACGGGTGCAAAGGGCGTGATGGACATCTATTTCGTATTTCGCGGCAACATGAAATTCGTGTCATGGCAGGCATATAAATGATAGCAGTGCGAAGCACGGAACAATCCGAAAGTATCATTTTGCACTGTAATCATAAATAGAACGGACGCCAGGCGATCCGCAAAATCGAAAGGAGTATGATATGGCAGGGGCTTTTGAGAGCGGCGTGTACCGCAATGTGTTGAAAGAGTGCGGACACTCTGAGGAGGAAATTAATAAAAAAGTGGAGGAGGCTTTTTGGACCATCTTCCACGGGAGCGAGGAGGAGAGGTTCTACCACGAAGCCGGAGAGGATATGGCATACCTTGAGGACACAGGGAACCACGATGCCCGGACGGAGGGTATGTCCTATGGGATGATGGTCTGCGTCCAGCTCGACAAAAAGGAGGAATTTGACCGGATCTGGAAATGGGCGAGGACCAACATGTGGATTTCCGAGGGACCAAACCGCGGTTATTTCGCATGGTCCTGTGCCCTGGACGGAAAACACAACGCGGAGGGGCCTGCGCCGGACGGCGAGGAATTCTTTGCGATGGCGCTGTTCTTTGCGTCGAACCGCTGGGGTGACGGCGAGGGTATTTTCAATTACTCGAAGGAGGCGAGGGCGATCTTGCACGAGTGTGTGCACAAGGGAGAGCCGGGGCATCCGGGCAAGCCGATGTGGAACCCAAAGAACCATCTGATTGAATTTGTTCCCGGCATCGATTTCACTGATCCCTCCTACCATCTGCCGCACTTTTACGAGCTGTTTGCGCTCTGGGCCAATGAGGAGGACCGGGATTTCTGGAGGGAGGCTGCGGCGGCAAGCCGCGCTTACCTGCACAAGGCGTGCCATCCGAAGACCGGGCTTTGCGCGGAGTATTCACAGTTCGACGGAGCGCCGCGCACCGAGGTCTGGTTCGGCTTTCGGCACGACTGGTATTACAGTGACTCCTACCGCACGATCGCCAATATCGGTCTGGATTATCTGTGGTTTGAGAAGGACCCGTGGCAGAGCGAGGCGGCGGACAATCTCCAGCGCTTTTACTGCGAGGACCAGAAGGATCACTGGGACGGGGTATTTTTAATCGACGGCACAAGGCTCGAGGAGCGGGCGCTGCACCCGGTCGCGGTCATTGCCGTCAACGCGCAGGCGTCGCTCGCGGCGAAGGGGAACTATGCAAAGGACTGCGTGGAGAAATTCTGGAACACCCCGCTGCGCACGGGCGACCGCAGGTACTATGATAATTTTCTGTATATGTTTGCTTTGCTGGCGCTGAGCGGCAATTACCGGATCTGGTAAGGAGGATAAGGCATGGACAGAAAGGTTCGATTTCATCTGCCGGGACTGCGGTACAATTTCCCGCTGAACATCACGCTGCTGGGCATGATGAAGGAGGCGCCGGAATTCTTTCGGGAAAACCTGGAAATCGGCTCCTTTTTCGGGGAATTTCCGACCTCCCGCTGGAATGGGGGGAGATATTCCTATGGCGACCAGTGCGACGCGGCTTTCGTGCGCAATGTGGTGAGGACCATCAACGGCTGGGGAATCCCAATACGCTACACCTACACGAACCCGCTGATTAAGGAGGCGGATCTTGCGGATGAGTACTGTAATTTCTGCATGGAGGTGGCGGACAACGGCATGAACGAGGTGCTGGTTGTCTCGCCGATCTTAGAGGAATATATCCGAAAAAAATATCCAAGTTTTAAGATCAACAGCAGCACCTGCAAAGAAATCCGCGATGTGGGGGGGTTAAATGAGGAGCTGAAAAAGGATTACTCCCTGGTTGTTCTGGACTATAATATGAACAATCAATTTGATCTTTTAGAACAGATTTCCGACAAGGAGCGCTGCGAGGTTCTGGTCAATGCCTGCTGTGTGCCCGAGTGCCCGAGGCGGGGGGAGCACTATCGGCAGATAGCAAGAGAGCAGGAGGTGGTATTAAAAAACCGCACCCTGCCGCCGGACAGACAGATCCCGATTCCGGGATGGACCTGCGAGTACGGGGATAATAATACGTTCTACAGCATTCAGGGGTATTCGACCTTCATATCGCCGGAGGCGATATGGGACGAATATCTCCCGCGCGGTTTCTGTAATTTCAAGATTGAGGGCCGCACAGCGAACATTTTTTCATTGATTGACACATATTCCCATTATTTTATGCGTCCAAATCGAAGGGATGAAGGAAGATTTTTATTGACGATTGCGATGCAAAAGCATAAAATAGTAAGTATAAATAAACCGCGCCCCGCAAAGTTTGTTCGCGAGTAGTACTGCGGGGGATGTATTTTGCAGTAGGAGGAATAAGCATGATAGGAAAGAACCGAAGAATGTCCACAGTCATTGCACTGGGAGCGGCAATCGTCGCAGTCATCTGTATGACAATTCTTTATCTGATCTCAAGTGTCACAACTTCGAGAGCAATGAAGAATGCCGCCATGAACAACATGAGTACGGCAATGAATATGCAGATGGGAATTATCAATCAATTTGTTGCGGAGTCCGAGCGCAGTATGAAACAGTACGGCAGTGCGCCGGCAGTGCAGAATGTACTGAAGAACCCGGATGATCCGGCAGCTGTCAGCGCTGCGCAGAAGTATACGGAGCAATTTTTTGCGACGCTGGACAAATGGGAGGGCGTATATACCAGTAACTGGAATACGACCGTTCTGGCACACTCGAGCCCCGGCGCAGTCGGTATGACGACGAGAACCGGAGACGCTCTGCCGCCTTATCAGGCGACCATGACGGAATCGCCGGGAGGTTTCTTTGACGGAGGCGCGTTCTCCTCACCGGCATCCGGTCAGCTGATCTTAAATCTTCGCATGGCTATTTATGATACAGACGGAAAGACTCCGATCGGTCTGGTCGGCGGCGGCCCGTTTGTTGTGGGACTGGGAGACATCCTGAACCAGTACGGTGTGTCAGGTCTTAAAAGTGCGCAGTATTATGTGTTAAATTCCGCGAACGCTTCCTATGTGTTCTGCCCGGACGAGACGCTGGTGGCCCAGCCCATCGAGGATCAGAACCTTATGAAAATCGTGGATAAGGCAGTTGCGGGCTCCGTGGAGGGCAACCTTACATATAAGGTAAACGGTAAAGAGCATATGCTTATGTACATCGTGGATCCGGGAACGGGCTGGATCATTGCGATGGATGACAACACGGACGAGATTTTCGCGGCGAGCAATGCCCTGCAGAAAAATCTTTTGATCATCTGCGCAGCAATCTGCGTGGTCATTGCGATTTTCCTGTACATGCTTGCCAAGTTCATCACCAAGCCGCTGGAGCTGGTGGAGAGTGCAATCGGAGAGCTGGGCGGACTGAACCTGAAGGAAAAACAGTACATCCGCAAATATGTAAACGGTAAGAGCGAGATCAGCAAGATTGCCGCCGCTACCTACAGGGTGACGGACAGCCTGTCCGGCATCGTGGGAACGCTGGAAAACTGTGCGAAATCCCTAAAGGACAGCGCGGGCACGATGGGACAGACCTCCTCCTCTCTGGTGGACTGCTCGGTGGATAACATGGCGACGAGCCAGCAGCTCTCGGCGAGTATCTATAATACGAACGAGTCCATTGAACGAGTGAATCAGGAAATCGACCACATCACGGAGCTTGTGGATTCCGTGGCGGCGAAGGTCAGGGAGGGTGACAAGAAGAGCGAGGTTCTGATGCTCTCCACCGAGGACATGGTAAATCTTGCACATGAGACCCTGCAGAACACCGAAAAGAAGATCGGCGACACCAAGGAGGATATCGAGATCGGCATGAGAAATCTGCAGTCCCTGTCCAAGATTAACGACATGGCAAACCAGATTCTTGACATTACGAGCCAGACGAACCTGCTCTCCTTGAATGCTTCCATCGAGGCGGCGAGAGCCGGAGAGGCAGGCAGAGGTTTCGCGGTAGTTGCGGATGAGATCGGCAAGCTGGCGGTCAACTCTTCCGAGACGGTCGGGGAGATCCAGAAGATCTGCAAGGAGACCAACCACAATATCGAGAGTATCCAGAAGTGTTTCTCGGATATCGTCGAGTTCATGGAGAATGACGTGGTTCAGTACTTTAACCAGATGGCGCAAAAGACAGAGGAGTATCACGGCAGTGTGGAGGACATCCGCGAAACGATCGACGAGATCGACAGCGTGTCCGGCACCGTTGCAGCCTCTGTGACGAACATCAGCGATCAGGTGAAAAATATCCACTACGCGTCCACGGACAACGAGAACGGTATCAAAAATATTGTTGAAAAAGCGGATGTCACGAACTCCATTGTTGAGAACATCAACAGCCTGATGGAGGAGAACCAGACGAACACCCAGCAGATCAACGACATTATCGGCAAGTTTGACATGTAAAAGAACAGGGGGGTTTATGATGAAGAGCGGAATGGGATTCCTGCCTCCGATGGGCTGGAATTCCTGGAATACCTTTACTTGGGATATCAATGAGGAACTGGTTAAAAAGATTGCGGACATTATCGCGGAAAAGGGGTATAAGGACGCCGGCTACGAGTATATCGTGATCGATGACTGCTGGAGCTTAAAAGAGCGCGACGCGCACGGCAGGCTGGTAGCTGACCCTGCCAAGTTCCCGAGCGGAATGAAGGCGCTCGCGGATTATATTCACAGTAAGGGCTTGAAATTCGGCATGTATTCCTGCGCAGGCACACACACCTGCGCGGGGTATCCCGGCAGCTTTGAACACGAGTTTTCCGACGCCGCGCAGCTCGCGGAGTGGGAAGTGGATTACCTGAAATACGATTATTGTTTCAAGCCGAGAAATATGGACGGCGAGCTTTTGTACCGGCGCATGAGCCTTGCGCTCAAAAACTGCGGCAGGGACATTCTTTTCTCCGCATGCAACTGGGGCGCGGACGGTGTACACGACTGGATTCGTTCCTCCGGCGCGCATATGTACCGCTCAACCGGCGACATTCAGGACAATTGGGGGTCCATCAAAAATATCGCGATCTCGCAGATCGAGAAGAGCGCGTACACCGGAAACTACTGCCACAACGACATGGATATGCTGGTGGTCGGTATGTTCGGGGGAAGCAACAACGACTTTATCGGCAAGATCGGCGGCTGTACCCACACCGAGTACAAGACGCATTTCAGTCTCTGGTGCCTGATGGGATCTCCGCTCATGATCGGGTGTGACCTGCGCAAGGCGGATGAGGAGACAGAGAAAATTTTAAAGAATCCGAGGCTGATTGCAATTAACCAGGACGCGGAGGCAAGGGGGTGCTACCGCGTAAAGCCGGAGCCGCAGTGGTTCCAGACAAACGAGGTGTTTATCCTCGTCAAGGTATTGCAAAACGGCGAGCTGGCCGTAGGATTTTTCAATCTGAGCGATGACAAGAGAGAGATTTCTCTTCAATTCTGGGATATGGGAATTTCCTATGCGTCCGGAAGAAAGCTCTCATTCTATGACTGCTGGGCGGACAAGGACTTTGGAACCTATCAGGAGCGTCTGGCGGTGACGGTGGACGCACACGACTGCCTGATTCTTCGCGGCAGGCTGGTGTAGTCCATGGACGAACACGGATTATGCATGGAATGTCAGACGACGCTTTCGGCGGATGACAGAGGCATATACATGAAACTGGTCTCCAGAAATGCAGACCGGTTTTTATGTATGACCTGTCTCGCAAAGCAGCTTGGCTGTGAGCGCGAGGCGTTGGAGGAGAGGGTAAGGTATTACAGAGAGAGCGGAAACTGCGTGTTGTTCCGCTGAGAAAAGGGGGGTTACATTGATTCGAGAGGTAAAGACTGAAAACGGCTATGTGCGTGGAATCGAGGCGGCTGATCCGAGGATCACCGCCTTTAAAGGGATTCCGTTTGCGGCGCCACCAGTGGGAGAAAACCGCTGGAGGGCGCCGCAGCCATGTCCGGACTGGGAAGGCGTCCGGGAGGCATATCGCTTTGCTCCGATTTCCGTGCAGGATACGCCGGGGCTCGGAGACGATATTTACTGCAGGGAGTGGCATGTCGATCCGGATATTGCGATGGGTGAGGACTGCCTGTATCTGAATATCTGGACCGGAGCGAAGGATGACAGTGAACGGCGCCCCGTGGTCATCTGGTATTTCGGCGGCGGCCTGCAGTGGGGATACCCGGCGGAGATGGAGTTTGACGGAGAGCGGATCGCCCGCCGCGGAGTCGTGGTGGTGACGGTCAACTATCGGCTCAATGTGTTCGGATTTCTGGCGCACCCGGAGCTCACCGCACAGCAGCCGGATGCGCCGTCCAACTTCGGCAATCTGGATCAGCAGGCGGGCTTAAAGTGGGTTATCCGCAACATTGCGGCATTTGGCGGCGATCCGAAGTGCATCACAATCGCCGGACAGTCCGCAGGAGGCGGAAGCGTGATGGCGCAGCTTGCATGCCCCGGCAATACCGGTCTGTTCCAGAGAGCGATCATCCAGAGCGGGATGATCCGCAATCCCTACTATCCGGACAATTTCGGCGCGCCGGAACCGCTTGCATCGGCAGAGAAGAACGGAGAGGATTTCTTTGCTTTTCTCGGCGCATCAAGCCTCGCGGAGGCCAGAAAACTGGATGCATTCCATATTCTTGCGAAGTACGGGGAGTTTGTCCAGACACACCCGCGGATGCTATCCGTGCTGGACAACTGCTTCTATGTGGGAGATCCCTACGCACTGATCGCGGAGGGCAGGTGTGTGGACGCCGAAATCATGGCAGGAAATACCTCGGACGAATTTATCAGTGTGATCAATGCATCGAGCGAGAGTGCCCTGCGCGCGGAGGCAGAGAAAATTTTCGGGGATCAGGCGGAGGAATTTTTAGCCCTGAAAGAGGCGAAGGAGTGTGGAGAGGGCAGCTTTGCGAAAGTGTGCAGTGTTGAGCCCACCGTCAAGGCGCTGGCGCTCAGGCGGCAGGCGATCGGAAAGAAAACGTATTATTACTGCTTTGATGTGGATATTCCGGGCTGGGATCATCCGGGCAACTTTCACTCCGTGGAATTGTGGTTTTTCTTTGAGACGCTGGCGAAGTGCTGGAGACCCTATCACGGGCAGCACTATGATCTGGCGCGTAAGATGTGCAACTACTGGTGCAACTTTGTAAAGACGGGCGACCCGAACGGGGAGGATGCGGACGGGACGGCGATGCCGGAATGGAAACCCTACACGGGGGAGACGCCGTTTGGCATGATCTTTAAGACCGAGGGGCCGCAGCCTAAAAATCCTGCAAAGGAGTCACCTTTTATGACGATGCTGATCGGGCGGATGTTGTCCCGCCTGGAAGAAGGGGAGGAGTAGGATGCTGTCAGTAATTCCACCAAAAAGCCGGGTGGTTACCGGATATGAAAAGGGAGAGGATGGCCTGTATCTGTTTTCTGAGGCGGGCAGATACCGACTTACTGCCAAGGAGCCGGGGATTGTAAGAATCACCTTTACGCAGAGGGAAGCTTTTTCCGAGGCAAAAAGTGCGGGGATCACGAATGATGCCGTGGATCAAAACTGGAGCGTCTCCGAGACGGAGGATCAGTTATGCTTCGCGACGCAGGACATCCGGATTTTGATACAGAAGGCCACGGCTTCCTTCGTTTACTGTGACGCGCAGGGAAACCGGCTGCTCTCCGAGCGCGAAACGAACAGCAAGGAGCTGGAGGAGTTTCCGGTGTACCGCATCGCGGAGGGCGGCGCGGTTACCACGGAGAAGGTGAGTACTGCGGACGGGGAGAAGACCGTGGTGCGCAATGCGGACAAGATAGAGGATGGCAGTCTTTTCCACACGAGACTCTGGCTTGACTGGCAGGACGGGGAGGCACTCTATGGGCTGGGACAGCATGAGGAGGGCATTTTCAACCTGCGGGGACAGATGCTTTTTCTCCATCAGGGCAACCGGAAAATTGCGGTTCCGATGCTGGTGTCCGGCCTTGGGTACGGCATTCTGATGGATACATACAGCCCCATGATTTTTTCGGACACGGCCTATGGCTCTTACCTTTACACGGAGGCGGATGAGGAGCTGGACTATTACTTCATTCTGGGGCCGGATATGGACGGTGTGATCAAGGGATACCGGAGGCTGACCGGAAAGGCCGCGTTACTGCCGAGGTGGGCGTTTGGCTACCTGCAGTCGCAGGAGCGCTATGAAACGGCGGACGAGATCCTTGCCGTAGCGGAGGAGTACCGCAAAAGAGGGCTGGGGCTGGATGCGGTGGTTCTGGACTGGTGCTCGTGGGAGGACGGCAAGTGGGGGCAGAAGAGCTTCGACGCGAAGCGGTTCCCCGATCCCGCGGCGATGGTGGAAGAGCTCCACAAAAAGGATGTGCATTTTATGATGTCCATCTGGCCCAACATGAGTGCAAACTGCGAGGATTTTCAGAAATTTAAAGAGAGGGGGCTGCTCCTTCCGGGGAGCGAGATCTACAACGCCCTGTCCGAAGAGGGGCGGCAGCTCTACTGGAAGCAGGTACAGGACGCGCTCTACGGCAAGGGAGTAGACGCGTGGTGGTGCGACTCCAGTGAGCCTGTCACGCCGGAGTGGAACCATTTTGTCAGACAGGAACCGGTGGCGTTATATTCGGCATACTGCCGGAGTCTGGAGAATCATCTGCCGACGGACAAAACCAACGCCTACTGTCTGTATCACGCGCAGGCGCTGTATGAGGGGCAGAGAAGCTCCGGGCTGACAGACTTTGCATCCAAGCGGGTGATGAATCTGACAAGGAGCGGCTACACCGGACAGCAGCGCTATGGCACGGTGCTCTGGTCCGGCGATATCGGCGCCTCCTGGGATACGCTGCGCCGCCAGATTGCGGCGGGGCTTAATTTCTGTGCATCGGGACTGCCGTATTGGACCACGGACATCGGCGCGTTTTTCGTGAAGCATGGTGCACCGTGGTACTGGGACGGGGATTACAACGATACCACAGAAGACATGGGTTACCGCGAGCTCTACGTGCGCTGGAGCCAGTGGGAGTGTTTTCTGCCCGTGTTCCGCGGACACGGGACGGACTGCAGGCGGGAGCTCTGGCAGTTCGGCGGGGAGGGAGATCCGTTTTATGATGCACTCGTCACATGCAACCGGCTGAGATATGAATTCATGCCCTGTATCTACACGCAGGCGGGACTCGTCTGGCGGAGGGATGAGTCGCTCATCCGCCTTCTGGCATTTGCATTCCCGGAAGATCCGGAAGTGCATAAGATTGCGGATCAGTATATGTTCGGAAACGCCCTGATGGTCTGCCCGGTCACACAGCCTATGTACTATGAGGCATGTTCCGCGCCCGTAGAGAGCGCGAAAAAGACACGGCGCGTCTATCTTCCGCAGGGCGGGGGCTGGTACGACTACTGGACGGACCGGTATTATGAGGGCGGCCAGTGGATAGAGGCGGACGCCCCGTTAGAGAAAATTCCGCTCTTTGTGCGGGAGGGCAGTATCCTCACCATGGGACGGCCGGCACAGTCCGCCGCCGGAGCGACAGAGCGTGTAACACTTCGTGTCTACGCCGGCAGGGATGCATCCTGCGAGCTTTACGAGGACGCGGGTGACGGCTACGGCTATGAAAACGGGGAGTATGCGCTGACAAGATTTGCGTGGAGTGAGAAAGAGCAGCGAGTGGAGACGAGTCTTGCCGATGGGCAGGAAAAGTACGCGAAAGCGGTGGTGGCAGAAACAGTCATCATCCGCAGAAAATAGACATAAAACCCATAAGACAGGAGGGGGAAACGATGTCAAAAGTATTGCTGAATTATACAAGAACACCGATCGACAATGTGCTCTATGACCCGAGGCTGGCGTACAGCATGCATCTCGCCCTGCAGAATGAGGACGGCAGCTTTACGGCGCTTAACCACAATTCCGGCGTTCTGTTTGCGAAGGCGACGGAGAACGGGGACGGCTCTCTGAATCCGAAAAGCATCCGCTGCCCGTTCGTCTTTCCCATGAAGGACGGCAGCTATGGCATCATTGCAGTGCGGATCATGGGTGACGGGGAGGAGGATGACGAGTCGAAGGGCTGTGCGATTGTCTTTGTGACACAGGACTTTATCGACTACGATGAGCTCGGACTGATCACGCTGGACGCGCAGACGCTCGAGGCGGTCTGCTGCAATTATGACAGGGATACGGACACTTACCGCCTGTGGTGGTGCGCAGGAGGGGGCTGGTATTCGGCGTATACGGCGGATATCCGCAGCTTAAAGACGGACGGGAAAGCAGAGCAGCTTGGAGAAAACGATGCTCCCGAAAGCGGCGGCGGTTTCCCGAAGGCTGTGGAGACGATTGCCTTTGACGGGCAGGCATGTGCGGGAATTGAGGGCATTGTGTGCCACAACGCCGTGTCCATCACGGATGCGCAGGCGGACTATCTGGAAAAGAAATTACTGACTCCGGTCAACCTTGCGGTGGCTGTGCCGGAGACGATAGAGGCGGATGGCGCAGAAGCTCTGAGGGCGGCGCTCGACAGCTGCCGCGCAGAGGCGCGCTACAGCGACGGAACCACCGTGAAAAAGCGCGTGGACTGGGAAATCCCGGACATTGATTTCACGAAAAAGGGAGAATATCCGGTTCGGGGAAGAATATGCCGCGAGCACTTCCCGTTCCCGGTGGCATTCAACCGCGCCGATCCCTGCGTGGCGAAGTGGGGGGAGAAT
Organism: uncultured Lachnobacterium sp.; assembly: GCA_964636375.1. GTDB lineage: Bacteria > Bacillota > Clostridia > Lachnospirales > Lachnospiraceae > Roseburia. Next base: position 3,154 of record CAZWRT010000025.1, on the reverse strand, counting down.
TACTACTTTATCGCCACCAATGACGCGGACAACAACCACACGCTCTATATCCGCGAGGCATCCACGATCGCGGGCCTTGTGGACGCCGAGGAGAAACTGATCCTGGATTCCTCTACCTACCCGGAGATCGGCGGGCTTCTCTGGGCTCCCGAGTTCCACGAGATCGAGGGACGGCTCTACATTTTCCACGCGGCGACGACCGGCGAATTCTTCTGGGAGGAGAGCTGCCTGATGGAGCTGCGGGAGGGCGGCAATCCTGCGTGCCATGAGGACTGGTCGAGACCGCGGCGCATTGAGCGAAAGGACGGAAGCGAGCTCTGCAAGGCCGGGGAAGTGATCACTCTGGATATGACCTGCTTCCTCTGGGAGGGCGACTACTATGTGGTGTGGTCGCAGAGGCAGTTTCGTCCGAAGGATCTGGGCGCGTGGCTCTACATTGCCAAGTTAAACCCGAAGGAGCCGTGGAAGCTTTTGACCGACCCGGTGATCCTGTCCAAGCCGGACTACGGCTGGGGCAACAACCACACCTTTGTCGAGGAGGGACCGTTTGCGCTGATCCGGGGCGATAAGCTCTATCTGACCTTCTCCGCGGCGGCGGTGGACACCTCCTACGTGGTGGGTCTGCTGTCGATTGATAAGGGAAAGGATCTTCTGGAGCCTGGAAACTGGCACAAGAAAAACTACCCGATCCTCACATCGCGGAGTGTGGAGAACGAGTACGGAACCGGGCACAACGCCTATGTGATCGACGAGGACGGCGTTGTCTGGAATACTTATCACGCGAGGCCGGGAACGGAGGGCGTGCGCAGCAGCGGCATCCGCCGGGTGCATTTTGACATGGACGGGGAGCCGAGGCTGGACGTGACGGAGGAGCTGGACGTGAGAGATGAGTTTCTGGAGGTTACAACGAAGGTCATTGTGAAATGAGATGTCCCTAGCGGGACACCTCATTTGCCTCCCGGATGTCATCCCAGTGCATCCAGTACATAATCGTGGAGAGCAGCCCGAAGAAGAGCTGCACTGTGTAATAGATGGCGGTCGTCCCCGGCAGGTTGTAGAAGTAGGACATGGCGCGGACGAATCCGGCAAACGCGGACAGCAGGATAAAGATGGTGACCACATTGTTCCACATATGGTTCTGGACGCTCTCCTGCGCGTCGCAGCAGATGAGCCCCGCCTGAATAAAGGTCAGGCACTTGAAGAAGATGAGGATGATGTACCAGAAATAGCCGATCTGGTAGCGCTGCTCGCCGTTTAACACAAAGGGCATGAGCTGGTAGCCGGTGTAGAGGATGAGCGTTATGAGCCCGAGCAAGAAGGCGCGGAACGCCCGGTTGTTTTTCTTCATCAGCTTGTAGACAACAGGGAGCTTTCCCCCTTCCTGTTCCGCTTCGGTGAGAAGCTTCATGTTTTTATTCACGATCGCGCTTGCCGGGATCAGGATGAGGAGACAGCCAAGAACATCGGAGAAGATATCGATTTTTACCGAGTCTCCGATCAGGTGGCCGATGATCATGTCAACGGTTTCGGGAGCGGCAGCATCGAAGGGTTCGAATGCCGGATAAAAAATCAGGCCGCCCAGTTTGGTATCGAGTAACAGGAAGATCATTCCGATCCAGATCATAATTATTTTTTTCAGCATGGAAATACCGCCTTTCTGCTTAATATGGTTAGTTTTTGTTTATCATGCCACGCGGATCGGAAAATGTCCAGCATATTTTCGATTTCCGCAAACAAATTTAAATTATTATATGACATATAGTTAAGACAATTCAGGATGGAGTATGGGGTAATGTTAAAAAGTACAGGAAGAAAGATGGGAAAAGGAGCGCTGATCCTCGCGATGTCTGTGATGCTGTCGGGCTGCGCCAACAGTGCGGCCGAGGGGGATGACCCGGTGATCCTCGAACAGGAGGAACAGACCAACTACACACTTGTGGCAGTGTCGGTCACGGATGTTCTCCAAACCCACCGCATCAGCTGCGAGTACCGGCAGGTCAACGACGAGAAGCTATCCTTCGAGATGGACAACAAGGAGATCGCCAAAATCTATGTGGAGAAGGGGGATACGGTTGTCAAGGGCCAGCTTCTGGCGGAGCTGGTGACAGAGAGCATCGATACGGATATCGAGAATCTGCAGTATCAGATTAAGCACAATCAGCTTTTGCTTAAGCATGTGAACGAGAGCCAGGACATGGACATCCGGATGCTGAATCAGCAGTACGCGGCGAATGAGGAGACGGAGGAGTCGAAGAAGGCGAAGGATGAGGCACTGGCGGCGATCCGAAGGCAGTACCGCTACCAGATCGAGGATTATCAGGACGATCTTGAGGTAGAGAACATGCGCCTGAAAAACCTGCAGGCGGAGAAGGCAAAGGCATACCTCTATGCGGGAATGGACGGGACGGTTTCCTACCTGAAGGACGGGCTGGAGGGCTCCCTATCCAAGGCGGGAGAGGTCATCCTCAAGGTGATTGATGACAGTCACAGCGTGTTTGTCTCGAAGGCGACGGAGTATCGGGATTACTTCCCGGATCAGAAACCCTTTGAGATGGTGATTTCCACCGGAAAGGGCGCGGGCACCTACGAGCTGGTTCCCTACCAGCGCGATACCTGGGAGGAGGAGATGTACTTTACCCTTGCGGACGAGAACGAGGAAATTGAGCTGGAAATGGGGCGCACGGGGGATGTCACGCTGAAACTGGGCGAGAGGAATCAGGTTCTCGCGGTTCCCGGCGACGCAGTGCACGAGGCAGACAAAAAATCCTATGTCTATGTGCTCGGAGACGGCGGAGTGCGGGAAGTGCAGTGGATTTCGACCGGACTGCACGGGGATTCCTATGTGGAAATTACGGATGGCTTAAAAGAGGGGGATAAGGTAATATTAAAATGAGAAAGAAGAGAAGGATTGCAATTGGGTTAGCGCTGGCGTGCATGCTGGCGGAGACCGCGGGCTGCGGCAGCGTGCAGGTGATGCAGGATACGCAGGAGATCGAACTCGTCGAGCCGGTCAATGCCCTGGCGAGCACGGAGCTGGCGGCGTACAGGAATCTCTATGACTATAAGGTGCTGTCCGGCTATGTGTACCCCTCCATCACGGAGTATGCCCTGCCGATCAGCGCGTCATTGGACGAATGCCTTGTGTCGCCGGGAG
>CAZWRT010000024.1:12388-35510 GCA_964636375.1 uncultured Lachnobacterium sp. | reverse complement strand
TTGCCTGCAGCTCGGCGTCCGTAATGGCGCTCGCCAGCGTAAATTTGAAGGAGCCGTCCGCTTCCGCTGTCTTTGTGGTCTCCGGAATCTGCGTCACCTGATTAATCTCATTGACTTTCATATACTTCCCTCATGATTGACTTTTCTCTTCTGCCCGGATATACTCGCTCACCCTGCGGACAGTCTCCTCGAACTCCTCATTGGCGAACCGAACGGTAACGCCCGCCTCCATGAGCTTTTCCTCGGAAAAATCCCCGGCGTCCGCAAGAAACCTGCGGCACATCTCCTCATACTGCGGAACCGGCTGCTGCCGCTCCCTCGCGATCGCCCGCATCAGGCGCTCGCCGTCCTCCACTTCAATATAAATCGGCTCGACCCTGTGCGCGCCGAAATATTCCCGAATCCTGATATAGCCCTCCAGAGTCACGATATACAGATAACTCCGGTTTTCGAGATCGATCTGCCCGTCATCGACGGTGAAATACTTCCAGACCCCGTACACTGTCTGATATGCGCGCAGCTCTATGATCCGCCGCTCGTCCTCCAGCTGCTGTACCCTCTCCTCGTCACAGAAGATGTAATCCTTCCCCGGAATCTCTCCCTCCCGGATCGGGCGGGTCGTGTAGGGGACAATCGCCTCAAGCGGCAGTCCGCCCCGCCGCAAAAGCTCGCGGTAAATGCTGTCCTTGCCGGAGGAGCTCTTGCCCATCACACAATAGATTTTGCCCATAGATGTTTCCTCTAACTATTATACAATAATTATTACGATTTCACAACTTGAATTGCATCGGCCTCTGCAAGCCCCTCTACCTGCAGGCCCATTCGCCTGCATTCGGCAAGATCCGCGAGTGTCTCTCTGCTGATGCGCTCCCCCGGCACGAGAATCGGAATCCCCGGCGGGTACAGATAAATATAATCCGCGCTGATGCGGTTTTCGGCCGCGGCAAACGGCACGGCCTCCCGCCCTGCCTCGACTGCTGCACTGATTTCCATACACCGCTCCTGCTCCCGGTAGATTCCCGCTGCCGTCCGCACGCCGCTCGCCTTTTCCCCCGCGGTCGTCTGCATGCCGTTCGCCTTTCCCCCTGTTGCCGCATCCGGCTCCTCTGCCTCATCCGCTGCGTCGTCCAGCTCCTCCAGCGCCGCGGCTAACCGCGCAAAGCCCTCGGGCTGATCCATGACACTGGTCATGGCGAGCGCGTAAGTGGGGGCCGACATCTCCATCTGCAGGCCGTACTTCTCCAAGAGCCTCTCCGCAAGCCTGTTTCCGCTCATACCGGAATCTCCGGTATAAAGAATCAGCTTTCCCGGATCAAAGGCAAATGCCTCCTCCGGCGCAAAGTCCTCCGCGCCAAGCACGCGCAGATGCGCAAGTCCTCGCATTTGCTCCCGGAACGCCGCAAGTCTCCTCGCATAGGCGTCAAACAGCTCCCGCGCGGACGGCTCCGCAAGCATGTGCACACAGCGGCTGATGCCCGCCATCAACACATAAGAGGGAGAGCTGGTCTCATAAATCTGCAAAAAACGGGCGACCTCCTCCACCGCAAGCCGCTCGCTGCAAAGGTGCAAAAGCGCGGTCTGTGTAAATGCCGGCAGCGTCTTGTGAACGCTCATAACCACCGCGTCCGCCCCAAGCCGCGTCGCATTTTCCGGAAACGCCTCATGAAAGCCAAAGTGTGCGCCGTGCGCCTCATCGACGATCAGGGGAATCCCCCGGCCGTGCGCAAGCTCCGCGATCGCAGCCACATCCGACACCACACCGTCATAAGTGGGGCTGGTGATCACCACCGCCCGGATATCCGGGTATTCGTCGAGCGCCCGCCGGACGTCCTCCGCACGGATCTGCCCCTGCAGACCACTGCTTGTGACTTTCGGGTACACATAGGCCGGGACGAGCTGGCGCAGCTCGAGCGCATGGTACACGGCTTTGTGGCTGTTGCGCGCGACGAGAACCCGCCCTCCCCGCCGGACTGCCGCGCTGACCGCCGCAAGAATCCCACAGGTGCTCCCGTTCACCAGAAAAAAGCTGTGCTTAGAGCTATAGAGCTCTGCCGCCCGCTCCTGCTCCTCACGCAGGAGCCCCTGCGCATGATGCAGATTGTCAAAGCCGTCAATCTCCGTAATGTCTATGGCGTAAGGATTCGGGAAATCTGAAAACGGCTTCCGCTTGTGCCCCGGCATATGAAACGGGTAACAATCACTCTGCGCAAGCTGTTGTAATTTCTGTTCCAGCATGACAAACCTCGCAATCATATGAATCTTCCCAGCTCCGGCATCCAGTCCTCCAGAAAAACCTCCCCGCCGCAGAAGCTCTTCCATATCGGCTCCGCCAGTGCAAGGATCAGGTCAAGCGCCTCCTCCCATGGCACCTCTGACGCCTGCTGCCTCTTCACATACTGCTCCCAGCGCTTTCGCATGTAGGTGTAATTCCGATAGCCCGCAAGCTGCGCGATTCTCCGCTCCTGCTTCACCTTTGGCTTGTGTCCGGCAAATGCCTCCAGCTCCTCGATGAGGTAGCGCCCGCTCAGCGGTTGTGTCTTTAACGCCTGATAGACGCGGCAGTATGCGCCCATATCCCCGATCAGCTCCAGCTTTTCCAAGATCTCGAACAGATCACAGCTCACCTGATTTTCGCACGAATAAACCCGGTATACGATCTCCGCCCCGGGAATCGTCAACGCCGCAAGGCTTTTTGTCTCCGGCCTCTGGTTGGTGATCTCGATCTGGCGGATCTCCACCGTCAGCGGCATTTGCATATCCTTGTAGTCGGCGCTCAGCTCGATCGTCACTGCACCAGGCACGCCGAACACCCGGCCCTCCCAGCGTATTCCTCGCTTATTTTCGACCATGAGTACCTCTCTCAGCATCTGCTCTGCCAGCGCCGGGCTAAGCACCTGCCCTGCAACCATAAGCTCTGCCGCGGGCGGGTATTTGTCCTTGTGATAGGTATAATCGAGTGCGACGCCGCCTCCCTTGCGGTACGCAGCTTCCCCAAGCATCCGGTCGCTCGTAAGCCACAGATATTCCCTGTAGTCCGAGCCGCCGATCCGAAGCATGAAATCCTCCAGCGCGTAGACGCACAGAAGGTCCGCGAAAGGGATCTGTGTCTGCTCCTCAATGGCTTTCAGCTCCGCCGCCTCATTGACACCCACCTTCATTACAGCCACACTCCGATCAGCGCCTGCACCTTCTTCACGACCCGCCGCTCTCCCGCGTATTCCAGAAGGGCGGAGATGTCCTTCTCGTCGTCGGCAATGTAAGACTGGATCGCCTCCTTGAAAACCTCGCGTTCCAGCTTTGCCTCGTATTTCAGACAGTCGCAGATGACCCGCTCCCGGTCATAAATCTGATAGGTATGCCCCCACAGCTCCATTTGGACGCTCCCGATTTCAAGCGCCTCCGGCTCGGTGTAATAAGGGATCACCTTCGGGTAATCCAGCCGAAATCTGGACTTGGATGTATTCTTGTCTACCGCCAGATGCCAGCCATAGGGCTTTTTGCTGATGTAGCCGTAAGCATATAGCGCGCTGTCCATACACAACCTGGCGTCCGGAAACAGGCGCGCAATCAGCTCTTCCTCAGTAAATCGGTCGATCCGATCCGTATAGTATCCGCTTTTGACCCGAATCAGCTTGCCCGCCTCCACAAAATCCAGTATGCGCCTATAGTCCACGTCCAACTCGGCGAACTGTTCCTTTTTCACGATCCCGCCGTGCGCCTCGATAAAGTCCAATACCTCCTGCAGCGCGGACTCCGCAGATTTTATCTTCTTGTTATTTTCTGACATTTTTCCGCTCCATCATGATTATAGTGGTATTTCTCTACTATTTTACGACACTTTTGAAACTAAGTCAATACATGCGGATCATAACCAATTAATTGTTACTATTCACATTTTTTCCTGCATATTGCCGGGCATATTCATTTATGATACTATGTATGATACCAGGGTCACAAGGTCAGAACTGTTTCGTGCTCGCACGAAAACATGTTTTGACGTTGGTATCATCTTATAGAAAAATGGACACAAAAAGGAGATCCCTATGAACCACTCATCCTCCCTCCGCAAAAATCCCTCGCGAAAGACCTGCGAGCACACCATTAAGCGAATCCTGATGACGGAGGTCTTAGAGCACGGCAGCAACCGGCACTTTAAATCCGCCTCCGACTTTCTCTCTTACTTTGAGTCGCTATACCCGGCCTCCGATGCCCTGACCAAGCAGGTCCAGCGCGCGGTGAAAGCACTTGACATGCCGAGGGACGAGCAGGGATATTTTATTGTGAACAAGACTGTGGAGCAGTTCGGACAGGAGAAGGAGATCATTCAGCTCTTCTCGCAGGCCCATGTGAGAGTCCATCCGATGGAACAGACGGAAACGGTCTTTTTGGAAGCGGACGTCCACATGCGTGCATGTCTGATCCACACGCTGCAGAATTCCGTCACCTTTCGGGGCAAGTTTTTGACCCTCGTTGAAACGGCAAACGGCGTGCTTATCTACACGGAAAACCGGAGCCTCCTTCTGGTCCTGCTAAATAGTCTGATAATTTAACCCTCATTTTTGAATGTCGAAAAAGAAGAAACCGACAGGATATTTCGCATATATCCTGTCGGTTTTTGTCATACATGTCTCAAAATGATGTCTTTTTTGTCGTTTATTTCTATTTAAAAATGCGATCTCTTTTGCGGTAACGTTTTCTGCTCTCCCTCACCTTAAAGCGCTCCTTCTGCATCCTGCGAACCTCCCTGCGATGACGGATCACATAGAAATTATCATATAGCTTCTTTCCGAAATACACACACAGGACCAGCACCACGAGCCCCAGCACCGCCAGCGCGATTATCTCCGGCTTCAGCTCGATCACACGGACATCGTCCGCCGGAGGCTCCGGCACAATCTCCGGCTGATAAAAACTGTCCCGCTCAACCGTCGCTTTCGTGACGACGATCTTTGCCTGCCCGACCATCCGCTCGCGGTATGTGTATGTCAGCCGCGCCATAGAATCACCTGTGTCTCCGGATTTGAGAAGCTCATAAGCCGCATCCGTGAATTCCGTAGCGCGCGGCATCACAATATACGCATTCTGATCGAGCGACACAAAGGCGCCGTTGTCATTGAGGATTCCGGTATTTTCCAGATTCCCGCTCTCCAGCCTCGTCTCGTTCTCCGAGATGTTCATCGCGTGAAAATTTTCAAAGCAATAATCAAGGAGCGTCCGCGTGTCCTGATAATGATTCGGCGCATCAGCGCGCATCACGACACATACCAATGTCAGCCCGTCCTTCTCTGCATATGTCACAAGCGTATTTTTCGCCGCGTTGGTGTAGCCGGTCTTGCCACCGGTGGCATTCTCCCACAGATATCTCCGCTCGCCCTTCCACGGATAAATCATCCTGTGGTGGTTATAGCAGTAAGTGGGATCCTCATGCTTGTTTGTCGGCGGAATCGTGTAGCTCTTGGTTCCGGAGATAATCCGGAAGGTCTCGTTGCGGTACGCCTCCGACGCAATCAACGCCATGTCATGGGCGCTGACAACGTGCTCCTCATCCGGAAGCCCGTTGCAGTTGTTGAAATGCGTATCCTCACAGCCCAGTGCCTTCGCCCGCGTGTTCATAAGGTCGATAAAGGTACTGTAATCGCCGCCGAGCTTTGCCCCCACATGCTCTGCCACCGCGTATGCACACTCGTTGGCAGACATCAGAAGGACTGCGAACAGGCAATCCTCCATCGTCATCTCCTCGTTATAGTCCCGGGCGATGTGCGAGGTATTGCCCTCATTTTTATAGACCGCATCTTTGGAAAAGACCACCGTCTCGTCCAGCCTGCAGTTCTCAATCGCAAGCAGTGCCGTCATGATCTTCGTGATACTGGCGGGGTACAGCCGCTCGCGACTGTTTTTCGCGTAGAGCACCGTCCCCGTGTTCACTTCCATAACAACGGCACTGGGACAGGTGATCTCCGGCCCCTCCGGCCAGTATTCCTCCGCCTGCACCCGGCACGGCGCCGCCGCAGCAACAAGCACAAGCGTCAAAAGTACCGCCGTCATTCTCTTCCATCTGGTTGCTGTTCTCATGTTATCCCCCGGCAGTCCGCCGTTCTTCCTTCCCAATTCTATCCCGTCCACAGCCTCCTGCACCGCCGGCTGGAACCGCCCTCTTACAATCCGTACTCTTCTTTGGCAAAACGCTCCAACACCGGGATGGAACGCTTAACCTTCTCCGTGTCGATACAGTACGCCATGCGGAAAAATCCCGGACAGCCGAAGTTGTTCGACGGAACCAAAATCAGGTCATATTTTTTTGCCTTCTCACAGAAAGCGTTCGCGTCCGGCTCCAAAGCCTTCGGAAAAATATAGAAGGTTCCGCCCGGCCGCACGACCTCAAACCCGATGCGGGTCAGCGCGTCATACAGCAGGTTCATGTTCGTCTCATAGACGGCAAGGTCGCTGACCTCGTCGATCACCTTCGCCACGCCGAGCTGGACGCTTGACGGCGGGCAGTTGTGCCCGATGCCCCGACTGATCTGCCCGCAGATTACGGCAAAAATGTCCGCATCCGTGCAGCGGGGATTGACTGCCACATAGCCGATACGCTCCCCCGGCAGACTCAGACTCTTGGAGAACGAGTAACAGGACACCGAATTGTCATAAAACCGGCTCACATAGGGCGCCGTTTTCCCGTCAAAGACAATCTCCCGGTAGGGTTCGTCACTGATGATAAAAATATCATGTCCATATTCGCGCTGTTTATCCGCCAGCATGTCCGCCAGCCGCCGAATCGTATCCTCGCTGTACACCGCGCCGGACGGATTGTTGGGCGTGTTGATAAGCACGGCCGCCACATTGGGAGTAAGCGCCTTTTCCAGCTCATCAAAATTGATCTGAAAGCTCTCTACATCCGCGGGAACCACGCGCAGCACCGCCCCGGTGGTGTTCACATACGGAAAATACTCCGGAAAGCAGGGCGCAAACGTCAGCACCTCATCCCCCGGCTTTGTCGTCGCCCGCAGCGCGTGCGCTAATGCTCCCGCCGCACCGGACGCCATAAAAATATGCTTTGCCTCGTAGTCCATGCCGAACCTGCGGTTCAGGCTCTCCGCCACGGTCGCCCGCACCTGCTCAATTCCGAGGGAGGGGCTGTAGCCGTGGATCGCGACGGGATTCTCGTTCTCGAGGAGCTCAATCATCCCCCTCGTGTAATGATCCGTGCAGGGGACACTGGGATTGCCCAGGCTGTAGTCAAAGACATTCTCGTATCCGATTTCCTTCCCCCGCGCCGTCGCGTACTCGCTGAGCTCGCGGATGATGGACTTCCCGCTCAGCATCGCTTTGTAAGTCTCGTTAATCATAGCGCTTCCTCTTTCTACTATATTAATATCTGTAAATAAATCTCATGACCTCAGCACCATGATACCATAACCAATATTAATTGACAAGTAACTGTTCCGAGCCAGAGAACAGACTGCTCTGGAATCAGATTTATCAGACCTATCGTTTATAAGCAGCACTCCGCAAATCCTCTCGTGATTCTTGAAGGAAAGAAGAATGACACAAAGGAGTATTCGATACGCTTTACTCAGCCTCTGGCATTGTGGAGCATTTTGATTTTAAGCATAGTATAGCGAGGCTCAAACATAGACCGTTCAAACTTGAGGCTGCAGATTAAATAACGGTGCGGAAAAATCAACACTGATAAACTGCATAACAGATTTCTTTATCTGCAATATTCGCCTAAAAAGGAATGACACAATTTGATATGCTTTTGACAATTACTTTTTGTTGAAATGAAAATGATTTTGCCAGATCGGTGCTATCGGTTGAAATAATATTGCAGATCAAAAAATGTTATGATAGGATAACCCAAAATAGCTTTTATCTGCACATTTTTTAAGATAAAAGTAGATAGAGGTGATCCCATTGTACGTATAATAGCTTGTTATCATTTGTTCCTTGCGATATAAATACATATCATCATTAATGATTATATGATTTATGTAGCAGTAAATCCAATGAGAAAAGAGAGGAGAAACGAAAATGATTAAGAAATTTATAGCCTTGAGTTTGGCGGTACTTGTAATGGCATCGCATATGGTATCAACATATGCATTAACCAATAGTACGAATCTTAGCGGGACAGATAATGGGGTTACCGGTGAAATCGGTTACACAGCGAGCGATCCAAATTATAAGACTTTTTGGGCGTCTACAAGTGCGGTTAGTGAAAACCAAATATTTGGCTATATTTATGCGGATATTTTGCTTGAAAACGCAGACAATGACGCCTACATAAAAAGTAATTGGGCGGATGGACATCGCTTGCATTCGCTGCAAACGACTGCTTCCGTGACCTACGGTCATGCTGAACGTGTCAAGGTTACAGGAACTCATATAGCAGGCAATTCAGAAACTAATTTAAGGGCTAATTTTTCCATACATAAAACTTTTGCAATGTAAACGTCTAGTATATTATTTGTATACACTTTTCTTTGTTGCTTACAACCGAACACAAGGAAAAACTCGAAAAACTTGTAAAATCCGGCATGACTCCGGCGATCATTGTACAACGCGCAAAGATATTGCTTTTCAAGGCAGATGCTGAAGAGCATACGGGTTAAAACAAAGGATGAACTGATAACTCGTATCTACAAATATTTAGAAGAGATCAATGAAACTCCAGTGGTATACCATTGGAAATGGAATTTGGATGACATTGATGCATCTGAAACCGTGGTTACTGAAATATTACCAAAAAGTGCAGTTAATTAAAAAGTGTCATACTAGTTGTCAGGTAAAGCAGCGGTTATGCTGCTTTTCCACTCTATTGATTGGGAGGGATTGTATGAAAAAGATTGTTTGTTATGCATTAAATGCAGCGTTGGCGCTGTCTCTTTGCGCCTGCGCAAACTCTGACAAAACCTTAAACAGCAACGACACAGAGAGCGGCACGCCGTTCGTCGAGGTTTCCGACCCGTTTAGCGAAAAAAACCCAGTGAAAACCGGAAACGGGAATACAACAGATTCCGAAGAGGATGATGGATACAATCATTTGCGTAAGGAAGACCCCAAATTCTTCACAGAGGATTATATCGACTACGAGAAACACTGCAATTCAGGTGTTTTCTGGGATGGTTGGCAGGTGAAGGCCAACGGCGAAAGCTACGGCGAGGAAGGGGCGGTTACCTATCGCGGGGGAGAGGTGGAAATAAGCGTCACCGCGACAATGCGAACGGAAGCACGCGAGTGGTCCAACGGGTATCTGGTGTTTGTAGGCGGCACCCCGCAAATCATCACATTAAACGGCTCCGAACCCTCGACCATGGTAATCGATAAGGGAAAAAGCGGTGACACAAAGGAATACGCGATATGCTTTACGCCGCGCATCACCAAAGAAAACCTCGCAAACAAGGACGATCTTAAGCTGACGCTTATCCATATAGACAACCCGCTTTACCTGACTTCCGGCACTGTGGAGCATACTGATTTTGTGCATCGGATGGCTGTCGCGAGCCAAAGGCCGTTCAAGCTTGAGGGCGACTGTGAAACCACCGAGCTTGTTTCCGGCAAATCCTTTGAACTTTTTTCCGAGCAGGATTTCGAGGTGAGTAAATATTTGCGGGAGAGCCTGCACGAATTAGGGCAACTTGTTGTTTTTGAATTGTATTCGACAGAGAAAGAAAAACCCGTTATCCGGAACGGGAAAGCGGATATTACCTTGCTGCTTTATGGCGGCGGCCAAAAAACCGCCCCTTTTAAGGTGTATTTTTATGTAAACCACAAGACGGTGCAGATCGACGGCTGTGATTATGTTACTGCCGAATTAAAAGAGGGGGTTGTGGCAAAATACAGTATGACACTGGACAATCTGAAGGCGGGCGATTTTGTTTACGCAATTGCCATCGCCGAAAATAACTGGAGACTGAGCAGGGAAGAGTGGGCGATGAAAACGGACACCAGACGCCTGTTCACCGCAGATTAAATATTTTGGAGAGTAACTATGCAGCTCAAATTAAATGCAATTACAAAATCTTATTCCAGAGACAAAAAGGCGCTTGACAGCTTCACGCTTACGTTTGAAACAGGCGTTTACGGAATTCTGGGGCCAAACGGTGCGGGAAAATCAACACTGATCAACTGCATCACGGGCGTGATAAGGCCCGACAGCGGCAGTATATGGTTTGACGGCAAGGACAGCCGCGACTATACGAAAAGCCTTGGATTTTTGCCCCAAAATCAGGACTTTTATCCCAACTTCACCGCGAGGGAGCTCATCCTTTATGTGATGGCGTTAAAGAAAATACGGTGCGACAACCCGAAGCAATACGCCGATGACATACTGAAGCGGGTAAATTTATATGACGACAGGGACAAAAGGATCGGGGCACACTCGGGCGGCATGCGGCAGCGGCTGGGTATTGCACAGGCAATTGTCGGAGAACCGAAAATCCTGATTTTTGACGAGCCGACGGCAGGGCTTGACGCGAAGGAGAGAATCCGTTTCCGGAACGTCATCTCCTCGTTTTCAAAAGACAGGATCGTGCTGCTGGCGACGCACATTGTCACCGATATCGCGTTTATCGCGAAACATGTTGTGCTGATCCACGACGGGAAAATGGTAACCTGCGCCCCGCAGGGCGAGCTCTGCAAATCCATCGACGGCAAGGTCTGGGAGGCGCGCACCGATTATGATACCGCCATGGAGCTGATGTCGTCCAGGCGGGTGAGCAATATTGTAAGCGAGGACGACCTGTTTAAGGTGCGCGTGCTGGACGACGCCAGGCCGCTCGATGGCGCGGTTTACGCAAGTCCGACATTAGAGGATGTGTGCATCTATCATTTTGGGGAACTTTAGCAATGATAAAAAATGAATTCAAAAAATACATATTAAAACCCTCTGTTTTTATCTGCCTTTTGTTTTTTTTCGCGCTAAATTTTGTGAAAACCTATGAGCTGTATTACTATCTGAACGGCGGAATGACACAAAGGGCAGAAAAGGACTATGTCAAAACCGCACAACACAAAATAAACGCGCTTTACGGCGGCGAAATAACCGATGAGAAGATAGCGGCCCTAAAAGCGGATCTTGCCAAGGCAGAGCGCGCGCTTAACCAGTATGGTTATGTAAAAGAGCCGATCGACGGGACGTACTCGGGCTTTCCAAGCATTGACAGCATACTGCTGGAGTTTAAGATCGAGGATTACAGATACGCGATCCTTTACGCCAACCGCTCTAACCAAATCAAAGAGGCAGCGCTGGAAAATGTCGCGTTTTATACGGGGAAAAACGATTTTGACAGGCGGGAGAACGAGCTTATCGCCCGGCTTTACGGCGGCAGGACAATCAGCAAATGCCTGGTGCAGCGCGGCTGGAATGTGTTTTTTGATTACAAGTTTTCCGTGCTGCTGTGTATGTTTTTAATCGTCCTGACCGTTTCGCCCATGGTTTCCAGCGAGAGGGAAAACGGATTTTACCGGATCATAAACGCATCGGGGCGAAGAATGTCTGTTCTGGGAGCGAAAATACTGTCCGCAGGTATTTTTACGATTGCTGCCTGCGGCGTGTTCCTTGCCGTGGATTTGTTGTACACATTCCTTATCTATCGCCCCGACGGGCTCCTCTCGCCGCTTTATGCGCTGCAGTGCTACGAGCTTTGCCCGTTTGACATGACGGTGCTGGACGGGATATTGCTTACGTTTGCCGCAAGAGTGGTTTTTCTTCTCGGTTATACATATCTGGTTATGCTCATCTCCTCGCTGTGCAAAACCAATGCGTTTTCCATACTGTTTTCCACGTGTGCGGGATTTATCCTCGTTATCACAGCGGAGCATCTCCCTGTCGATATAAGCCCTACGTCTCTCGTCGGGCTGCACGATGCGTTTGAAACCTATAAGACCACGAATGTATTCGGTATGCCGCTTTTGTCCATATACGCGGCGTTCGCGCTGACACTCATTCTGACTGTGCTGTGCGCGGCTGCGGCGTTCACGGTAGGCCTTAAGGTTGGAATTGAGATATCCCTTCGGGATACCTCGTTAAAAAGGGGGAAACGCAATGCTCTTTCTATTTGAACTTAAAAAACTGTTTATAAAGCAGCACGTTTTGGTGTTGCTCATTCTTGCCACCGCGGTTAAGCTGTTCAATTCTTCAGGCTTGTTCGTTCCCGATTACAGCGTGCTTACCAAAAACCAGCGGAACTATTATTTAAACTATATTGCACTGTACGGCGGGCAGCTGACCGATGAAAAAGAGGACGCGATTTTAGACCTCTATGAACGCGCCAGCGAGGCAAACACGCTTCGCCGGAAAATCGAAGCTGATTACAACTCCGGACGGTACGAAAGCGACAAGGAATATATGGAGGCCCTTTATAACGTTGACAAAATCGCGGGCGAATACGATGCGATCAAATATCTTTACCAAAAATATTTGGTCGCGGCGGCGGATAAGGAAAATCGCTGGCTTTTGGCGGGCGACGCAAAGGCGATGACGGTGGGATCGGAAAATTTGCTTGTATTATTGATCTGTTTTATATCAGCGGCGGCGGTTTATTACGAGCGCAAAATGAACCGGCTTGTAAAAACCACGATAAGCGCGGGACGTTCGGCGGCAATGAGGTCAGCGGTACTCTTCCTTGCCATTTTTTCGGCGTGGGTTATATTTGCGGGAATAGAATTCGCCGCAGTGGTAAACTCGGTCGGCGCGGACCATCTCAGCGTGTCGGTGGCAAACCTTGACAGCTTCCAAAATACGCCCTATACAAACCTTAGCATCCTGCAGGCGTTTGTGCTTATCCAACTCACAAAGCTGTGCGGTTATCTGTTTCTTTCGTCCGTAGCCGTTATATTGGCGCTTGTTGTTAAAAATCTGCCGCTTGCGGTGTTTGTGCCGTTTTCCTGTACCTTTGTCTGGATCTATCTTTTCCGGTATTCAGAAAACGCCACCTATTATTCTCCGTTCTCACTGATACTCGGCAGTCCTTATTATACGGGCGATTTTTATAAGCACGAGAACGGTCTGGATCTCCTTCTTTATACTACGGTTCCGCTGTCGCAGACATTGCTGCTTGTCGGTATTTGTATCGTAACAACCGTAGTCGCTGTACTGGTTATGACAGGAAAGGGCCTTGGCGCGCGGAGGCTGTCGGCGGCGTTCGCGGCGTTGTCGGTGTGCCTTTTGTGCGGCTGTTCGCGGAATGCAGCCGACGATGGCGTTTACAGGCTAAATGGCAATATCGTATCCGATGGCGAGTATTATTACGCGTTATCTGATACAACCGATGAACACGGGGTGTCGCTGGAGCGGCATCTCACAGTTTTTGACAGCGAGATGAAGATGGTAGACAAAGAGCTCAATCGCAGAGTTACAGAAAATTCTTACTGTAAGAGTATTAAGCTCAGCGGAGATTATTTATATTGTAAAAAAGAGTTGAAAACAGACGATCACCGTACCATAATCACGCGCATAAACCTGAAAGATTTTCACGAGGAAACGGTTTATACGCAGCCTAAACAGTCGCAGGTAGCAGCGTATCTGGATTTGCTGACGGTCTGGGTCGACGCAAACGATCGGGTGGATCGAACAGATGTCTGGTTTGTTTGCGGCGAGAAGCTTTACATTTTTACATACGACTACAAAGCCTATTCTGTTCGGAACGGGAAGCTTAAGTATTTGTTTGAGGATATCCTGATAAAATCTCCGGCACTGAAAAGCGGAAAAATCTATTATCTTAACGCCAGCGGGTATCCGGTATGCTATGACGGCAAAAAAAAGATCATGTCCGAGCGCAGCTTTTACGGGGCAGCGGCGCTCGCCGACGGCTATTACTGTTATAATGACAGCGGGGTTTACCGATTGGATTATGACGATTTTTCCATGGAAAAGTATTGCGAAAATCCCCAAAACATTATTGAGCTCCATGATGACGGGATATTGCGACAGAACAATGACGGCGATTATGAGTTTGTTGATAAGAACGGCAATAAAAGAGTGTATCATATAAACGCGGATGAATGGAACTTTGCGTTTATTGACGGAGACATGTTTGTTTGCAAAGACGGCACTTTGAAGCGGGTGGATTATCAAACGAATGAGGAGCCGTAAGCCGGTATTGAGTCACTTGATTTTCAAGCGGCTCTTTTATTTCATCATGAAACAGCCCTTCATTGAGGCCGAAACGGATTGACTATGTGAAAAAGGAGATGTAAAATTAACCTGAGGTCGCAAATTGCGACCTCAAACAAGCCACACCCAGAGGGAGGAATTACGACATATGCGCTTGAGAAACATTCCGCAGGCGGACGCGGTGATTGCCGCAAGTCCTTACTGCATCAAAAATGCCGCCTCGCTCCGCGGCGGCTGGCACACATTTCTGGAGAATGACCGCCCCATCCATCTCGAGATCGGCATGGGAAAAGGCCGTTTCCTCATGGACATGGCAGCCCTGCACCCGCAGATCAACTATATCGGCGTGGAGCGCTACACAAGCGTGCTCCTGCGCGCCGTGCAGAAGATGGACGAGCTGCAGCTTCCCAACGTACATTTCCTCTGCGAGGACGCCGCAAATCTGCCGGAGATCTTCGGAAAGGGCGAGGTGGAGCACATTTACCTGAACTTCTCCGACCCCTGGCCCAAGGCGCGCCACAGTCACCGCCGCCTGACCTCCCGCACATTTTTAGACCGCTACGGCCTCTTTCTCTCTGCGGACGGTCAGCTGGAGTTCAAGACCGACAACCGGGAGCTCTTCGATTTCTCCCTCGAGGAGATCGAGCTCTCCGGCACATGGCAATTGGACGCCTGCACCCGCGACCTGCACCGCGATCCAACGCTGAGCACGGGAAACGTTATGACCGAATACGAAGAGAAATTCTCCGCCATGGGCCATCCCATCTGCAAGCTGGCCGCCTCACGGCGGATCACCGGGTCCGGTACACCATAAGGCACAGCCGCATCTCCTCGTCGCTGACCGCCTCTCTGGAAAAGGCAACCTTCTTCACGACCTGCATGTACCGTTTCCAGTCCTCCGGGGTCACCCTCCGGTAGGTGTCCGCCAGTTTCCGCTCGTACTCCGCATCCGTCATCCCGCTCCACCACAGGGCGTAATCACCCACGGGGCGTTTTCCGAAACGCAGGCCTCCGGCAGGAAGAAACCCTTTCTGCAGACGGCAGTAAATACGTCGATTGATCCGCCGGACCGCACGCCGGTGCTGTTTTCTGCGGATCTCCTGCCCAAGCAGCGCGCGGTAACGCCGCATTCCGAGCACAATTCCCACCCAAATCAAAACTGCCAGCGCCAGAACCGCGACCACGGCGACGACAATCCAAAGCACCTTCTCTCCGCGCGAGCCTGCTGAGCCCCCGCCGTGCGATGGCGTGCCGTCCTGCGGGGAATTCGAAGCTGCCGTGCCCGGGCCGACACTCTCACTATGCGCAGAATCCCCGTTCTCCGAAGCGGGCTCCGCCGCCGTTTCCGATTCCTTTTCTGATTCCAGCTCAGACCCCGAAGCCGCCTCGGAGCTCTCCAATGCCTCGGAATTCTTATTCTCACTCTCCTGCTGCAGCTGCTCCTGATTCTCCGCATCCGTAGGAAGCGCCTCCACTAGAGTCTCGTATCCCGGCGTCATTTCCCAGGGAATCCACCCTACATTCTCTATATAGATTTCCACCCACGCATGGCCGTTGCGGTCATATACCGGCGCAACAAACTCCCCGGTCTCCTCATCCATCCGGAACGCCTGCTGTTTCACAATATAGCCGGACGCATACCGCGCCGGCACTCCCAGCTCCTGCAGAATCAGCGCTCCGGCGCTGGCAAAATGCATACAATAACCCTCGTGCCCCGTCTCAAGGAAATATTGGATCGTGTCCGTTCCCGCCGGAATTTTATCCAGATACAGATCATAAACGGCGAGCTTCGCAAGTCTCTGGCGCACCGCATCCGCCAACATCAAACGGCGGATACTCTGAGGGTCAGACGCCCCCTGAAAAATCCCCTCCGAATGCTGGCTCCATGCGCCGGACGATTCTCCCCCTATCACAGCCGCCTGCTTCGCCACCGCGGGAATTCCGCTCTCCTTCACATAGTGCTCTGCCGCGTATGCACTGTACCAGTCCGCACCGTCCCGGCCGTTTTGCCCCGAATCACTCACAAGTCCCCAGGTACTGCTTCCCACAAACTCCAGCGACTTCTGAAAACGCCGCTTTTTCACCAGCCCCTCGTCCACCACCCACGCATCGTCAATTCCCGCCACATCGGTAAAATAAGGCACCAGCGCTCGGTCAGTGTTCATCTTATAATTGATCCGGTAATTGATGGGCAGGTTCCCGTCACCCCTGATTTGTCTGCTGCTCTCATACGGCATCTGCCGAAGGAGCGCTCCAAGCCGGTCCCTGTCGATCCTGTCCGCCTGCGCAGCCTTCCGGTATTCCCACGGGATCTGCAGCCATCTTCCCCTCTGATAAGTCCCGCTGTAAAAATCTGCCAGATACAGATTGGTCCTCGGTTTTACATCCGCCGCAACCTCCAACATCAGCTTGTCCCGATACTTCGGAGTAGAGTTGTCCACGCGCTCTTCGTCGGACGCCGCCAGACGGTTTCCAAGGTCTGTGATCTCCGCCTCCAGATTCTGCTGAAACGCGAGTATTTCCGGGGCCTTCTCGGGAATTTGCTCCACTGAGCGCCCGAACACCCACGGCGTAATCCCAAGAATCAAAATTGCAAGCAGCGCTGTCCGGGCAAGTGCGCCAAGCCTCCGCGCAGCCGGCCGAAGCTTTCGGGTTTTCCGCGCGGAAACGGCGTGAAACCTTGTAGAATCCCCCGCCCCCGCGCAGATCAGGGCAAGTCCCACGAAAAACATCGCCAGCCCCGGCCATCCCGGCAGCACGTCCACAAGAAAGCCGAGCGCGAGCGCGCCGAGCGGCATAATCAGCAGAGGCCAGCGCTGTCCGGACGCATAGCGCAGCAGCAGCAAAAGCAGCAAAAAAACAAGGACCGCAAAGAAAAACGCCTCCGACGCCAGATCCCGTACATCCCGTACTCCCCCATTCACCATATAATTCGTCTGATAATACTCATTCCACGCCTTCAGATAATCCGCGTACACCGCGATCAGGCCGCTGCGCAGTTTCGCGGCATGCCGGAAGACATACCAGCCTCCCAGTGCAAAATATGCCATCTCAAGCCCCACATTGGTCAAGGCATGAAAACGTCCTGTCGCGGGCGCAATTACGCCAAACAACAGAATCGTTGCTACCAGGAAAAACTGCACCCTGAGAAACCCTTCGGACTCCATTGTCCATGCGGGAAACTCGTCCTGCAGCATGCGTAAAAACGACATCAGCATTAGCTCCGACACCGCCAGCATGTGGACCGCATCCGCCAGAAGCACCGTGACATTGCCGGCCCGCTTCTCATATTCAGTTGTCGGAACAAACGATATCTCTCTCATGTTTTACTCTCACAAAATCAGTTCCAGACTCCCGAGCGTTTCCCGCCAGCCCTTGCCGTCGAGCGTCACCAGCCGCTCTCCATTCTGCCACAGCGTCAGGTCACCCCGCAGCTCCATCGTATAGAGCGGACGGTCAAAGCGGTATTTCTCCTGATAGCGCAGGGCGAGCTGCGCCTGCGGCCTTGCGGCGCCATCCCCCAGATAACCGCACACCGCAGTATAGTAACCCTCCTCGTCGTCCACGCGCGCCCTCACCATATCCTGGCGGATGCCGCTGTACCACGACACAAAATGCGGACACGCGCGATCCATCAGAGAAAAGCTCAACGTCGCCGCCGCAGAGACAAATGCATCCGCGTTGCGGTCTAAAAGCCCTCTGTCGTCCAAAATCAACACTACCGGGCAGGCCCGGGGCTGACTGTCCTCCCTCACGATCAGCTCATCCGACTTCGCCGACAGTTTCCAGTGAATACTCTGAACCTTGTCCCCCGCGCGGAATTCCCGCACATCAAAAATCTCACTCGCATCCTCGCCGGCGCGGAAATCGTCGTACACATCCGAATCCCCAAAGAAATTCCGCAGACGCTCCGTAAGCCGCAGACCAACCTCCGCCACCTCCGGCAGAACTTGAATTTCCGCACTTTTTTTCACGCGCAGGTTGCGATGGAAAAGTCCCGTCCAATCGTATATCCGGATTTTTTCCAGCGTCACCGTGTAGCTGCCCGCCGCCGAGACGCGCAGCGCCGCCCGAAAGGACGCCATTCCACGCGCAACGGGCTCCCCGCTGTACCACTGCCGCGTTGCCCTTCTCCCGCGCCTGCCGCGGCAGGAGATGCGATAGCGGATTTTCATGCAGGGCCAAAACCCACGGTTCTCCACATCAATCAGAATCGCAGTCTCTTTTCCCTTTTCCGCCGTGGTAATCGGAATCCTAAGCCTCCCCCGAATCCGGGTGCCCGCCCACGCCAGCTCCAGAAACGCCAACACCAAAAAGACTGCCCCGGCACAGCCGAGCAGCCCAAGTGCAGTCTGCGCATAGATGAGCGCAAGATAAAACGTGGCAATAACTACCACTATCCCGATCAAAAAACTCGCCAAGATCTCCTCCGAATCTATTTTTTATGCATGTAGGACACCGGCTGCCGGACACTGCCCAGAATCTCCGCCAGCACCGCCTCCGCCGTCACATGTGTCACTCTCGCCTTCGTGTTCAGCACAATGCGGTGCTTCGCGATATCCGGAAAAATGTCCGCGACATCCTCCGGGATTACATAGCCCCGCCCCTGCAGAAACGCCCACGCCTTCGCCATCCGCGCGCAGGCGATCGTGCCGCGCGGGCTGACGCCCAGCTCGATAAAGGCATTTTCCCGCGTCGCATTCACAAGCCTTGTCAAATAGGCATAAATATTGTCATTCACATGGGTCTGCTCGACCTGCTCCCGCAGCATTATGAGCGACTCTTTGTCCATAACCGGCTGAAGCTCCTCCCCGCCGGACATGCTCTTGCCCTTCGCGATCGCGATCTCGCTCTCCACATCCGGATAACCCATGCTCATACAAATCATAAAACGATCCAGCTGGGACTCGGGCAAAAGCTGCGTCCCCGCGCTCCCCTTCGGGTTCTGTGTCGCCATTACGATAAACGGCTGCGGAACCGGATGGCTCACGCCGTCCACCGTCACACTCCCCTCCTCCATCACCTCAAGAAGCGCCGACTGCGTCTTGGGCGAGGTCCGGTTGATCTCATCCGCCAAAAACAGATTGCACATGATCGTGCCCGGATGGTAAGTAAATTGCCCGGTCTCCTTCCGGTACATGGAAAAACCCAGAATATCCGCCGGCATCACATCCGGCGTGAACTGTACCCTGTGGTTCAAAAGCCCCATCACCTGAGAAAATGCGAGCGCAAGCGTTGTCTTCCCCACGCCCGGCACATCCTCGATCAGGATATGGCCTCCCGCAAGAATCGCCGCAAATGCCTTGCAAATGCACTCATCCTTGCCCGTGACCGTCTTATTGACCTCCTGCATGACGGCGGCTGCCCGCCGATATAACTGCTCGTCCATCTTAATTGCTCCCCTTCTCCCGCTCTACAGCTCTATGTAGTGCGGGATGATATCCTCGTACACCCCGTCCAGATTGTAAAAACCTCCGGGGATGACGCCAAGCGGCGTAAATCCAAGCTTTTTATACAGGGCAAGCGCCGCCGTATTGCTTTTCACCACGGCATTGAACTGCAAAATCCGAAATCCATGCGCTCTCCCCTGCCTCATGCAGTCCTGCACAAGCAGCTCTCCGATATGCCTGCCCCGCAGCTCTCTCTTCACCGCATAGCTGGCATTGCAGATGTGCCCGCACCGCCCCACGTTGTTCGGGTGCAGAATATACAGCCCCAGCACCTCGCCCGTCTCTTCGTCCACTGCGGCGCCCGTGTAGGTCTGTTCCTCAAAAAAAGCCCGTCCGCTCTCCTGATCCAGCAGCTCCCGCTGCGGAAACGCCCTGCCGTCCGCAACCACACTGTTCCAGATCTCCACGCAAGCCGGCAATTCGCGGTCGGTAAGCTGTTTTATCTCAATTGACATAGGTTCCCCTCGGTTCGTATAACTAAAGCCCATCGGCATTCGCTACTACCATATTTTAATGATAAGGGACAAAAAAAGCAATGGTTTCCTCGCGATACGCATGAAAATATCGTATAATGGCCTCAAAACAGGCATTCGCCAGCATTGTTTTTGACCGTCAGTACACACTTTGCCCGCCAAAAGCGGCATGATAACTGATCTCTGCTATCATGCCGCCTTAATATACACTAATCACAACTTCCCCTAAAGAAGACAAACTCTTTCTTTATTTACTTCGCCCTCGATGGTTCCCCGCTCTACCTTTAAATCCCTTCACGGCGGTATCTCCTTCTTGACATGACATAATAGAATACAGAAAAAACAGCAATCCATACCCCATTGTAGGCCAGAGAGTAGAAAATCCCCCCATAGGGCATCCTCAGAACAAAACCCACCCCCCGCGTCAAGTGGGGGTCGAGCTTGGGCAAAGACAATGCCGCCAGTGTGTAGGATACCGCGAGCTCGAGAATAAATGGAAAGGCGATAATCACGTATTTGTTTTTGCAGAAAACCGAGATCACCAGACACAGAATACCCCAGGGGGACGCAAACGCCGCAAAGGCAAACAATCTGATCAGCAGAACCGGAATCAGACGACCTTCCTCCAGCCACACCGCCAAAACAGATCCTTCAAAATGGTTTTGTAATACTTCGTCAGGTTCAAATCTGGCTCCAAAGGCCAGACAGACAAGGACAAAGAGCAGCAGTGCAAAAACAGTTACCAGCACTGACGAAAAGAATGCCGCCGCGATATTCGACAAATAGTAGGATCGCTTGCTGCAGCGGATAAGATTGTAATACACCGCTTTTTTCTCCAGCTCCTCCACATAAAAGAAGGCAAACGGAATGATGGTGATAGCCGGTATCAGCACAGAGGCAATTCCGACCGAGGTTGTCACATTATGCAGATACAGTATGGACGGGGAATTCGCCCTTGCAGTGACCACATCTCCATAAGCACCAGCTACCATAATGCCTGCATACACGATCACGGTTCCCCAGAATACACGGCTCCCCAGCAGGCGTTTCATCCTTACTTCCAGCATCTTTCCTCCTTCTTCTTATTGCAGGTACACATGCTTGATTGTAAAAACCGCTTTCATCGCGGCTCCCAGCTCCTCGTATTACAGGTACTGATAGCCGGACACTGCATCAAAAATATTTATATAAGGTAGTTCAACTGCTTCCCCATCTACCAAATCAACAGTTTTTACGCGAAAAGCCGGCAAGAGCACCCACTTTTCCTTTTCCTGCGCCGGAATATAGATCAGCTCGATTTCTTTCACCCGGTAACTGTATTCATGACCCGGTTCTCGAAATTGGAACCATCCATCCCTCGTAAGCTTGATAATATCCTCCAACTGACTGCATCATAGACAGTTGGAGTGATTTCCAGTTTGTAATAAGTCCCGGAGCACTCATAGTTCGGCAAAAACTTAGCATCCGCCTGAGAAGTCGGGAATTCCGATTCTCCGCTGCTCCCTGCAGTATTTTTTCCAAGATCAGAATTGCCGCCTTTCTGGCAGCCGGTAACAGTGAAAAAGCACAACATCATCAGGCACAATCCAAAAACTATCCGCCTTCTCATTTTCTTTCTCCTGCTGAACAAACTTTGTCCTCCCTCACCTGCATCTGTCCATGCTCCATCTCATACACCTCATCACACAGCGCGGCGATATCCTCCTTGCTGTGGCTGGCAAGCAGGATCGTCTTCCCCTCCGACTTCAGCTTCAGGAACAGCTTTCTCATATCCGCAATTCCCTCCTGATCCAGCCCGTTCATGGGCTCGTCAAGGATCAGGATTTCCTGCCCCTCCATGATGGCCTGGGCGATCCCCAGCCGCTGGCGCATTCCCAGCGAATACTTGGACACCCATTTTTTGTCTTTTGGATTTAAACCCACCAGCTCCATCACCTTGTCGATCTCGTCTTTTGAGATCTTCTTGTTGATGGAGGCCAGATTCTGCAGATTCTTTGCGCCGGAAATATACTGCGAAAACCCGGGATTCTCGATGATAACACCGGTATTTTGAGGGAAATCGCAGTCCTTCCCGATTCTCTTCCCGTCCACGGTTACCTCGCCGCTGTCCGGCAGGATAAACCCGCAGACCACCTTCATCAGAACCGTTTTCCCGGAGCCGTTGCGCCCCACCAGCCCGCAGATGGTTCCCCGTTCTACCTTTAAATCCACATGGTCTAAAACCGTCACGTCTTTAAACTTCTTCACCACATCGTTTACTTCAATCACGTTCATTTCATCTCCTCCTGTCCAATAACTTATATCCTATCAGGCAACAAGCTGCAATCCAAAGGATCTGTATCACAGATGTCACGGCAACATGATATCCCGCCTGCAGAGACAAACTGCTCCGGCAATACATTTTCCAGCTTCCCGGTATCCAGCAGGCCCCCTCCTCCCAGATTAGCCCTCCATACAGGGATACCACCTCCACCACCACCGGCAGCAGGAAGGAAAGCTTCTCCCCCTGTTCCAGATTGATTATCAGCAGCTGAAAGGTGGTAAGAAAACAAAAATTCATCAGAAACAGAAAAAATGCCTGCAAAGGGACGTCTCCAAAGTCCAGTCCCTGTATCGCGGTCTGAAACAGCAGGGAAACAATAAATACCCCAGCCGTCAATACCAGGCACAGGCATAACACCCGTATGCTCAGCCGGTGCCACCATCTGGAAAAACATTCCTGACGGATCAGCCTTATATACTCCTTGTGCACCCTCCGTCCGGCGATAAAATTCCCTGCCAGAAAATGCACCAGAGCGATCACCAGCAGCCAGCCAAAAATATCCCGCATTTCGTATCTCCTGATATCGGTCTGAAACCCATATATCAAATATTCCATGCCTGCCTCCTCTTTTCCGTTACTCCAGCTTCATAAAATCGACCTTTTTCGCCGACTTCATCAGGCCATAAAACTCTATAGCGATCAAAATGCAGAAAAACACCACCGCATAAAGAATTCCCGCGCTCCCGGCCAGAGAAAGCCCCCCGTAGACCCTCGACAGCCCAGCGGGCGATAAATACCTTGCTTTCGAAAATTGGGGTAC
>CAZWRT010000024.1:0-12378 GCA_964636375.1 uncultured Lachnobacterium sp. | reverse complement strand
AGTCAAGATATCAGCGTACCACACGCCTACCATGATCACCGCACCGAATATGCCGTTACTGCGCATGCCAAAATAGATCATTACCATTCCGCCCGCCATTCCGACCAGCACCGCCAGAAGGAACGTGAGGAGTCCCGCCGATACCGGACTCAGCTTCATAACACTGCCGTATACTTCCATCCAATTCCGGCAGCCGATCACAGCCATGCTACCCTTTTGCTCCGCCAGAACAGAGGCCCTGCTCCATTTGTTGACAAGAGTCAGATGCCATCCCGTAGAAAAACAGAAGGAAAACAGAAGAAACAGGTTGTAGCCCGCCATCATAATCAACAGATAAACCGCCTGCCCCAACGCCCATCTCCTGCGGTTTCCCCGAATCAGGTAATAGGTCGCGCCGTTCGAGTAAAACAAAGATCCGCAGGAGACAGCCATGATTCCCAGCAGATAGAAGATCTGCGATCTCGGAGTTGTAAAAAAATGTACATACAGTTCGAATACATGCATCTGCTCTTTGCTGTTCGCAAGATAGGCCGACAGGCCTCCAAGATTCAATTTAATCACAAAAAATGTAACGAACAGCACAAAATACAGATTCACTCTGCGAAACTCGCCTTTGACGGACAAGGCCCCATAACGAAACACTCTCTTAAATTCCTTCACGGCGGTACCTCCTCCCCCGTATCACCTGTACACATATCCGGACACTGCATCAATAATCTTTATCCCAGGTGTTTCAACCGCTTCCCCATCTATATCCATCAGATCTACTTCTCCATCTGTCAACTGAACATAACTTACGTGAAAAGCCGGCAGGAGCACCCACTTTTCCTTTTCCTGCGCCGGAATATAAATCAGCTCGATGTCTTTCACCCGGTAACTGTATTCATGCTTCGGATCCAGTATTTGGAAACTTGCATTCATCGCAAGATTGATAATATCGTCCAACTGACTGCTGCTGATCAGTTCCTCTGCCGGATATTCTTCCAGCACTGCTGTCACATTATAGAGATTTATCATCCTCACGCTTAAGATTCCGCTTCCGTCCATCATTACATCTATATATTCACCGTGAACGGGCTCTTGATTTATGGTATAGCTCTCATTCCCCAAAATCAGCACACCCTCATATTCCAAACGATAGTAAACGCTGCAGGGTCCATTCTCCCTTTCCACAAATTCTGAATTCTCTGCCACCTGATAGCCAAAGTGTTTGATAAAATCATCACTACAGGCCCGCGCCTCCTGCTCGGTCAGCATCCGGCTAAAATCAAGATCTTCCCTGGAATACGAAAAGGTATTATATTCTGAATCCGCAGCAGGTAAACTCCAAGTATGCGTGATATTGTCTATCTCTATCGAATAATAGCCCCTCTCATCCTGCTGTGCGCGACTCCTGTCAATCCCTGGCATCAAATATTCCAGAATAGCATCTGCATCATAGACAGCTGGAGTCATTTCCAGTTTGTAATAAGTCCCGGAGCACGCATAGTCCGGCAGGGACTTATCCTCAGATTGAGACGTCTGAGAGGGCTGGAGAGTCAGGAATTCCGATTCCCTGTTGTCCCCGGCAGTATTTTCCTCCTGATCAGAATTGCCGCTTTTTTGACAGCCGGTAAAAGTGAAAAAGCACAATGTAATCAGGCACATTCCAAAAACGATCCGTCTTCTTATTTTTCTTTTTCTGTTTAACATACTATGTCCTCCCTTGGTTTTCTTTGACATTTATGTTAATTACTTGCTACTCCAGCTTCATCAAGTCAATCTTTTCCGCTGATCCCAGCAGAACAAAGAGCTCTATGGCGATAAGAATACAGAAAAACGTCACTGCATAAACGATCGCCGCGCTCCCGTTCAGAGACAGCAGGCGACTGATACTTGACAGTCCGGCGGGCGACAGATACCTTGCTTTCGAAAAATAGGAAATATCTTCAATCAGGAGATCAGACCACCATACGATCAAAATGACCGCCGCACCAAATGCACCTTTGCCGCGCATGCCAAAGCAGATCATTACCATTCCGGCGGCCATACCGACCAGCATCGACAGAAGGAACGTGAGGAGTCCCGCCGATACCGGGGTCATCTGCATCACGCTGTAGGATATTCTAAAAACACCTTGACAGCCGATTATATGCGTACCAAATTGCTCCGCCAGAACGGAGGCCCTGCTCCATTTGTTGGCAAGAGTCAGATGCCATCCCGTAGAAGCACAGAAAGAAAACAGCAGAAACAGGTTGTAGCCCGCCGTCATGATCAGCAGATAAAGAACCTGCCCCAACGCCCATCTCCTGCGGTTTCCCCGGAGCAGATAATAGGCGCCCCCGTTCGAGTAAAACAGAGAGCCGCAGGAAACAGCCAGAATTCCCAGCATATAGGTGATCTGCGCGCCCCAGCTTGACAGAAAATGAACATACAGTTCGAATACATGCATCCGCCCTTTGCTGCTCACAAGATAACCCGCCAGGCCTGATAGATTGTATTGAATCCAAAAAAATGTCAGGAGCAGCACGAGATACAGATGCACGCTGCGCAGCTCACTTTTGATGGATAATGCCCCATAACGGAGCGCACATTTAAATCCCTTCACGGCGGTATCTCCTCCTTGACATGACATAATAGAATACAGAAAAAACAGCAATCCATACCCCATGGTAGCCCAGAGAGTAGAAAATTCCCCCATAGGGCATCCCCCGAACCCAAGGATTCAGCTCCATCGTCAAGTGGGGATCGAGCTTGGGCAAAGGCAATGGCAATGCCGCCAGTGTGTAGGATACCGCGAGCTCGAGAATAAATGGAAAGGCGATAATCACGTATTTGTTTTTGCTGAAAACCGAGATCACCAGACACAGAAGACCCCAGGGGGACGCATACGCCACAAAGGCAAGCAATCTGATCAGCAGAACCGGAATCAGATGACCTTCCTCCAGCCAAGCTGCAAAAACAGATCCTTCAAAATGGTTTTGTAATACTTCGTCAGGTTCAAATACGGCTCCAAAGGCTAGACAGACAAGGACAAAGAGCAGCAGTGCAAAAACAGCTACCAGCACTGACGAAAAGAATGCCGCCGCAATATTTGACAAATAGTAGGATCGCTTGCTGCAGCGGATAAGATTGTAATACACCGACTTTTTCTCCAGCTCCTCCACATAAAAGAAGGCAAACGGAATAATGGTGATAGCCGGTATCAGCACAGAGGCTATTCCGACCGAGGTTGTCACATTATACAGATACAGTACGGACATGGAATTCGCCCTTGCAGCTACCACATCTCCATAAGCACCAGCTACCATAATGCCTGCATACACGATCACGGTTCCCCAGAATACACGACTCCCCAGCAGGCGTTTCATCCTTACTTCCAGCATCTTTCCTCCTCCTTATCTCTTAACTGTAATATCCGTGATAATTTCATTATCGTTACTCTCCAAAATATTTCAACCCAATTTACGCCAAACGACCTTTTATATGTATTTTTGTTACTTTTTAAAGACAAATTCATTTTGACCAAAATCCTCTCTTTTTTGTATTTCCAGACAATTTCCTTTGCAATCGGCTCTTCATCTGTTGTATAATACCAAAAAGGAGTGAAATGACATGCGCATTTTAATTTGCGATGATGATCAACTTATCGTTGAGCAGCTTCAGAAATTCATTCAATGCTTTTTTAAGCACGAACATTTAAAGTGTCCGGAAATCTCGGTATTTTATAATGGGGAAGCTTTACTAGAGGATGAAGGAGAGAAGGATATATTGTTCCTGGATGTGGAAATGCCGGGAATGGATGGAATTTATGCAGGTAATGAATTAAAGAAGAAAAATAATAATATCATTATATTCATCGTAACCTCCTTTATGGAATATTTGGATGAGGCCATGCGATTCCATGTGTTCCGCTACCTATCCAAACCATTAGATAAACAGCGGTTCTTTCGAAATATGCAGTATGCGATTGAATATTACAATTCAATCTCTTATAAAGTCCCTGTTGAGACGAAACAAGGTGTTTTTTCCATGAACACTTCTTCAATTATTGCAGTAGAAGCGAGAGAGAGAAAGATCATTATTCATACAACAGCCAGAGATTATGAATCGATTCATTCCATGCAATATTGGCAGGAGGCTCTTCCTAAGAACCGGTTTTTCCAGACGCATCGGAGCTATATCGTTAATTTTGAACACGTCAGGAATTTTGATCATTTCTTAGTTTATATGGAAGGCGGCAAATTTGATGCCTATCTGACCAAAAGAAAGTATGCCAGCTTTAAAAAAGCATATTTTCTTTATTTAGAAAGTGTGAGGTGAATGAACTATGCTTGTTTTCTGCACTTACTTTCTTGGCACTCTGGCAGAAGCAACTCTCATATGGGAATACAGTACTTCCCTTTTTATTCCCAAATACTCTGACAGAATAAAAGGGCTTTCTCTCGCAGTATCTTATTTTATACTGTTTCTTCTTTCATATATAGGGAAAGCCGGTATAAATATTGTAGCTTTTTTACTGGTTAATTACATATTTTTATATACGCAGCATCAATTAAAACACAGTATAGCACTGTTTCATTCAGCGATTATTACAACCATATTGTTAATGAGTGAATTAGTTGTTTATGGCGTTCTCTCCCTTATTAATCCTAACTCTCATTTATCTCCATTTCATCCCTGCCTTAATCTTACTGTTTTTAGCAAAACAGTATATTTTACTATTGCATATACCCTTTCTCATTTCTTCAGTAAACAGGAGAAAAGTTCTGCGCAACAGATCCAGCCAAATATTTTATTTATATTTATCCCATTAATTTCTCTCGCTGTCATGTTTCCTTTTATAACTATCGGTGAGGCAGGTACAAGATCTTCAATAAATAACTGGCTGCTGGCCATAAGCTCCATTTTGATTTTACTCATGAATTTACTGATTTTCTGGATTAATCAGTATAACCGGCAAAAAAATATCGACTTCACCGAAAAGCAGGTCCTGCTCCAAAAAGAATATGACTCGGCGGAATATTATAAGATGCTCCTGCAGCAGAATGAAAATCAGAGCATATTGATCCATGACATCAAAAAGCATTTACAGACTATCGAGCTTTTAAATGAAAAAAAGGATTTTGACAAAATTAAGGCATACATTCACCAGCTTCTGAAAGCCTCAGACCTGAAAGAATTCTCGAGATTATGCGACCATGAAATGCTGAATGCCATACTCTCGCGCTACAAACGGCAGTGCAGTAATAAAAATATAGACTTTATCGCAGATATCCGAAACGGCACAACCGGCTTTATTCCCGATAGCGATCTTACCGCCCTGTTTTGTAATCTGTTAGATAATGCGATGGAGGCGGCGGAAGGAATTCCCGGCGGCTATATCGAGATAAATGTCTCTAAGAAGAAACCAACGGATTTTGTGGTTTTATCGGTGATTAACTCCTGCAGATACAACCCCTTCGCGGCGGATTCCCACGCTCTCGTTACCAGAAAGGCAGATAGGAAAAGGCATGGCTTTGGAATAAAAAGTATTCGGAAAGTCGCTGAAAAGTATCATGGAGACATGCAGATGTACTATGACGATGATGCTTTGACCTTTCACAGCATTATTACCTTAATCCCCCCGAAGCAGACGTCCTGAAAACGGGGATGAAGGTAATAATTTTATTGCAATATCCGCAGCATAATAATAAAATATAGGCAGGTAAAGAACAAGCAGTTGTTGTGAGGTGATCTTGTAGTGGAATTCATTAACTTAAAACTGATTGAAAAAATCGGAAATGTATTGGCATCCGCTGTATCCGAACGAAAATACAATCGATATGAGCTCATAAAAATGTGGCTTAACTCGGAAACATACCAACTGACGGTTGAATTTGATGTTTCCATATGCTCGCAGGCGAAGTCATATATTCTGCGCACCTTCGAGCAAGAGTATAACGGAGCTCTGCCCTCAATTGACAAAGAAAGTCCCCTGTATAAAGATGATGTTTACTGGTTAGGGTATATTACAGCATATTGGTTTTTTATTGATGGAACCACCGGTAAGGAAATTCTCAAGAAATACGATGTTGAAAAAATTCTGGATGAATTTGATGTTTTACATTCTCTCAGCGTAAAAACGGCTATATCAAAAATTAAGGAGGATGATTTAAAATGAAACAAGACGTGATTGAAGTATATCACGGCTCCAATATATCAGTTAAAAGCCCATCTCTTTCTTTTGGACGTTCCGATGCAGATTTTGGCTGCGGTTTCTATGTATCTACGAAATTGGAAATGGCTGAAAAATGGGCTTGCAGAAAGAGAAATCCTATAATCACAAAATACTCTCTTGATTTACGAAATCTCGCAGTATACGAGTTCGATCAAAATGCAGAGTGGCTTAAATTTGTAGTTGATAACCGCAGAACAAAAACACTTTCGTCTGATATGGAAAAATACGATTTGTTTATAGGTGCAACTGCCGATGATAAGCTATTTGCAACGATCGAGCAGTATGAAAGCGGCTTTATTTCTGAATCCACTGCTGTTGAGGTTATTAACAGTATGAAAATAGGAACACAGATATGTATACGTACAGATAAAGGTTTACATAATCTGGAATATGTTGGTGATATCCACTTATCACCTGCACAGGTCGCAGAAATAAGGGCGCAAAATGCAAAAGAAAGGGAACGTGCAGGTGTTTTGACAAGTGAAATTATTAGAAAAGCCGTTTCACAGGAGAAAGAATCTCCGCTCTGAACGAGATTTTTCAAAGAAAGTAAGCAGGGTATCGAGATGTGTCGGAATATAGAAGATATGGGAAAAATGAAAATCCGGGCAGCTGCGATTGCTCTCTGCCTCTCCTGCCTTGTGGGATGCGGCGGCAAAACGCAGGCTGAGACAGAGAATAAGACAAATATAAACTCTCAGCCGAACAGCCAGATAAATACAGACTCTCAGCCGGGCAGCCCGGCAATTACAGGCTCTCAGCCGGACAGCCAGACGGATATCAATAACGCAACAGAATCGTCCCGCTCCCTGATTGACCCTGTGGGCATGACTTTGCAGACGCGCATTCTGCCACCGGAGGGCTACAGCCGGACTTCTGCGGAGGCCGGAAGCCTGACCGAATTTCTGCGGGACTATGCGCTCAAGGAGAACCAAAGCCCCGTCCTGCTCTACGACGGCAGGAAAAAGGGCAATCAGACCGCCCATCAGGCGGTGTTTGCGCTGCCGATTGAGGAGCGCGATTTACAGCAGTGCGCGGACTCGGTGATGCGCGTCTACGCGGAATACTACTACCAGACCGGACAGCCGGAGAAGATCGCCTTTCACTTTACCAGCGGTTTCCTCGCGGAATATACCCGCTGGCGCGCCGGAGAGCGGATTTCCGTGAATGGCAGCCAGGTACGGTGGGTGCCGGGTGGAGCCTATGACGACTCCTACGAGAACTTTGTAAAATATATGCGGATTGTCTTCTGCTACGCGGGCACCCTGTCCATGACCACAGAGTGCGAGGAAATCGCGCTCGATCAGGCTGATGTCGGAGACGTGTTCTTAAAGGGCGGCTCCCCGGGACATGTCGTGATGATCGTGGACGTCTGTGAGAACGAGTCGGGCAGGCGCGCCTTTCTGCTGGCGCAGGGCTACATGCCGGCACAGGAATTTCATGTCCTCAAGAACCCGCTCCACGACGAGGATTGCTGGTATTACGAGGAGGAAATCACCTACCCGCTCCGCACCCCGGAATATGTGTTTGATGAGCACAGCCTTTGCAGACCGGAATATTAACCTCCGAAGTCACTATAAAAAAACTGCCGCTTTACTTACCTTTCAATTGTCATATATTCATACTCTTTCCAATAGCCCACGGAATCATACGATGTCATCTTCGTCAGATTTCCCGCACTGTCATATTCATATTCAAGCTCATACTCTTCCCAATATCTCAAGCTGCCGGCTATATACTCTGCCATCTTCGTCCGATTTCCTGCGCTGTCATATTCATACTCATACCAGCGCCCGGACGACCCATCCGGCGAATAATCTGTCTGCTTCGTCAGGTTTCCCGAGCTGTCATATTCATACTCATACCAACAATCCAATCTGCCATCGGCCCGATACTCCGTCTGCTTCGTACGGTTTCCCGAGTTGTCATATTCACACTCAAACCAGCGCCCAAGGCTGCCATCGGCCCAATAATCTGTCTGTTTCGTCATTTTCCCCTGGCCGTCATATTCATACTCTTCCCGATAATAAAGGTAGCCATCAGGCCAATACTCTGTCATCTTCGTTAGGTTTCCTGCCCGGTCATATTCATACTCCGCACGAACCCAAACGCTGCCGCTCTCAGCTTCATAACGGGTTTCCTTCGTACGGTTTCCCGCCCGGTCATATTCATACTCCGCACGAACCCAAACGCTGCCATCAGAAGCATAACTGGTTTCCTTCGACACAACCGTTATTGGCCCTTTAGCGCTTACCGTTTCGGCCTCCGTTTCTTGCGAAGTGCCCTTCTTATCTTCTGTTCCAACGACAGATTCATCGCCTGGCATCCCGTCTGAAGCATCTTCAGTCCTTTCTTTGGCACGTAATGTAACAAAGTAATCTAAAGTATAGCGTGTTCCACCCTCGGCCTTATCACTAACCCGCATCCGGAAATTGCCATTGTACACACCCGGTTCCGCAGCCTTTTTGAGATCAGGATAACACACACGTCCTCCTAAAGGAGTCGGTGAGACAACTGCCGGATACGGCTGAAATTGATAATATTGAACGTGCTTTTCACCGGGCTTAACGGGAATCCAGACAAACGGTTCATCGCTAAAGAACGAATCTTGCGGCTCTTTATACCAGTTCTCAAGATTCACCACCAATTCCACCAAATAGTTTCCTAATTCATCAGACCATCCATCCCTTGTTGCCGCAGGATAATATAAATAGATATCCTCGCTCTTCGTATTTTCCAGTGAAGCCGTCACATAGATCGTTTCCCCCACGCTGTATACGCTCTTATCCGTTATGATCGTCATAACGGTTCCGTCAAAGTCTTGGGTAAAGATTTTCTCCACGTTGTCATTTTCCTTATCCTGAGTGTCGGGACCAGTCTCACTTAAATCCTCACTGCCCATACCTTGAGAAACAACCTCACTGCCGAACGCATTCTCAGAATCGTATTTTTTCCCGCAAGAGCAAAATGCGAACAGCGAAAATGTTATCAGCATAACAGTAAATAAACGTCTCATGAAATCCCCCTGTCATTTCCTTACATGCGCTAATGAAATTTTTTCTGCTAAAGTACTGCTTGTAACTTTTTGTATTTTAACAGTATACTTATTGGTAGTTGACGCGTAAAATCTTACCATTTCTACAGAGTTGTATTTTGACGTAGATGATGCAACGACCTGCCCATTACTATCATAAACATATAAATCAAAATTAACTAATGGATTGTCCTCTATGGATAGATGCTTCGTTCCCGTCCCTTTAGTATCTTTAAGCCAGGCTATAGCTATCGTTTTTGTTCCCGTGGTAAGAGGATAAAAGTCAAATGTAATAGTTTGGTCAGATGTATCGTAGTATGTTTTCTGAGTCAATACATTAGATATCGAATTTGCCGCATTAATTGCGTTCACAACACCGGAGCCTTCCTTGTCTGTTATTTTGCTGAGATCTTCACCGGATGTTTTTCTGTCACATGAAGCGACAACTGCCGCCTTAATTGCATCAGGTCTTAATTTTAGGGTAGGACAAAACGACATCATCTGTGCGATCATACCCGTTACATACGCAGCGGCGAAGCTGGTTCCACCACGTGTTGATCCGCCGGTAACACTAAAACCCTCAGCAGGAGCAACCACATCGGGTTTACCCGGCATTTGAGATCCCGTTTTCCAGCAGCTATCGACACAAAATATATCATCATCTGTTGCTATCGTGCCTTTATCATCAATCCCACCTACAGTTATAACATTATATGCATTTCCGGGACTTGTAACATACGAATCCGGGCCATTATTTCCTGCCGATTTTACCCAACTGACGCCATGTTGATACACGATGTGATCAACCCACTTTGCATAATTACCATAGAATGTATTACTTTCAGGTTGATATGCACTCATATTAATTACACTGACACCCGATTTAATCAGCTCTTCTGCATCTCCATAAGGGTCATTTTTTGTTGTAGAGTATAATTCTGCGCGAGGCGCCATTCCTGTTTTGCCTGCAATAATTGCCGCCACCAAAGAAGCATGATCAGAAGTGGTATTTTCATCATTCCTGGTAATTTTTGTGTTGGCCAACTCCGCTATTCCCGTTTCAGGACAATGATCTTCAATTTGCCCGACTTTCACTCCGTATCCATCTAAGCCGGTACTGTCTCTGGTATAGTCGCCTCTGATGCTCTTCACGCCGACATCAATATTACCTTCGTCAATCATTTCTAACTCTTCATACAAAGACAGTGATTCAACATTATTTAAGGTATCAAGATTCAATATAGCGGTCTTGGAAAGCTCGCATATAATCATTGGTGCATACTTACTCTGGAAAATTATTTTTGCGCCTTTCAAATAGCTCTCCACAAAGTCCGAGTTTTGCTCATTGTATGCTTCTCGAGCATATGACCTTCTGGTGTCAACATACATATCAACGGAATCCGACAATTCTGCCAGTTCCGTCTTATGCTCCAAATAAAAATCCTGAATCAGGCTAAGCGTGTCGGCCTGCGTGACTTTAGCGGCTGTCTCATAATCTTTTGAAGACATTGTGACAGCACTTTTCTGAGCGACAGCTTCTTCCATAACATCGGGCGCAAGACTTGCTGTCAGTGGTTCGTACATCTTATTCGACTTCGCCATCAAGGTATCCTTGGAAAATCCGATTGCCTGAACAGTTTTGCGTTCAACTGTGTCATAATCGATATCGTTTATCCATATGTTAACCGGAATCATATCGTCGTCATTAGATTCGTCCAAAACCTCTTGAAGATCTTCGGTTATCTTGGTGTCAAGCTTACTTGCCGTAACCGCACCGCTGCTTATGACTGTGGCTGATGGCGTCGAGTAGCTCCCTAATGTTGTTACAGTCAGACATGTTGCTGCAATCAAAGATAAAATGTGAACTTTCATTTTCATGGTGTTGTGCCCCCTTTCTTTGCCAAATTTATACTATAGTCGTTATGTTATCATAAAAATTTTCGACCTACAATATTATTACAACAAACAAATCTAATCTGGCATAACTTCCCAAATTTTGTCAAAATAAACCATATTTTTAACAACATCATAGCAATAACTGCTGAAAAATAATAAAATGAAAGTAGGAAAAGATGAGATTATATAGAGTGAAAAAAGACAAACGTTTCCCTATTATTTAAAAAATGTGGGACAGTCCCGCATAGCCGAAGCTGATAGGCTTTGTCCCGTTGACAATTAAAGCCCGCAAACAATAATGTTTACGGGCTTTCCACTGTCACATCAAGGCTTCCAGCTTTTCTTGTATTTCAAGAAGCTTTTTGCCGGTGCGGCTCCCAACCTCCATACAGTATACTGCTTCCTCAAGGCTCAGATCACTCTCGCCCCATGTCTGAAACTCTTCTGCCATTTCAGCCATTATTAGTGCCTTTTTCTGAACGACTAAAAGCAGTTCAATATCGTACGGATTTTCCATCCACTCATTAACGAGATCATAAACCTCATTAACACACGCCTCAAAGTTATCCATTGATTCCTTAAACTCAGGACGCATCCCCTCTTTTGCCTTTACCGTAATCTTGCATTTGAGGGTCTTCTTTCCGACCTTTGCGGAAATGGTTGCTTTTCCTTCCTGTTTTCCTGTAACCTTTCCTTTTTGTGTTACAGTAGCAACCTTCTTGTTGCTGCTTTTCCAGGTGACCTTTTGGGTCGTCCCCGTCACCTTCAACGTGACGGACTGCCCAACCTCAATCGTTTTCTTCGTGGTGTTCAGCTTGACTGCGGCATTTGCATTTACCGGCATCATCGTAACAGCCAGCGCTAAGATCAGTACAATTGATACAATTTTTTTAATCTTTCCCATGTTTTCATTTCCCTCCTCTAAAATTTGTATAAACCAATTAGTCACATGTATTGTATCATTTATTGTACTCTTATACAAGTAAGTTTGATTATTAAAGCTCCGTGACCCGCACATCCCCGCTGCTGGTCTCAATTCGGACCTCCTGCCGCGGCTCGCTGCCGATGCTCCCTTTCGCACTGTTGCCCCTCTTGGAAAAGCTCAGGCTGTCATCAAAAAAGGTTCTGATGTCGCCGCTGGAGGTATTGGCTCCAAAATCCACAGCCGCGTCCGCCGGAAGACCAAGCCTCACCTCGCCGCTCGTCGTGTGAATTGCGAGACTATCCGTAAGCTCCGACAGGGTCAGGC
>CAZWRT010000023.1:0-35740 GCA_964636375.1 uncultured Lachnobacterium sp. | reverse complement strand
CTACAGCAGCGAGATTGCTACGCCGGATACGGAAGGCGAGACGGCGATGCTGTTCACGGCGGACGGCAGGCAGGCAGTTTACCGCATGGAGGGGAACAGGTATTATATTACCTATAACGGTGTGAAATATATTTATGACACGACTTGGAGAGGCTGGATTCCGGTAACCGAATAGCTGGTGAAAGAGGTGGAGAGTATGAGTCGAAGGAAAGTAAAAATTATTGCAGTGGTTCTGGGCATATGCCTGCTGGGAGGTCTGATCTATCAGGGCAGCCGGTATCTGGCGCACAATTTCGGCACGGTGAATTCTGCCGATCTGCGGCCGAAGGATCTGAATGCAGAGCTTGGAACGCTGGAGAACCCGTTCACGGTCTTAGAGATCGTGCCGAGCCGGGAAGAGGCGCAGATCGGGTATTTCATTCCGGGCTGTGAGCCTGTGGATATGGAGCAGGCGAAATATAACATGAATGTCAAGGGCGAGTTTACGAGTACGCTAAGCAGCATCTATGACATCAGCGACAAGACAGAGTATGCTTTCTACGACCAGATTCCGGCGGAGACGGGTTTGCCGGTCAATACATACAACGATGTCTTTAAGACACGGACAGATCTGACCTATACCAGTGAATACAAGAACTACGGTATGTGGCGGAGTGCATGGCAGGAGAGCTATTCCCAGAAGGGAGACTGGGTCGAGCAGGCGGGCGGCGGCTTTACGAAGTACGACTGGAGCCCGGATTATTCATACGTGGGAGCCGGGCAGGGCGAGTACGCGTGGGTTCCCTCGGAGGACGGCGCTTCCGTGCGCAAGCAGAACGGCGGCGACCTGTTTTGCTACGATTATATCGAGTATAAGCACAAGGATCAGTTTATTCAGGCAGCATTTCAGGGGGCAGATTCCGAGACCTTTGAATCGCAGGTCATCACGATGACACCCGCGGAGCTGGAGAAAAATCTGGATCTCATTGACGTGGCGGATCTGATCACGATCCATCCCGGCTCCGGCAACTATTCCGGTATTGCACGTATTTACAACGAGCTGAATAAAAACGGCGACCACATGGACTCGATTCCGAACACGCCGCCGTCCTTCTGGGATAAAGGAAAGGATCTGACCTACAGTGAGGTCATGAGGATTACGGAGCGCATGGCGAGTGACAACCCGGCGGCGCTGATGTTAGACAAAGCAAATATGTTTGCCACTGACGACGCGAAAAAGGAATACAATGTCCATAAGCTTTTGTATATGGTGCTGACCTTCAAGCCGGATGTGTTCTGGAGCACGTTTCAGGATTATTTAAAACCCTACACCGGAGCGGACGGCACGGCGAAGGTGGAGTACACCAAGGGCGACAAGAGCGGAAAGTATCCCGCCTACCGTTTCTGGGGAGTGAGCTATGACTGTGACAAGTGGAGCTATGGCGGAGCGGAGTACGGTTCTGCAACCAATCCGTTCCTGTTCCACCCGACGAGCGGGGCATGCATGACCAGCGATATCCGCTACTACAATATCAACGGCGGAGGTTATGATATCTTTGACAAAATCTTCACCTTCCACGGTGATCAGACGGGTCTCCAGGTGCTCCTTGGCGGCGGCACGATCAAGAAGACCAGCATGGAAGACGGAGGATTGTTTGCAAATAACTGTACCAGCGACGCGTTTGTGGACGAAAACGAAGATGCGGATTCCCTGACGAACATGCAGGCGGTTGAGTTTATTCTCTCGCGCGCGTCTTATACGCCGAAGCTGAGAATTCTGGAGATACAGCCCTGCGACGAGTTCATCTACGGCTCGGAAGGGTGGAAGGATTATTATCAGGCCCTCTTCCCGTGGTATCATCCCAAGTCAAAGGAGTCGAGCTGGCTGGACGATAAGAACCTGATTACCATCACGACAATGCCGACCTGGGAGTTCATCGGCAGCACCGGGCGCTACGATTACGACGCAAAGGATGAAAATGACAATTTAAAAACGCTCACTACGGAGAGCTCGGACGATCTGCTCGCAAAGTATGATCTGATTATCATCGGCTCGAATCAGGATGCGTCCAACGGTGCAAACGGATACAATGAGTACACGGATGCGAGAGAGGAAAACCGGCTTGATCTGGGCAATCTGATCTACACCTCGATCGGCGGAACCTTCTCGAACGGCGAAAAGACGGAATCGATGAACAATGCCGGACTGACAGAGGTCATGGACATCCGTCATCCGGGCAATGATATTACCTTGAAGAAACTGTTAGAGCTGCAGGATTTCCTGCGTGCGGGCAAGCCGATTGTGGCTGACGACGGTCTCTACACAGATGGCAACAAGGTGGATACGGCGAAGGTGGATAAGAGCTCCAAGATCTATGATCTTCTGACCTGGAACAAGGCGGGAAGTGAGAACATTTTTATTCATGACCGCATCAGCAGCACAAAGATGAAGCGCCTGATTTCGCAGAACCTCTGTCGTCTTGAATTTTATGAGGCGGGATATCCGCTCGAGTACAACTACACGAAGACGAATCAGACCTATTTCATCGACCCGTCGAACCCGGGGGCAACCTCCACGGCGGAGGGAGTGATCACGAGAGAGATCAGCCGCAACGAGTACGATTCGAACGGCAACCCGATTCTTTCGTTCCACTTCTTCATTCGAGGAAAGGCGAGCGATACGTATAATGTATTATTAAATCTTGATTTAAATGGAGACGGCGTTTTCTCCGGCTCTCTGAAGGAGCGCGCGGAGGTGGACAACATGAACGCCGCAACCGGCAGCAATGACAGCTACGACATGTCCGAGAAGGCCCTCAAGCTGGAGATTTACGATGCATCCGGTAAGTATCTGGGCACTACGGACCCACAGGGCACGAACGGTTACAGGCTGATGGCTAATACAGAGTACCAAGCGACCTATAAGCTCGCTTCAAACCAGCAGGGCATGATCCCGTGGAAGCTTGAGGTACAGTCGGGCGAGAACCAATACCGCCGTTCGAGCGCAGTGGACTACACGGTGGTCAGCGGCAAGAGCAAAGAGCCGATTCATGTCCTGCAGATGAATCTGCAGCCGGATATGAAAAAGGACAGCTCCGTGGTCAGCAGCAACTATGGGCAGGATCACAACTTTACAGCGTTTACTGCGGACTCCATCGTCGTGAGGGACGGGGAGGATTATGAGGCCTTTGACCGCAGAAACCCGGACGGAACGCCGGAGGTCACGACCGAAAGGCTGTTCGCGAACGACGGGACGGGCATGAACGAGTACCAGCGGCAGACTGTTGCAAAGTTTAAGACATATATTGCGCCGGTGCAGGAGTTCTCCGTGGATATCCAGTATCTGTTCAACAGCGACTGGTATCAGCTCTTCGGAACCGAGGAGAATTCCGGGGAGAAATATGAGAAGGCGCTCGATGACTGGAAGGATTTTCTGGCGGACTACGATATGCTGGTGTTCGGTTTTGTGGACGGCAGCCTCTTTACGAGCAACACGGTATTTGCGGAGGGCGTGAAGGATTTTGTCGCTCAGGGCAAGAGTATGATTTTAAGCCACGATACGGTTATCGGCTCCAACAACTCGGCTTACGGGGATTATAATTCCTGGCTCAGGACGGTATCCGGCCAGCGGCGCACCTACTACAATAAAAAGTCGGATGGCACCTATGAGAAGTCCTACACCGAGGTGCAGGCGAACGGGAAGAAGATCAGCTTTGCATCAGACTTTCTCAAAAATCATGGCTGGTATAAGAATTACCTCAACATGCTGACGGCGTCCGTGGACGGCGAGACGGTGGACGCAAGATTCTACAATACGCTGGTCAATGAGTGGCCGGACAATGACACCTATCTGGAGACCTGCGCGCAGGCGACATTCAAGGACGGCACGCTTGGCTCGACGGAGCGGGTGACGAAGGACGGAAGGATCAACGATCTGGTGTGGGAGCATCCCTTCTCCCGTCAGACCACGTTTGTGAAGCTGACCAACAACGGGCAGATCACGACCTATCCCTACAAGCTTGGGGATGTGATCGAGGTGCTCTCCACCCACACGCAGTATTATCAGCTGGATCTGGAGTACCAGCAGTTTGGCGATGTGAACGTGTGGTTCAATCTCTCCGACATGCATGATTCCGATGTGCAGAAATACTGTGCAGACAAGGGCATAACCGGCACGAATGACCAGAAGCTGATCAATCTGTATTCCGCGAAGGATCAGGACTGCCGGAACAGCTTCTACATCTACAATAAGGGAAACATCACCTATACGGGTTCCGGGCACGGCGAGGGCTTTTTCGGCCAGAAGAACGCGCTGATGACGGACGATGAGGTGAAGCTGTTTGTCAACACGATGATCGCGGCGTACCGCCAGCCGGAGTCGAGACCCTACGCGGTGATCGACAATGCGGACGCGACGACTGCGGACGGCACGGGCGTGTTCTATCTGGATTACGACGGAGACCGGTATGAGACGGAGGAGGAGACGCAGACAGCGGAGTTAAATCCGAACCCGGTACCGCTTTACGGCGCTCCTGCAGGTGCAAAGAAGAACGGTCTGGACGGTCGTGTCGTGACGATTGACGGTGTGGTGCGCGTGGGCGTTGAGTTCTCGATTCATGACATTTCCGGTCTGAGCGAGCTGACGGATAAGAAATATTTTATCCGGCTGTCGCACGAAGGACAGCTGATGACTTCGAGCGAGGTGATAGTGCGCAAACTGAACCGTGACGCGGCCGGAAACGTGACGGAGTCGGAGATAACGCAGCTGGGTACGGCGGACCGCCCGTATTATCAGGTGGATGCGTCCGACGCGGGCGTGAGCTATATCATGTATGTCCCCTACGAGAATGTGACGGAGGGCGACGGCATCGCCAAGTACACGGTCGGCACCTATGCGACCTATACGAAGAGTGGGCGGTTTGTAACCACCACGACATCGAACACGGATGCGCAGGTCATGCTCATGCCGCTCTTTGAGCTAAATTAATGATACCAGTGCAAAAAGCCGTTCCTCACGACAAGCTTGCTTGGCGGTGGGGATAAGGCTTTATTGCACGCCCCGATATGAGCATGAAGTGGTGCGAAGCAACACGGGAATGCGAATATTGGGGAGGATTGTGGGAGTGCGAAGCACGGAACAATCCGCAGGTATCATTGCACTGTAATCAATAATAGTGGAAATGGTATGGGTCCGGCCTGCGCCGGACTCATACTATGATGGAGAAAAAACATGTCAACAAACAATATCAGAAAACTGGCCGTGAAAAAAATGATGAACCGGCTGTACGAGGCTGTGCTGATTGTCGATGAGCTGGGCAATATCATTGATTCTAACGAGAGCGCCCGGAATCTTTTCGGGGAGGATCTTGCGGGCCTGAATCTCGGCGACCAATTTGAGGTTGTGAAAAACCTTGATGAGGAACGGCTGCCGAACCATGTGTTTGAGATCAATGACCGGTTCTTCGAGAGGCGAATTGAGGGGATTTATACGAAAAAAGGGCGTTTGACCGGCTATCTGATCATGCTCTACGATACGACGCAGCTGCACGAGACCATGAAGGAGCTGCGGGATCTGAAAGAGCGGGCAGAGGTCGCAAACCGGGCGAAGTCCACCTTTCTCTCGAACATGAGCCACGAGATCCGCACGCCGATCAACACCATTGTCGGCACTACGGAAATTCTTCAGGAGCGGATCACCGGCAGGGAGGAGCGGGAGTACCTTGACAATACCGTACCTCCGGTAAGAATCTGCTTAAAATTATCAACGATATCTTAGATTTTTCCAAGATCGAAAGCGGCGACGCAGAGTTACTCTATAAGGAATATGAGCTGTTATCGATTCTGCAGGATATGGGGCTGATGTTCTTAAACCAGATCGCGGAGAAACCGGTTGAGCTCCTGTTTG
The DNA here is from genome assembly GCA_964636375.1 of uncultured Lachnobacterium sp. GTDB lineage: Bacteria > Bacillota > Clostridia > Lachnospirales > Lachnospiraceae > Roseburia. Next base: position 29,856 of record CAZWRT010000023.1, on the reverse strand, counting down.
ACATAGACAGGAATCTTCCTGCAAGGCTGGTCGGGGATGATATGCGCCTCCGCCAGATTCTCATCAATATTGTGAACAATGCGATCAAGTACACGGACGAGGGCTATGTCAAACTTACGCTGGGCTCTGAGGAGCTGCCGGAGGGACGCTGTAAGCTCTCCGTATCGGTGAAGGATACCGGGCTCGGCATCCGCAGGGAGGATCTCGAGCGGGTGTTTGAAAACTTTACGCGTGTCGATATGGGGAAGAACTATGCGAAGGAGGGTGCGGGACTCGGCCTTGCGATCGCGAAAAACCTGATCGAGCGGATGGACGGTAAAATCAGCGTAGAGTCGGAATACGGTGTCGGAAGCGAGTTTTCGTTTTATGTGATACAGGATTTGGCACAGCCGCGCAGGCCGGCGGTAGAGCTGGAGGAGTTCAAGGGGCGGAGAGTGTATGCCCACCTGAAGAGCTCGCGCCTTCTTGGCATATTGAAGGGACTTGTGAGCGCATATGGGCTTGAGTTCGTGACGGACCCGACTCTGGATGATCCGATTGATTATATTTTTGTGGACTCCTCGACGTTCCACACGAAGACGGGACAGCGCATCCAGCAGTTTAAGGAGCTTGGCGCGCGGCTGATTTTTTTGCAGAATCCCATGGAGGGCGGACACCGGAGAAGGGACGAATTGTTCTGCAGCCTGCCGCTTTACACGGCATCCTTCGCGAGTGCACTGCGCGGGGACGACGCGGCGGCGCGGGAGACGTCGATGTACGGCGCCTATATTGCGCCGGGGGCGCGTGTGCTGCTTGTGGATGACAACGTGTTGAATCTGAAGGTGGCGCTTGGCTTGTTAAAGCCGCTTCAGCTGACGATCGAGACGGCGGCAAACGGCGCGGAGGCGCTTGATATGGTGGAACAACAGCCGGAGTACCATCTGATCCTCATTGACCACATGATGCCTGTGATGAACGGTGTCGAGGCGACAAAGGCGATTCGTGCACATGAGGGCGAATATTTCAGGAAGATACCGATTATTGCGCTGACCGCCAATGTGATTGCCGGTGTCAAGGAGCAGTTTATCGCAGACGGAATGAATGACATGATTCCGAAACCGATCGATTTGCAGACGCTCTATCGCAAGGTGGAGATGTATCTGCCGAAGGAGTTAATCATCCATACGGAGACGCCTGCTGCGGCTCAGGCGCCTGTTGCGGTGCACCGGGGCGGGCTCAATTCCGCGGCGGCGGGCGAGGCCTCCACGAACAGGCGTATGACGCAGGTGCAGGAGTCTGTCATGCCGGACCCATTGCCGGAGATTCCCGGTGTCGATGTGGAGAAGGGGATCGCATATTGTCAGAGTTATCAATTTCTGTGTGAAATGTTCGGAGATTTTGTTGAGGGGATTGAAGAAAAAAGTGAGCGTATCCGGAATCTGCTTGACCGTGAGGACTACAAAAATTACACGATGGAGGTACACGGACTGAAAGGGATCTGCCGAATGATCGGAGCAAGCGCTCTGGGCAGTGAGTTCTACGAACTCGAGAAGATTGGCAAGGCGGAGAATTTAAGTGCCATGAAAACGCGAACTTCAGAGGTCTTGCAACACTATCAAGAGATGGGAGAGATTATAAACAGGCACATAAACTAAAAAGAATAATCATGATATAATAATGCGCTATATCTCATATGTGATCTGAAGGATTTAATCACAATTTTATATTGACCGGCTCATGTCTGGAAATGAATCAGTGGTTATCTTAACATGATTTAAGATTTATCGACGGGTTCTGACAAAATGCGCATGGTCAAATAGTTTAAGTTAGCCTTGACTTTATTTGACAGTTGGAGGCTGATTATGGGAAAATTAAATGTCGCAATTGCTGATGATAACGAGGCGGTACTGAAATTATTGTGTGATATTGTATCGAGCGATGAGGAACTGCAGGTTATCGGAACCGCAAAAGATGGAGAAGAGGCGTACCATGTGATAAAAGAGAAGGAACCGGATGTGGTCCTTTTGGACATTGTGATGCCGAAGCTGGACGGATTGGGAGTGCTTGAGCGCTTAAGATCGGATACTTCCATCAAGAAACAGCCGTCTGTGCTGGTGATCAGCGCGATCGGGAATGAGAAGGTCACGGAAGATGCCTTCAACAAAGGTGCAGATTACTATATTATGAAACCGTTTGACGGAAGATCTGTATTGGACCGGATCAAGCAGGCGTGTGCATCGAGTGAGCCGGCGCGCGAGGTTCACTGGATCAGCAGTTTTGAGCGCGTGTACAACAATTCCAAGCAATCCCTGGAGGAAGATGTAACGGAGATCATCCACGAGGTTGGCGTACCCGCACACATTAAGGGCTACCAATACCTGCGCGAGGCGATCATCATGTCTGTGGATAACGTGGACATGCTCAATTCGATCACGAAGATTCTCTACCCGGGTATTGCGAAGAAGTACGAGACGACGCCGAGCCGTGTGGAGCGGGCGATCCGTCATGCGATTGAGGTTGCGTGGAGCAGGGGCAAGATGGACACCCTTGATGACCTGTTTGGCTACACGATCAGCAACGGGAAAGGAAAACCGACGAACTCAGAGTTTATCGCTCTGATTACCGATAAGATACGATTACAGATGAAGAGTAAATAGGGAGAGGATCTCTCCCTGATGCTGGGAGGTGCAATATGAAAAAAATACTGTTTGCCGCGTCGGAGGCGATGCCGTATGTTAAGACCGGCGGATTAGCGGATGTGACCGGCTCGCTGCCGCGCTGTTTTGACCGGCACAAATATGATGTGCGCGTGATTCTGCCAAAGTACGCCTGCATGGATAAGGCGTTTCTGCCGCAGCTGCAGTTTGTGTGCCGTTTCTATGTGAATCTGAACTGGCGCAGGCAGTATGTCGGGATTTTCACGGCAGAGTACAAAGGGGTGCGCTACTACTTTGTGGACAATGAGTTTTATTTTGCGGGAGACCAGCTTTATCACAATATCTATGAGGATGTGGAGAAGTTCGCGTATTTTTCTAAGGCGGTGCTCGCGTGTCTGCCCTATATTGACTTTGAGCCCGACGTCATCCACTGCCACGACTGGCAGACCGGACTGATTCCCGTGTATCTGCGCACAGCGTTCGGCGATGACAGTTTTTATGTGCGCATCAGGACGGTGTTTTCCATTCACAACCTGAAGTTTCAGGGGCGGTGGAAGCTGAAGGAGGTCATGGATATCACCGGATTACCCGCACAGATTTTCAACTCGCGCGAGCTGGAATTTTACGGCGAGGCGAACTATTTAAAGGGCGGCGTGGTCTATGCGGATGCCGTTGGTACCGTCAGCCCGAGCTATGCGTACGAAATCTGCACGCCGGAGGGCGGCGAGGGGTTAGAGGGCCTGCTGGCGGGAAAACCGAACCGAATCTTCGGCATCTTAAACGGCATTGACTACGAGGAGTACAATCCGGTGAGCGATCCGTATATCGAGGCGAATTACGGGGCGGAGGATGTGATTGCCGAAAAGCGGAAGAACAAGGAAGCGCTGCAGTGTGAGTTGGGCCTTGCCGCCCTGCCGGATACATTCCTGATCGGCATGGTCTCGCGGATGACGGATCAAAAAGGGTTCGACCTGATCGTGTACGTGCTGGAGGAGCTCCTCGCGGAGAAGAAGGTACAGCTCGTGATCCTCGGGGAAGGAGAGGAGCGTTATGAGAACGCGCTGCGGCAGGCCCAGACAAGGCATCCGGAAAACTTAGGACTCTTTATCGGTTACTCGGATGAACTGGCGCACCGGATCTATGCGTCGGCGGACGCGTTTCTGATGCCGTCGCTGTTTGAGCCCTGCGGTTTATGCCAGATGATCTCCATGCGCTACGGCACAGTGCCGATCGTGCGGGAGACCGGCGGCTTAAAAGACACGGTGCAGTCCTACAACGAGTACGAGAACACGGGAACGGGTTTCTCCTTCCGCAACTACAATGCGCACGAGATGCTCTTTATCATCCGTTATGCGCGCAATATTTTTATGGATCATAAGGAGAACTGGAACGGGATCGTCCGGCGCGCCATGAGACAGGATTTTTCATGGGATGCCTCTGCAAAGCAGTATGAGACGCTCTATGACAGGCTGTGAGCGCGGGCGGCTGTGAATTTTGTTCTTGTCATTTGGAAGGCTGTATGTTATACTGAATCCACGGCGGACCTGGCGCCGTGGATTTCTCTATGCAGTTCGCACTGAAATCCCCCATGTATAACAAAAATTAGATATGAATTACGAAGAGTTTCTGTCGGAGGTGCGCACGCAGCTTACTGCGCGCATCGAGGATGATGCAACCCTGCAGATGAGGACTATGCCCAGAAACAACGGCACACACTATGACGGGCTTGTGATTACGCGGCCCGGGAGGAACATTTCCCCGGCCATTTATCTGACCCCTTATTACCACCGCTATCTGAGCGGAGTAGCCATGGAGGACATCTATGCGGATATCCTGAGCACCTACCGCCAGCGGCTGCCGGAAGAGGATTTTGACACCAGCATTTTCACCAGCTTTGAGAAGGTTCGCTCCCGGCTGGTGATGCGTCTGATCCATTACGAGCGCAATGAGGAGCTGTTGAAAGATGTGCCGCACTGCCGTTTTCAGGATCTGGCGGTCACGTTCTGCTGCCTGCTGCGCGCGGACGAGGAAAATCAGGCGAGTATCCTCGTGCACAACGAGCACATGGAGCTCTGGAAGGTGGACCGGCTCATGCTCTTTGCCGAGGCACAGGCGAACACACCCATTCTGCTCCCGCCGCGGATTACGCCGTTTTCCGAGCTGATACAGGCGCTGTCTGCGCCGGAGCTTCCCGAAAGCTGCGGGATGGAGGTTCCCATGTATGTCGCCACGAACCGCAGCCGCACGAACGGGGCTTCCGTTATCCTCTACGAGGGGCAGCTCGCCGCGATGGCCGACTTTCTGGATGCGAATCTGATTATTCTGCCCAGCAGCGTCCACGAGGTGATCCTGCTCCCCGCGGAGGATGACTCTACGCTTGCGGAGTGCAGCCATATGGTGCGGGAGGTCAACGAGACGCAGCTTGCGGACGAGGAGGTCCTGTCGGACCACGCCTATTATTACGACCGCGTCACGAAGGAGATCCGCTGCTGATCCGGCAGGCTTTCGCAGTTACTCTGCGCCCAGTTCCTGCCAGAGCCTGCTGTAGACGGCCGCCTCCTCGTCGGAGAGGGCGGTGAAAACCATGCATTTTGCCACGCTCGCCTCGGGCGGGCAGATGGAGGGGTCGTTTCGGTATTCCTCATCCATATGCTCTGCGACATATGTGATCGGAGAGCTGTAGAGCACGTACTCGAAGTTTTTCTCGGCGATGTCCTCGCGGCACACAAAGTCCAGGAATTTCATGACGGCGTCCTGATTAGTGCAGGTCTTTGGAACAAACCAGGAATCCACCCAGAGATTGGAGCCTTCCTTGGGGATTGCGTAGGAGAGATTATCGTTTTCCGCCATTGCGAGTGCAGCCTCACCGGAGTAGCACAGTGCGATGGCCGCCTCCTCGCTGATCATGGCATCCGCGGTCTCGTCCACATAATATGCGTAGGGAATGCCGTCCGAACGCTGCTTTTTTAAGACATCCAGCGCCTGGCGAAGCCTGGACTCATCGGTCTCATTTAAGGAATAGCCGAGCGAGATCAGCGCGGGCGTAAAGGTGTCGCGCATGGAACTCATCATGATGATCTCATTTTTATTTGAGGGGTCCCAGAGGCAGTCCCAGCTGGAAACCACGTCGGCGCTCACCTTTGTCGTGTCATACAGCAGTCCCAGTGTCCCGTAGAAGTAGGGGAGCGAGTAAGTGTGGTTCTTGTCGTAGGCCATGCAGAGCTCTAGGATGGAGGAGTCCAGATTTTTATAATGCTCCAGGCCGGCGTAGTCCATCTCAAGTACCTCGCCCTCGCCGATCAGCCTCTGCACCATATATTCGGAGGAGCATATGATGTCGTAGCTGATGGAACCGGCTTTGTACTTCGTGTACATCTCCTCCGGGCTCTCATATTCTTCGTATTTGACGGTGATCCCGGTTTCCTTCTCGAACGACTTTAATGCCCCCTGGTCGAAGTATTTTCCGTAGTTGAGCACCGTGATCGTCTCTCCGGACTTATTGGCTGAATCGCCGTTTCCGCACGCGGTGAGCGTTGCGAGAAGCGTGGAAGCGATGAGGAATGACAGCAGTTTCTTTTTCATAATGATCTCCTTTCCGTTTTCATCATTGTTTTTTTAGTCGGGCGCACATTGCCGATGAGAAGAACAATCAGCACGGCGAAAAACAGCAGGGTGGAGAGTGCATACAGCTCCGGGCTCACACCCTTGCGCAGTTCCACATAGAGCATGGTGGACAGCGTGTGGACGCCCGGTCCCTTAGTAAAGTAGGTGATCGAGAAATCGTCCAATGACATGGTGATCGACATCATAAACCCGGAGAATACACCCGGTCGGATCTCCGGCCATGTGACCTTGTAAAAGGCATACAGCGGAGAGGCACCCAGATCCAGCGCTGCCTCATAGGTGGAGCGGTTTAAGGCGGTGAGCTTTGGCAGGACGTTTAAGATCACGTAAGGGATACTAAACGTAATGTGTGCGAGCAGCACGGTCACAAAGCCGAGTTTCATAAACCGGACGAACAGCAGCATCATGGAGATGCCGGTCACAATATCCGCGTTGAGCAACGGAATGTTGGTCGCCCCCAGATAGATTGTTTTGCCGCGCTTTTTCATGGCGCTGATGCCGAGCGCCGCCAGCGTCCCGATCAGCGTCGAGAGGACCGCTGACAGGAAGGTGATCTGGACAGTCGTGAGAAAAGCAGACATGATGCGCTCATTCTGAAAGCAGTTTGTGTACCATTTCAGCGTGAAGCCTCCCCAGAGCACGCGGGTCTTGGAATCGTTGAAGGACAGCACGATGAGCACGATGATCGGCAGGTACAGAAAGAGAAAAATCAGGGCCATATAGAGCCGTGAGAGTGTTTTCTTTACCATAGTGCAGTTCCCTCCCCCTCTTTGTCAAACTGGTTGACTACTGCCATGCTGGCGATCACGAAAATCATGAGCACGAACGAGAGGCCGCTGCCCACGTTCCACTGCATGCCCTGCATGAAGTCCTGTTCGATGACGTTGCCGATCAAAAGCACCTTTCCGCCGCCTAAGACCTGTGAGATGGCAAAGCTCGTCAGCGACGGCACGAACACCATCACGATGCCGCTGATGATCCCGGACATAGTGAGCGGCAGAATGATCTTAAAAAAAATCGTCACGCTGCCCGCGCCGAGGTCGCGCGCCGCCTCGATCCAGTCCCTGCGCACGCGCGTGAGCGAGTTGTAGATTGGAAGCAGCATAAACGGCAGAAAGTCGTACACCATGCCGAGCACCACCGCCGCAGGGGTGTTGATAATGTTGATCCTTCCGAGCCCAAGGCCGGTGAGGACAGTGTTGAACACTCCGTTTTTGGACAAAAGCAGTTTCCACGCGAGGATGCGGAGCATGAAGTTCATCCACATGGGGAGCATGAAGATGAACACGACCAGACTCTGGTTTTTAATGTTCATATTGTTTAATATCATCGCCAGCGGGTAGGAGAGCAGCAGGCAGATGAGGGTGCATATCAGCCCGAGCTCCAGGGAGAGGCCCATTGCGTGGCGGCTGGATTCCTCTGCGACCGCGGCGAGATTGGCGAGCGTAAAGCTCCCGTCCGAGCTGGTGAAGGCGTAGTACATAATCATGGCGAGTGGCAGCAGGATAAAGCCAATGATCCAGATCAGATACGGGCCTGCCAGAAACTGTTGTCTGAATTTACGCATCGATTTCCACCGCCTTTTCGTCGGATGACTCCGGTTTGTGCATGATCTGAATGTTGAAGGGCGTCACCCGGACTCCCACATGGCTCCCCACAGGCACGTGCTTAGTGGTGTGGACGAGCCATTCGTAACCGTTTGCCATCACGTCCAGCTCATAGTGGACGCCCTTGAAAATGAGGGAAGTGACATCGCCCTCCATATAGCCGTCCGCGGGATCGACCAGCTCCACATCCTCCGGGCGGATGACCACATCCACCGGCTGGTTCGTGCCGAAGCCCTCGTCTACGCAGGGCATTTTCACGCCGAGGATTTCCACGAGGCGGTCTTCGATCATCGTGCCGTCGATGAGGTTGCTGTGTCCGATGAAGTCCGCAACAAATGCATTCTCCGGCTCGTTGTATATCATCTCCGGCGTGCCGATCTGCTGGATGTAGCCCTGGTTCATGACGACAATGGTGTCGGACATGGTCAGCGCCTCCTCCTGGTCGTGCGTGACATACACGAACGTGATGCCAAGCTCCTCCTTCAGGCGGATCAGCTCGTACTGCATGTTCTGGCGAAGTTTTAAGTCCAAAGCCCCCAGGGGCTCGTCGAGAAGGAGCACCTTCGGCTCGTTCACAATGGCGCGCGCAATTGCGATCCGCTGTTGCTGGCCTCCGGAGAGAGAGTTGACGGAACGGTGCTCAAATCCCTCCAAATTCACAAGCTTTAATGCATATTTAATTTTATCCTGAATATAAGTTTTGCTTTTTTTACTGATTTTTAATCCAAAGGCAATGTTTTCCGCGATGCTCATATGCGGAAAAAGAGAGTACTTTTGAAACACGGTGTTAAGTTTTCGCTCATTGGCGGGAAGGTTCGTGATGTCCGCGCCGTCGAAGAGAATCCGTCCCTTGTCGGGGGTCTCAAAGCCGCCCAAAAGCCGCAGGGTGGTGGTCTTGCCGCAGCCGCTGGGGCCGAGCAGAGTCAGAAATTCGTTCTCGCGGATGTAGAGATTCAGTTCGTCCAGCACGAGCTCGCCGTCAAAGGATTTTGATATATCCTGAAACTCAATTAAATGTTTGCTCATGGTATTATCCTCTTGTGTTTCTATCAGTCAGGTTCAAAAGCTTGGCGGTGTGGTCACCCAGATGACCACGGCCTCGCGGGTTCCGGGGTTCTCGAGATAGTGTCTCTTGCAGGGCTTGTAGCAAAAGGATTCTCCGGTGCGCACGGTCATGCTCCGGCCGCCGTAGCTGACCTTTATCGTGCCCTTTAATACATAGCCGAAGACTTCGCCCTCGTGCGGCTCGTAGACCTCGGAGGTGCCGCCTGCGCCGAGGGTCAGCCGGACCGGTTCCATCGTATTCTTCTGTGCGTTGGGTATGATCCACTCAATCCGGCTCCGACGTTCCTCGTCCGTCTTTTCGAAATAATCTTCTTCTTTAAATACAATCTGCTCCGGCTCCGTGTCTGCGAAAAATTCGGCAGGCGTCGTGCCGAGACACTGAATTATGTCCAGCAGTGTCCCGACGGAGGGAGAGTTCTGGTTGCGCTCCAGCTGGGAGATAAAGCCTTTCGTCAGCTCCGCGCGGTCCGCGAGCTCCTGCTGTGTAAGGCCGTACTGAACCCGCAGCTCCTTCATTCGTTTTCCGATATCCATTTGAACTCCTAATAATTGATTTTTTGTTTACTAAAAATAAACACGCAAACTCATTGTAACGGATTTATGTAGAATGTCAAGTGAAATTTAAAAAATATAAAAGAAAAGGTTGATTTTGTGAAAAAGATCTGATAATATAATAGAGCACTTATTTTGGATGTGCCAATGTGGCTCAGTTGGTAGAGCAACGCATTCGTAATGCGTGGGTCAGGGGTTCGAGTCCCCTCATTGGCTCTTTGCAGTGCACGTGGTACACCGTCAGGGTGTATCACATTTTTTTAAATTGAGCGGTTGGCGCAGGAAATATCCCTGAAGGGACATTTCATATAGTTGAGCCAACCGCATGAGAACCCGCTGATGCGGGGCGGTTGGCGCAGGAAATATCCCTGAAGGGACATTTCATTAATGGAGGGGAAAGCCATGGCTGAAAAGGCAGTGTGGAAACAGGTGATGAGAAACCAGTCGTTTCTCGCGGTGACGGGGTTCTGTGTGCTTGCGTTCGTCCTGATTATGGTGGGAGTGTTCGTCCTTCGCACCCCGGTGGTGCCGATGTGCGTACTGACGATACTGGAGGCCGGGATTGCGGTGATGCTGCATCGGGCGGAGCTCTGGCTGCACGGCGTGCTGGTGCTCGCGGAGATCCTGATCGGAGTGTTCGCCGGGCGTCTGGTGCTGACCATCCTCTGCGCGGCCGTGTATGTTGCGGCAACGGCGGCCCTTCAGGTGCTCGGGAAGGATGAGTGAAAATTATCAGTTAGTCATGGAGGCGCTGATTGCGGAGGCGGACGCCGCGGGCCGGGTGCAGAGGCTCCTTCTGCACAGCTGCTGCGGCCCCTGCAGTACCTACTGCATTCGCTGCCTAGCCGAGCATTTTTCCGTGACTGTGTTCTATTATAATCCCAATATTTATCCGCCCGAGGAATATCATATGCGCGCGGCGGAGCAGGAGCGTTTTATACGCGAGTATAAGACCCGGTATCCGGTGGACTTTGTGGAGGGAGCTTACGACAGCGGGCGCTTTTATGAGATGGCGCGGGGCTTGGAGGATGTGCCGGAGGGCGGCGAGCGCTGTTTCTTATGTTACCGTCTGCGGCTGCGCGAGGCAGCGGAGTACGCAAGACGGGAAGGGTTTGATTTTTTCACGACGACGCTCTCTGTCAGCCCGCTCAAGAATGCCGGAAAGCTCAACGAGATCGGGCGTGCGCTGCAGGAAGAGTACGGCGTCCGCTATTTATTTTCCGATTTTAAAAAGAAGGATGGCTACCGGCAGTCAACCGAGATCGCCGGAGCATATCATATGTATCGACAGTATTACTGCGGCTGCGAGTTCTCTAAAAGGGACAGGGACAGACAAAAGAAGCAGGCTACATGAAAAACCGCTGCCGCGGAGCAGCCTGCGCAGGAGATATTCCTGGCGGAATACCTCAGATGATAAGGAGGAGAGACTGATGGCTCAGTTGTGGGGCGGCCGTTTCACAAAGGAGACGGATAAGCTGGTGTACAATTTTAACGCGTCAATTTCCTACGACAAGCGGTTTTACAGGCAGGACATTGAGGGTTCCGTCGCCCATGTGCGCATGCTTGCCAAGCAGCAGATCCTGACGGATAAGGAGGCGGAAGATATCGTCCGCGTGCTGCAGGAGATTCTCGCGGATGTGGAGAGCGGAAAGCTGGTGATCACGGAGGAATATGAGGACATTCACAGCTTTGTGGAGGCGAATCTGATCGCCCGTCTCGGCGACACCGGAAAGAAACTGCACACCGGCAGGAGCCGCAACGATCAGGTCGCGCTTGACATGCGCCTCTATACGCGCAGCTGTCTCGTGGAGACGGACGCGTGCTTAAAGGAGCTGCTCACCGTGCTGCTTAAGATCATGAAGGAACATACGGAGACGATTATGCCGGGCTTTACCCACCTGCAGAAAGCCCAGCCCATTACATTGGCCCACCATATGGGGGCGTATTTTGAGATGTTCAGGCGGGACCGGATGCGCCTGCACGATATTTACGAGCGCATGAATTACTGTCCGCTGGGCTCCGGCGCGCTGGCGGGTACGACCTATCCGCTGGATCGGGAGTACACTGCAGAGCTCATGGGCTTTTACGGGCCGACGGCAAACAGTATGGACGGAGTGTCGGACCGTGACTATCTGATCGAATTCCTCGCGGCCCTTTCCATGATTATGATGCATCTGAGCCGCTTTTCCGAGGAAATTATTATCTGGAACTCCAACGAGTACCGGTTTGTGGAGATTGATGACGCGTACAGCACCGGAAGCTCCATCATGCCTCAGAAGAAAAATCCGGACATCGCGGAGCTGGTGAGGGGTAAGACGGGTAGGGTTTACGGCGCGCTGCTGTCGCTGCTCACTGCGATGAAGGGCCTGCCGCTTGCGTACAACAAGGATATGCAGGAGGACAAGGAGCTCTCATTTGACGCGATGGATACGGCAAAAAGCTGTATCACGCTGTTTACGGGAATGCTGGACACGATTGTTTTTAATAAAGAGAGAATGCGTGGGAGCGCCAACAACGGTTTCACGAATGCCACGGACGCGGCGGACTATCTGGTGAAACATGGCGTGCCGTTCCGCGATGCACACGGAATCATCGGGCAGATTGTGCTCCGGTGTATTGAGAAAAGCATCGCAATTGACGATATGAGCTTAGAGGAACTGCAGAGCTTCTCGCCGGTGTTTGAGGCGGATGTGTTTGATGCCATTTCGATGGAGACCTGCGTGAACACCCGCTGTACCGTCGGGGCGCCGTCAAAGCAGGCGATGGAGCAGGAGATTGCTGCGGCGGAAGCGTATCTTAAGGAAACGTGGGAGAAAACTATTATTTGAAAGGAGTATAGATTCGATGAGTGAGAAATTAAAAGTAGGTATCCTTGGCGGAACCGGTATGGTGGGACAGAGATTTATCTCTCTTCTGGAGAATCATCCGTGGTTTGAGGTGACGACGATCGCTGCGAGCCCGAGGAGTGCGGGAAAGACCTATGAGGAGGCGGTAGGAGACCGCTGGAAGATGGATACCCCGATGCCGGAGGCTGTGAAAAAGCTGGTTGTCATGAATGTCAGGGAAGTGGAGAAAGTGGCCTCCCAGGTAGATTTTGTGTTCAGCGCAGTCACCATGACGGAGGAAGATGCGAAGATGATGCAGGTGGACTCCCCCTCTGCGGCCATCAGGAAGATTGAGGAGGAGTACGCAAAGACCGAGACCCCGGTAGTGTCCAACAACAGCGCGCACCGCTGGACGCCGGATGTGCCGATGGTGGTTCCGGAGCTGAACCCGGAGCACATGGAGGTTATCCGGTATCAGAGACAGAGGCTCGGCACAACCCGCGGCTTTGTGGCAGTGAAACCCAATTGCTCGATCCAGAGCTACGCGCCGGTTTTAACCGCGTGGAAACCGTTTAAGCCCTATGAGGTGGTTGCGACGACCTATCAGGCGATCTCCGGTGCGGGCAAGACCTTCAAGGATTGGCCGGAGATGGTGGGCAACATCATTCCTTACATCGGCGGCGAAGAGGAGAAGTCGGAGAAGGAGCCATTGAGGATCTGGGGTTATGTGGACGATACAAAAAAGGAGATTGTTCCGGCAGTATCGCCGGTGATCACCTGCCAGTGCATCCGCGTACCGGTGTTGAACGGACACACGGCGGCCGTGTTCGTGAAATTTGAGGAGAAACCGACGAAGGAGCAGCTGATTCAGGCTCTGCGTGATTTTTCCGGTGTGCCGCAGGAGCTGAATCTGCCAAGCGCCCCGAAGCAGTTCATCCGCTATCTTGAGGAGGACAACCGCCCGCAGGTTACTGCGGATGTGGACTACGAGCGCGGCATGGGGATCTCCGTGGGCAGACTCCGCGAGGACAGCGTTTATGACTGGAAGTTTGTGGGCCTTTCACACAATACGGTCCGCGGCGCGGCGGGCGGCGCAGTGCTCTGTGCGGAGCTCTTAAAGGCGCAGGGATACATTACCAAAAAGTAGAATATTTAAGAAAATTTAAATTTGCGGCTATGTTTTTTTCACATAGCCGCTTTTTTCTATTGTGTATTTTGTTAAAAAGTGATATAATTTCAAGGCACTACAACTTTTCAACATAAGAACGCCATTGGTATGGAGGTTGAGGATGAGTACAAAAGCGACAGACATCAAAATGCTCGAGGATTACTATGCGCGTAGCGCAAATTCGGTCGTGGTCCTATACGGAAGGCTCGGCTGTGAGAAGGAGGCATTGATCCGGGAGTTTGCTCAGGATAAGAAGGTATTTTATTACCGCTGTCGCGAGACGAGCCCGGAGGACCAGCTGCGCATGATGGGAGAGGAGATTGTCAGCCGGTTCGAGGTCAAGCTCCAGAAAAATACTTATGACGAATATTTTAACCGTATCAAGAGCGGTGACTCCAGCAAGCTGCTTGTGGTCATCGACGAGGTGCAGTATGTGATGCGGAGGGATCAGAGTTTCTTTGAGAATATCGTAAAGCTCAAGGCAAAGCGCCTGTATCCGGGCCCCGTTATGATTCTTCTTGCATCCTCTTCGATCGCGTGGGTCGAGCAGGATATGAAGGAGCTGATGGGCGATGACGCCAAGCGGGTTGACGGCTATATCAAGATCGGGAACCTGAACTTTCTGGATGTGGTGCGCCGGTTTCCCTCGCTCTCGGTCAGTGAGTGCGTGAAAATCTACGGCGCGATCGGCGGTGTACCGAGCTATATGGCTCGCTGGAACCCTCGGAGCTCCTTCAAGGACAATATCTGCCGTCTGGTTCTCTCGGAGGATGGGGAGCTTTTTGATGCCGCGCAGGAGCTGATCGCATCCGAACTGCGGGAGCTCTCGGTATACAATACCATTCTCTCCGCGATCGCGAGGGGGCACAATAAGCTGAACGACCTGTTTCTTGCTACCGGGTTTTCCCGCGCCAAGATCAGCGTGTATATGAAGAACCTGAGCTATTTTGACGTCATAGAGAAGGTGGAGTCCTTCCAGACAGGCGGCTGGGACAACGCCAAGAAGGGAGTGTACCAGATCAGGGATACATATGTTAATTTCTGGTTTAAATTTATTTTCCCGCATTTGTCGGATCTCTACCTGATGGATGGTCCTGCATTTTATGACAAGTTTATCGCGGGTGAGCTGGACACTTACCTGAACCGCTATTTCCGCGATGTGTGCATGGAGTACCTTATGCTCTTAAATCAGGTGGGGCGTGTGCCGTTTCCGATCCACAAGATTGGGACCTGGGTCGGTAAGACGGGCAACCTTGATATCATCGCGCAGAGCAAGGACAGGCAGAATATCGTCGGTTTCTGCAACTGGGAGAAACCGCAGATGACGATGGCGATGTGCGAGGAGATGGCGATGGCGATGGAGCAGGCAAAGATCCGGTCGGATCACTATTATCTGTTTTCAGCGAGGTCGTTTGAACCGGCGCTGACGGAGTATGTCAAGATGGATCAAAGATTTGAGCTCATCGATATGAATGAGCTGTAATGTGAATTGTTATGGGTAAGTCACTGATTATTACGGAGAAACCTTCGGTCGCCCGCGAATTTGCGCGCGTGCTGGGGGTGAGAGGGCAAAAGGACGGCTGTATCGAGAATGACTCCTATGTCATTACATGGTGTGTGGGCCATCTCGTGGGCCTGGTGTATCCGGAGAGCTACGATATCCGGTATAAGAAATGGAAACTGGAGGATCTGCCGTTTCTGCCCGAAACCTATAAATATGATGTAATAAAAGAGGTCAGTAAACAGTATGATGTAGTACACGCAATGCTGATGCGCGAGGATATCGAGAGGGTCTACTGGGCGGGGGACGCCGGAAAGGAAGGGCAGACCATCGAGGAGAATATCCGCAACTTTGGCGGAGTGCGTCCCGGGATGGAGGAGCTGCGCGTGTGGATCGACTCCCAGACGGAGGAGGAAATTTTGAGGGGCATCCGCGAGGCAAAGCCGATGTCGGATTACGCGAACCTCGGCAATTCCGGAATCATGCGCACGATTGAGGACTATGCGATGGGCATCAATTTCTCCCGCGTTATGTCCGTTAAGTACGCAGGCCTGCTCAATGACGCGGCGGGGACGAACTCCTACACGGCGATTGCCGTGGGGCGGGTCATGACCTGTGTGCTGGGAATGGTGGTGTTAAGGGAGCGGGAAATTCGCGAATTTGCAGAGACCCCGTTCTACCGCGTGGTGGGACGATTCACGGACGCGGGAATTGAAGGAGAGTGGAAGGCAGTGGAAGGCTCGAATTATTTCGAGTCTCCGTTTCTGTATAAGGAGAATGGCTTCAAAAAAGAGGAGCATGCCGCTGCGCTGATTGAGAGCCTTGCCGGATGTGCGGCCACTGTAAAGTCCGTGGAAAAAGGCACGGCGAGAAAGCGCGCGCCGCTGCTCTTTAACCTTGCGGAGCTGCAGGCGGAGTGCGCGAAGCGCTTTAAGATCAGCCCGGACGAGACGCTCGATGTGGCGCAGACACTCTATGAGCGGAAGCTGACAACCTACCCCCGAACCGACGCGCGCGTGCTCTCCACCGCCGTGGCAAAGGAGATCGCGCGCAACATCAGCCGTCTTTCGGGCTATGAGCCGACTGCGGCGTTTGTGAAGAACATCATGGACACAAAGCGGTACGCGGGCATTGCCAAGACGCAGTACACGGACGACTCCAAGATCACAGACCACTATGCGATTATCCCGACGGGACAGCTCACGGAGCTGGGATCTCTGAATTCGCTGCAGCGGGCGGTGTTTGATCTGATTGTCCGCAGATTCTTAAGCATTTTCTACCCTCCCGCCGAGTATGAGACGGTAAAGCTTACCGTGTCGGTGGACACCGGAGCGCATAAGGAACAGTTTTTCGCATCGGCGAAGGTGCTGAAAACTCCGGGATATCTGGAAATTGCGGGAATTCCGGGAAAGCGGGAGAAAGGACAGGGAAGTGCGGAAGGGGGAAACGCCGGGGAAGGCGGCCGCAGCGATGAGGAGGATTCGGCGGATCAGGTGGATCCGGCGGCGCTTCTCGCACTGGCAGGGACACTCCGCACCGGGGATGAGGTCGCGGTTGGCGGCTACGCCGTCCGGGAGGGGAAAACCTCTCCGCCGAAACGTTACACCTCCGGCTCGATGGTGCTCGCGATGGAGAATGCGGGGCAGCTCATTGAAGATGAGGAGCTGCGGGAGCAGATCAAGGGCTCCGGCATCGGAACCTCGGCGACCCGCGCGGAGATCATCCGAAAGCTGGTCCGCATCGGTTATCTGAACCTGAACAAAAAGACGCAGGTGCTCACTCCTGAGAATCTGGGAGAGATGGTCTATGAAGTGGTAAATATGACGGTTCCGGCGCTCTTAAATCCGAAGATGACGGCATCGTGGGAGAAGGGGCTGGAAGGAATCACGCAGGGGACGGTGGATTTCTGGGATTACCGGAGGAAGCTGGAGGATTTTATCCGCACAGAAACCTTAAAGATGCGCGACCAGAATCTGAGGGAATCCCTCGCTGAAAAAATCAGCTCTTTCGCGGGACGGAATGCGAAGGGCGTGAAAAAGAAAATCGGCGCGGTGTGTCCGGTCTGCGGCGGAGCGATAGTGACCACACCGTTTGGGTACGGGTGCAGCAATTATAAAACCGACAAATCCGGCTGTAACTTTAATATCGGAGAGATCGCAGGCATTGCGCTGACGGAGGAGCAGGCGAAAGGACTCATAGAGGAGGGGCACACCGGAACCATCCGCGGGTTTAAGTCCAAAGCGGGAAAGAGGTTTGACGCCTGCCTGAAGCTGGAGCGGGAGGATGAGACCGGGAAAATATCCGTCGGATTTGACTTTTCCGGAGTGGAGCCGGAATTCGTGCCGGATGTAGTGTGTCCGGTCTGCGGAGGAAAAATAAAAAAGACCTCGTTCGGCTACGGCTGTGCCAATTATGTGGCGAACGATGAGAAGAGCTGCCGGTTTTCCGTGGGAAAAATTGCCGGGAAGATGCTGAGCGTCTCCAGTGTCAGGCAGCTCCTCACGGATGGACATACGGATACGATCCGGGGATTTAAATCAAAAAACGGCAGTAAATTTGATGCCTGCCTCAAAATGGAGAGTGCGGAGGACGGAAAGGTCAGCGTCATGTTCGATTTCGACCATGTGGAGGTGCGGAAAATCAAGGACGTCAAGTGTCCCAAGTGCGGCGGCGGCATCGTGGTCACTCCGTTCGGATTTGCCTGCGAAAACAACCGGAAGGACGATCCGGAGAGCTGCCGGTTCCTTGTCGGCAAAATCGCGAGCGTCAAGCTGAAGGAAGCCCAGCTCAAGGAGCTCTTGATCCGGGGAAAGACAGAGGTGATTGACGACTTTGTGGCAAAGACGGGCATGAAGTTCTCGGCACCGCTCAAATTGACGGGGGAGGGGGAGATCACCTTTGATTTCCCTGAGAAACCCAAGCCGTCGGAGACGAAGCTGGCGTGTCCGCGCTGCGGAAAGTTTCTCATGAAATCGCAGTGGCGCTATGAGTGTTTATGCGGGTTTTATGTTTTGCACACGGTCGCGCGGGTGGAACTGTCCGAGGAGATTATGGCGGAGCTCTTTGCGACGGGAAGGACGGCGCAGCGGGTGACGGGCTTTACCTCCAAGGCTGGCAATGTGTTCGACTCCTGCCTCAAATATGAAAATGAGAAGATAGTTTTTGACTTTGAGCGCAAGCCTGAACCAGTTATAGAAAATAAATCGTGAAATAATATTTTGGATTTGAAAGGAAAACACATGGAAACGGCGAAGATATTAAATTTATACGATATTTCCCACACCATTGCGGGAGAGTATTTAACGCAGTTCACCTACCCGTGGGAGGCGCTCGCAGGAATCGGGGCGTATATTCGAAAACTCGGCCCAACCCTTGATACGTCCCGCTTTGAGCGGATTGGGGAGGATATCTGGATCGCAAAATCGGCGACGGTCGCAGAGAGCGCATGCTTGAATGGACCTTTAATTATTGATGAGGATGCAGAAATCAGACACTGTGCGTTTATCCGCGGGAGCGCAATTATAGGAAAGGGCACTGTGGTTGGAAATTCTACGGAGATCAAAAATGATATTATTTTCGACTGTGTACAGGTTCCGCACTATAATTATATCGGAGATTCAATTTTGGGATACCGCTCCCACATGGGGGCCGGGTCCATCACATCCAATGTGAAATCCGACAAGACACTTGTTTCGGTTAAGGATTTACACGGATCTGGAGAAGTTATTGAAACAGGACTTAAGAAATTTGGAGCAATGCTCGGCGACTATGTGGAGGTCGGCTGCAATTCCGTTCTGAATCCGGGAACTGTAATCGGACCGCACACGAATGTGTATCCCCTGTCCAGAGTGCGCGGCGTGATCCCCGCAAACGCGATCTATAAGGACGAGGACCGCATAGTCATAAAAAATCCATGAAATTCTGTCGAGACATGGAATTTGGGACTGGACTTATGGAAAAAAATGTGTAAAAATAGTGTCTATGATACAATTTAACATTGTGAAAGGAGTCTTAAGATGATTTACACGAAGGAAGTTGAAAACATGTGTCCGGTTGCCAAGGGCGCGAAGCATGAGCCGGCTCCCATCCCTGAGGAGGGGCAGTGGGTTCATTCCAAGAAGATCGAGGATATCTCCGGTTTCACACACGGTGTGGGCTGGTGTGCACCGCAGCAGGGCGCCTGCAAGCTCTCTTTAAACGTGAAGAAGGGCGTGATCGAGGAGGCGCTGGTGGAGACGATTGGATGCTCCGGTATGACGCACTCCGCAGCCATGGCGGCAGAGATTCTGCAGGGCAAGACAATTTTAGAGGCGTTGAACACAGACCTTGTATGCGACGCGATCAACACGGCTATGAGAGAGCTGTTCTTACAGATTGTATACGGAAGAACCCAGAGTGCATTTTCCGATGACGGCCTTGCGGTCGGTGCAGGTCTCGAGGATCTCGGCAAGGGCCTCCGCTCACAGGTCGGCACGATGTATGCGACCAGAGAGAAGGGCGTCCGTTATCTTGAAATGGCAGAGGGCTATGTAACCGGAATCGCGTTAGATGCAGACAATGAGGTGATCGGCTATCAGTTCGTTTCTCTCGGAAAGATGACTGACTTTATCAAAAAGGGTGATGATCCCAACACCGCCTGGGAGAAGGCTAAAGGCCAGTATGGCCGCGTGGATGACGCAGTGAAGATTATCGACCCGAGACAAGAATAAGGTAAGGGAGGAGAGACGAAAATGGCTTTATTTGAATCATATGAGAGAAGAATTCCTCAGATCAACGCTGTGTTAAACAGCTATGGGATCAGCTCCATCGAGGAAGCGGAGAAGATTACAAAGGATGCGGGGCTGGATGTGTATGAGCAGATCAAGAAGATTCAGCCGATCTGTTTTGAGAATGCCTGCTGGGCGTACATTGTAGGTGCGGCTATCGCGATCAAGAAGGGCGCAACCCGTGCAGCCGACGCTGCCGCAGCGATCGGAGAGGGCTTGCAGGCGTTCTGTATCCCCGGCTCTGTAGCTGACCACCGCAAGGTAGGTCTGGGACACGGCAACCTGGGCAAAATGCTTCTGGAGGAGGAGACGGAGTGCTTCTGCTTTTTGGCAGGACATGAGTCCTTCGCCGCAGCCGAGGGCGCAATCGGTATCGCTGAGAAGGCGAACAAGGTTCGTCAGAAACCGCTGCGCGTGATCCTGAACGGACTCGGAAAGGACGCTGCACAGATTATTTCCAGAATCAACGGCTTTACCTTTGTTGAGACCCAGTATGACTACAAGGAGGCAAAGCTCAATATCGTTTACGAGAAAGCGTACTCCAACGGACTACGCGCAACCGTCAAGTGCTACGGCGCGGACGACGTGCAGGAGGGTGTGGCGATCATGCACCATGAGAATGTCGGCGTTTCCATCACCGGAAATTCCACGAATCCGACCCGTTTCCAGCACCCGGTAGCAGGCACCTACAAGAAGGAGTGCACCGAGCTTGGCAAGAAATACTTCTCCGTTGCTTCCGGCGGCGGTACGGGACGTACCCTTCACCCGGACAACATGGCGGCAGGTCCGGCTTCCTACGGAATGACGGACACCCTTGGCCGCATGCACTCCGATGCACAGTTCGCGGGATCTTCCTCCGTGCCGGCGCATGTGGAGATGATGGGCCTGATCGGAGCAGGAAACAACCCGATGGTTGGTATGACTGTGTCCGTGGCAGTGGCGATTGAGGAAGCGCACAAGGCAGGGAAGTGCTAAGAAAAGTGCATAAAGATTCACTGTTAAGTGTTTTTGAATTAACAAAAAGTGCTGCAAATCCTTGAATTTGCAGCACTTTTGCATAAAGTTTCTCTTTTGCGTTGTCTGGTGAACCAATCATTTATGAAAGATGATGAAAACACTGAAATATCAGAGTGTTTTGTATCCTTTACAATATTTTGAAAAAAATTGTTGATTTTTTCGGAAAAATGTGTATAATAAATAGGGCAATGAGGTGGTTTTTCGAAACTGCCTTTTGCTAGATAACGAATGGGCTTGTGTGTGTTATACACGCAAGCCTTTAGATTTAAGATAAGGGGATACAAAATGCTAAGAGGAATGATTTTTGTTGATCATATGAATTTCGATATAGCTTTGCAAAAATACTACAAAAGTCTCGATAAAACAACGATAAAGCTCGATTATAATAAATTATTTCAAAATATCTGTGCAGAAATTCCCAATGTAGACTTTTTAAAAGGATTTATATTTATACCTAAACCTGATGAGTTTTTGATGAAAGATACAAATCTTGAAAGTTATTATAATTGGGTTACGGGAATGAAAAATGCGCCATATACAGATGTAATAGAAGGCAGATATGTTGCACGTCCAGTTGATGAAACGATTCCTATGGAGATAGATAAAAAGAATACATATTATAAGGTGGAGAAAGGAACTGACATAAATTTAGCCGTTCATGCTATAAGTAAAGCATTTTACAATTCATATGACATCGCTTTCTTTTTAAGTGCAGATACAGATTATATCAAAGTATATGAGATCTTAAAAAGCATAGGAAAAATTGCAGTTGTAGTTGGAGTCAAAGGACAGAATATAAACAAAATTAAAAGTGTAGTTGACAATACGATTGTTTTAGATGAAAGTTTTTTTAATAAGTGTAAAAGAGAGATGCAGTCAAGACGTTCCGTAATGATATAAGTTGTCGAAGAAAACCATTCGTGCTATAATGCGGCATAGGAGTAATCGTGTTATAAGGTGGTAGCCTCCCGAACTTGAAATTGAGGGGAGGTGGAACGTTCCTCGTTGCATTGCTTGCCTACATAGATAGGAATAACAAGCGAAAATAAATAAGCCTACCTTGTTTCTTGGCCGATTCAGGTAGGCTTATTGTCCATCCGAGGCTAACCACTTTGTGGGCGGTTGCTCCTTTTATGCTCAAAATATAACACATTTATTTAGATGATTCAAGCGTTAAATTTATTTTATATGACTTTGGAGATAAGGATTGCATATTTTTCGTGAAAATGGTAGAATAAAACAGAATATCACAGAAATATAACCATAAAATCAAGAATCGAGAGGAATTTTATGAAAAAATGGATTTCCTGTCTGCTGGCAGTTGCAGTCATTTTTGCGACGGTGGGCGCGCATGCGGTGACGGTGTCGGCGGAGACTACGGCGAAGACGGCTGATCAGAATTTTGAGATGAGGACCAACTCGGCGTCCCTGAATAAGGGGGACACAGTGGAGGTTACTTTTCATATACACGGGGGATCAACCTCCGGATTTGAAGGGTATCTGAAATACGATACTACGGCGCTCAGCATTATTGATGTGTCTCCTGCAGAGTACAGTTATAAATCGCAGACAACGGTGGACGGCGTGACGAAGGAAGAGGAGCTGTCGGGCAAATGGGAGCATACCCGATATGACAACAACCGGCTGTACGTCTGGAGCAAAAACGGTGCCGTGAAGCCGAAATCGAACAACGATCTGGTACTGACAATTGGTTTTAGGGTCTTAAAGTCCGTGCCGAGTGTCAATATCGGGCTGGAAAATCTGTGGGTGGATCGGGACCTGTGGAGGGATCCTGAGAGTAATATCAACCTGCAGATCGTTAATTCCAAGGCAAAAAGGTTTTCGCTCGCGACGGATAAGGTATCCGGGTACGATTCGATTGCGGTTCCGGTGAAATTTACCTCGAGAGACCGCTTTTCGTCGTTGGAGATTTCTGCGTCCTTCGATACAACAAAGCTGATATTTGATTCTGTGACAATTCCGGATGAGTTCAAGAAAAATGTCACGTATTCTGTCGGACTGCAGTCTGGGTCGAAGGTGACAATTAAATTTTACATCGATGGGGAGACGAACGGGTCCAACAAAACGCTGTGCTTTTTGAATTTTTATGTGCGGAATGCGGCGGGCAGCTCTGGGTCCGGCATCGGGACCGGGACGGGTTCGACGCCTGCAGAAACGATAACGTGGGTGGATCTTGCCGCGGAGGAGGTAATAAATCAGGCTGGTGACGTATTTGTGTTTGACGAGGCGAAGGCAACCTCTCAGGTGACGATCACCAGGAAAAACCAGAGTACCGGCAGCACTGGCAGGACAAAGCTTGTCATTCTGGGGACGGATTCCGTCTCGGGTTATGACATGGTTACTGTGCCGGTAAATCTGATGGTCAATGAAGGATTTTCTTCACTGGGGATTTCCGCGACGTTTGATCCGGCTAAGCTGGTATACGACTCGGTGGTGATCTCCGATGCCTACAAGAATAATGTGCAGCTTGAGAGCTATACGATGTCGCAGACGGGGTCGAAGCTGACCGTAAACCTCACGTCAAAGGGCGATATAAAGACGACAGGGGCACTTATGTACCTGAATTTCCGTGTGTCGAATCTGCCGGCGACAAGCGGGACGGGCACGCAGGCTTCCGCGACAAAGCTTGGTCCCACTCCGGTTGTGCTTAACGTGGAAACGGTTGACAAGCTGACGCCTACCGAGCTTCAGTATGTGGCGACGACGACCAGCGTAGTAACGATCACGGAGCGGGAACACCTCGCCGGTGATGTGAACGGTAACAATCGGATTGACCTGATTGACGTACTGTACGTTATTCAGTACTACAATAACGTGAAAAAATTCACTGATGTGGAGTTTAGGGCCGCAGATATGGACAAAAACGGGGTAGTGAATCTCATCGATGCACGGATTATGCTGCAGTATTACGATTCTCAGCTCTAGGGCTCCTTTTGCGGTTGACAAACCAACCGTCTGGTATTATATTGGGTAATAGATTCTTGGAAGGTGGCGGGTTAGGCGAATGCGAAAACAGGTGTTATCCCTTTTGGTTGAGAACAATCCGGGCGTTACGAACCGTATATCCGGGCTGTTCAGCCGCAGAGGATACAATATTGACAGTTTTTCTTCGGGAGTGACGGCTGATCCGAAATATACGCGGATTACGATCGTGGCGAGCGGGGACGAGCAGATTTTAGAGCAGATTGAAAAGCAGCTCCAGAAGCTGGAGGACGTGCTGGATATCAAGAAACTGGAACCCGGGTTTTCGGTGACGAGGGAATTGATTCTTGTGAAAATTCGGGCGAAGGATACCGAGCGTCAGGCAGTCATGAATGTGACGGAGATTTTCCACGGCAAGATCGTGGATGTGACGCACGACTCGATGGTGATCGAACTGGTGGGGCATCAGGACAAGCTGGATGCATTTCTGGATCTTCTGGACGGATATGAAATCTTAGAGCTTGCGAGGACCGGAATCACCGGACTTACGCGGGGGTCTTCGGACGTCTGCTTTTTGGACTGAGCTTGTAATATAAATTATATATATGTAGGAGGACAATCAAATGTCAGAAGCAAAAATTTACTATCAGGAGGATTGTAATCTTTCTCTCCTCGAAGGCAAGACCATTGCGATCATCGGCTACGGGAGCCAGGGACACGCTCACGCGCTGAATTTAAAGGAGTCCGGATGCCATGTCATCATCGGTCTGTACGAGGGCAGCAAGTCGTGGGATCGCGCGGTCAAGCAGGGATTTGAGGTTTTCGTTGCGGCAGAGGCGGCAAAGAAGGCAGATATTATCATGATCCTCATCAACGATGAGCTGCAGGCTGATATGTATAAGAAGGATATCGAGCCGAACCTTGAGGCTGGCAATATGCTGATGTTTGCGCATGGTTTCAACATTCACTTTGGCTGCATCAAGCCGCCGAAGGATGTGGATGTGACCATGATCGCTCCGAAGGCTCCGGGACACACTGTCCGTTCCGAGTATCAGGCGGGCAAGGGAACTCCGTGCCTGGTAGCTGTGGAGCAGGATGCGACCGGCAAAGCGCTGGATATGGCGCTGGCATATGCGCTGGGCATCGGCGGAGCGAGAGCGGGCGTTCTTGAGACGACCTTCCGCACCGAGACAGAGACGGATCTTTTCGGTGAGCAGGCAGTGCTTTGCGGAGGCGTGTGCGCGCTGATGCAGGCTGGCTTTGAGACGCTGTGCGAGGCGGGTTACGATCCGAGAAATGCATATTTCGAGTGTATCCATGAGATGAAGCTGATCGTGGATCTGATCTATCAGTCCGGCTTTGCGGGAATGCGCTATTCGATCTCCAACACTGCAGAGTACGGCGATTATGTGACAGGACCGAAGATCATCACTGAGGAGACCAAGAAGACCATGAAGAAGATTCTCTCCGATATTCAGGACGGAAGCTTTGCGAAGGAATTCCTCCTCGATATGTCAACGGCAGGCCGTCAGGTACATTTCAAGGCAATGAGAAAACTGGCGTCCGAGCATCCGGCGGAGAAAGTCGGCGAGGAAATCCGTAAGCTGTACAGCTGGAATAACGAGAGCGACAAGCTGATCAACAATTAATGGTAAAATAAAGAAAGAAAAGGGGAGTTTGCGTTGCGCAGACTCCCTTTTTTTGCTATAATAATAATCGTAGCATCCGGCTTGCCGGAGAAAATTGCAGATACTGTGGGGTGATTCTATGCCGATTCACAACCAATTATGCGGAATGGCAGTGATGATTGTCATTTTATATATGTTTTTGCGCCAGAAGAGAATCGGTCTCTACACGGAGATGGTATTTTTACGCACCCTTGTGATTACGATGGTCTGTGTGGCGCTGGATATTTTGTCGATTGTCGCCATCTGGAACCGGGCGTCGATCCCGGACTGGCTTTTGGCGTTTGTCTGCAAGTCCTATGTCGTGGGACTGGTGTGGGTCGGGTATCTGGCGCTCACCTATGTCATGACGGATATGTACAGCGAGCAGGATTATTACCGGAATATAAGGGTTTTTACTCTCGTCGCAGCTCTGGAGTCTCTTGTCATTTACTGTCTGCCGATCGCCTACCATGTGGACGGCAATGTAATGTACACAGAGGGTCCCAGCGTTCTGATGACCTACCTGTGTGCCGTGAGCTTTCTGGTGGCAACGATTGCCATGATTGTCCGCCGTCGCAGACAGATTGAGTCCAAGCGGCGGCTGGCAACGATCGTGTGGATGGGCATGTGGGTTATAGCAGCGCTGGTTCAGTTCTTCAACAACTATCTGCTTCTGGTCGGTTTTGCAGGTTCTCTTGGGATGATGTCACTGTACTGTATTCTGGAGAATCCGGAAAACAATGTGGATCACAGATTCGGCTGTTTCCACACACATGCGCTGAATGCGTATCTGGAGCAGTGCTATGGACGAAAGGAGCACAAGAGTATCCTGTTCCTTGCAATCAACAACCGACTGCGCAAGGATGTCAGCATTGAGTCGGCAGACGAGTATCTGCACAAGCTGATCCGCTGGTTTCATGCCATTCCGGACGTGAAGGTATTCAAGAACATCGACCGCGAGCTGGTAATCGTCTTCCCGAATATGTCGGCGATGAGCCTGGCGTTTTCCAAGCTCCAGGAGACTTTTTATTACGACCATTTCTACAATCTGGAGCGGGAGAAAAGGCCGGTGACCGATGGGAGGGAGTTTTTCCCGGAGACACTTTTTATCCTTTTCCCGGACACGCAGCTGATGGCGGACATGGATGAGATGATGATGGTGCATCAGGCGCTGTACGCGGAGCACTGTAACCGGGTGGAATCCCTTGTCTGTTATGTGAACGAGTCGGCACTGAAAAAAATCCGCAGCGAAAATCAGATTGTAAAGGAAATCAAGGACGCGCTGGAGGAGGATCGCGTGGAGGTGTTCTACCAGCCCATCTATGAGGTGAAGGAGGATCGGTTCTCCTCGGCGGAGGCGCTGATCCGTATCCGCCAGAAAGACGGCTCGTTTCTGTCGCCCGGCTCGTTTATTCCGGTGGCGGAAATGAACGGGCTGATTGAACGGCTGGGGGAGCGCGTGATGGAGAAGGTCTGCATTTTCTTAAAAAGCTATGACCTGGAGGCACTGGGTATCCACTATCTGGAGGTCAACCTTTCGGTGGTGCAGTGCGGGCAGCGCAACCTTGCGGACCGCTATCTGGAGATTATGCGGCGCCATGAGACCAATCCGTATTATATCAATCTGGAGATCACGGAGACCGGGACGATGCTGTCGAAGAAGACATTGCTTGCCAACATGAACCGCCTGATTCGGGAGGGCGTGTCCTTCTCGCTGGACGATTTCGGCAACGGGCAGTCGAATCTGGACTATATGATTGACATGCCGGTTGCAGGCATGAAACTGGACATGAATATGACAAGGGCGTATTTTACGGATCTGAAGGCAAAGATGGTGGTGCAGTCAACGATCCGTATGGCGCACGATCTGGACATGTTTCTGGTGGCGGAGGGCGTGGAGCTGCAGGAGCAGTTTGAAGAGATGGTAAAGCAGAATGTCGATTACATACAGGGGTACTATTTCTCAAAGCCTTTGCCGGAGAAGGAGTATGTCGCGTTTTTACAGTCGCGCCAGGCAGGGTGATCCGGCAGCGCGAAGGGAATTGACTTATGTTTTTACATGATGTACAATGGCTTACACATTATGACTTATCAATGACAGGAAAAGGTGCAAAATGGAAGAGTTATACAATCACAAAACAATTGAGAAAAAATGGCAGAAATACTGGGAGGAGCATGAGACGTTCAAGACGGACGTGTGGGATTTCTCGAAACCGAAATACTACGCACTGGATATGTTCCCTTACCCATCGGGAGTTGGTCTGCATGCAGGACATCCGGAAGGGTACACCGCAACGGATATTATGTCTCGTATGAAACGGATGCAGGGATATAACGTGCTTCATCCCATGGGCTACGACTCCTTCGGGCTGCCGGCAGAGCAGTATGCGGTCACGACCGGAAAGCATCCGGACGGTTTTACGCAGGAGAATATCAAGACTTTTTCGAAGCAATTGCGCGAGCTGGGCTTTGACTACGACTGGTCTAAGATGGTTGCCACATCGGACCCGAAGTTCTACAAGTGGACACAGTGGATTTTTAAGAAACTCTATGAGGCGGGCTATGCAAAGCATATCGACATGCCGGTCAACTGGTGCGAGGAGCTGGGCACAGTGCTCTCCAACGACGAGGTGATCGACGGCAAATCGGAGCGCGGCGGCTACCCGGTGGTGCGCCGTAACATGAAGCAGTGGGTGATTGACCAGCCGGCGTTTGCGGAGAAGCTCTTAGAAGGCTTAAATGAGATTGACTGGCCGGAGTCCACCAAGGAGATTCAGCGCAACTGGATCGGAAGAAGCACCGGCGTGGAGGTAGATTTCAAGATTGTCGGCGGCGGGGATTTCTCCATTTTCACGACCTGCATTGAGACAATTTACGGAATTACGTTTATGGTGCTGGCGCCGGACGGAGAGATCGTCAAGAGCCTGATGGACCGTGTGGAGAATCGGGAAGAGGTCCAGGCCTACATCGACGAGACGCTCAAGAAAAACGACATGGACCGGACCGAACTCAACAAGACAAAGTCCGGCTGTATGCTAAAGGGGCTGTACGCCGTCAACCCGGTCAACGGCAAAGAGGTGCCGCTGTTTATCGGCGATTTCGTTCTGGCGAGCTATGGCACCGGTGCAGTCATGGCTGTGCCGAGCCACGATCAGAGAGATTTCGAGTACGCCGTGGTGCATGCGCTCCCGATGATTCAGGTGATTGAGGGCAGGGATGTGTCTGAGCAGGCGTTTGAAAAGCAGGACTATCTCGGCAAGGGCTGTAAGCTAATGAATTCCGAGGAGTTCACGGGGATGACGGTGGAGGAGGCCAAGGAGGCGATCACTGTCAAGCTGGAAAAGCTCGGCGTGGCGCGCAGGAAGGTCAATTATCACTTCCGCGAGTGGATTTTCGCGAGACAGCGCTACTGGGGCGAGCCGGTTCCCTGCATCTACAAGGAGGACGGCAGCATCTGGTTCCTTCCGGACGAGGAGCTCCCGCTGATCCTGCCGAAACTGGACGATTATAAGGGGCAGGGCGGAAAGGCGCCGCTGGAAAATGCGACCGAATGGAAACAGTACGACAAGAATGGCGTCAAGGGCACGCGTGAAACCTCGACGATGCCGGGGTCTGCGGGTTCTTCCTGGTACTATATGCGCTACATTGACCCGGACAATGAGAAGGAATTTGCCGATCAGGAGCTTTTAAAGCACTGGCTTCCCGTGGATCTGTATGTAGGCGGCCCGGAGCACGCAGTGGGGCATCTGATGTACTCGCGTATCTGGAACCGTTTCCTCTATGACGAGGGGCTTTCTCCGGTCAAGGAGCCGTTCAAAAAGCTTGTGCATCAGGGGATGATTCTCGGTGAGAACGGAATCAAGATGGGCAAGCGCTACCCGGAATATGTGGTGAATCCAAGCGATATCGTGGAGGAGTACGGCGCGGACACGCTGCGGCTCTACGAGATGTTCATGGGACCGCTGGAGGTTTCAAAGCCCTGGAATTCAAAGAATGTGCAGGGCGCAAAGCGCTTTATCAACCGTGTGTGGAAGTTCTTTACCGATCCGGCAAACCTCACGGATACGGACGACGGCGCGCTCACAAGGCTCTATCACTTTACGGTGAAGAAGGTCACGAACGATTACGAGGCGCTTGCTTACAATACGGCAATCAGCCAGATGATGATCTTTATCAACGAGGTGTACCGCGTCGGAACCTGCCCGCGCGAAATGGCAGAGGGCTTTGTCAAGATGTTCTCCTGCGTGTGTCCGCATGTGGGCGAGGAAATCTGGCAAAGAATGGGGCATGCGGACACGATCGCGTATGAGAGCTGGCCGACTTATGACGAGAAGCTGACCGTGGAGGATACCGTTGAGATCGCGGTTCAGGTCAACGGCAAGATCCGCGGGACAGTCTCGATTCACAAGGATGACCCGAAGGACGAGGTGCTTGCGCGGGCGAAGGAGTGCATCGCCTGCAAGCTGACCGGGACGATCGTCAAGG
>CAZWRT010000022.1:0-36610 GCA_964636375.1 uncultured Lachnobacterium sp. | reverse complement strand
GGCTCCATCACATCCAACGGCAAGACTGTCTCCAAGATCCTCGTAAATGGAAAACCATATTACCGCCATAAAAAATGCGGGCTTTCGCTCCATCCGCATCCCGGTGTCGTGGCACAACCACCTCTCGGATTCTGCCAGCTACACAATCAGCCGGCCATGGCTCGACCGGGTCAATGAGATCGTCGATTACTGCATCGATCAGGATATGTACGTGATCATAAACATTCACCATGACAACAGCAAGGAATTCCTGTACCCGTCGAGTCAGGATCTCGACCGCTCCGTCCGATATGTGACCGCCATCTGGCAGCAGGTCTCCGAGCGTTTCCGTGATTACGATGAGCATCTTATCTTTGAGGCACTCAACGAGCCGCGACTGGTGGGGCATACCAACGAGTGGTGGATTGATCCCAATTCCGCCGACTGCAAGGATGCGATCCAGTGCATCAACCAGTTGAATCAGGCGTTTGTGGACACCGTGCGTGCCTCCGGCGGCAGCAACATGGCACGCTACCTCATGTGTCCGGGCTACGCCGCCTCCCCGGACGGCGCAATGAACGACGGCTTTGTCCTCCCGAAGGACCCCGCCGACAATGACCACCGCATCATCGTCTCAGCGCACGCCTACACACCGTACAACTTTGCGCTCGAATCTCCCGGCACCTCCAGCTGGTCCAGCGCAAACAAAACCGATGTAAACAATATGGTCGGCTTTATGAACAATCTTTATAACAAGTTTACGAGCAAGGGCATCCCCGTGATCATCGGCGAGTTCGGCGCAATGGAAAAAAACGGAAACCTCAGCGCGCGCGTGGACTTTGCCTCCTTCTATGTTGCGGCCGCAAGGGCCAGAGGCATAACCTGTTTCTGGTGGGATAACAACTGCTTTGAGGGAGACGGAGAGCGGTTCGGACTGTTCGACCGCGCCAGCGGACAAATCTGTTACCCGGAGATCAGCCAGGCCATGGTAAACTACTCGAAATAGATCTTCCTATACAAGGATGAGGAAAAAGTTTCGGATATCCGCAACTCTTTCCCCATCCTTTCTTATACCAAATCAGAATCCTGCAGCCATTATCGTTTACTTCATAAATCCTTTGCCATACATAAAGATTCCGGCATATTCACATATGGACCGTAATTAGGAATCACTTGAAACCCCAATTTTCTATATACGGCACAAGACTCTGCCAATAATTCCCCCGTTTCAAGGATCATTCTTTTATATCCCAGTTCCTTCGCCCATTCTATCAACAGAGAAACCAGCTTGCTTCCGATTCCCTGTCCTTGATATTCAGTATGTATAAATACTCTCTTTAATTCTACATTTCCATCATCGTATCTTCTTATTGCGCCTCCGCCAATCGCCCTATTGCCTTCATAAACAACGATAGCTTCATTTATTTTATCCAGCTGGTTGAATTGCGTATATTTCTCTCTTTTTATCTTTTTGCCGACTCGTCTGTCCAAATCCATATCGAGAAGTCTGCAGTTTTCAATAAAGTCCTTATTTTTTCCATCTGTTCTGACAAAGTCCATCACAATCACCTGCACAATCCCTCTATTATGCTTGCCGCAGCCCAGGGCATCAGCGCAAACCAAGTGCCGGCCGGGGTTCCGTCCGGATACTTCTCAACCACAAGGCCCTGACAAAAACAGAATCTTTCAGACATCCACCCCACCCGGCCGTAACCATATTCTTTATCAAAGGTGTTGAATGTCTGCATCCCCCAATCGATCGTATCCTGCAAACGGCTTCTCATATATGGATCATCCGTATTTTCTACAAGATATATCATCTCATCAATGATCGTGCTTGACATGGGATGAATATGAGGATTTGCAACCGAGGTGATGCTTCCGCCGCAGCTTGACCAGCCGATATCACACAGTGGTTTTACCTTTACGGGCGTATTGTATCCAAGCTTATATGTAACCTCATAATATAGTCCGTCCCGCAAATGGTTCAGATACAGCTCATCTCTGGTTAACTCATGCAATATGCGCGCGGCCCTGACGTAAGCCAGGATTCCTTCATTGTCAACCGCCTTGTCCGTATCCAGCGGGCCTCCGTAGCATACACATTTTTTAATAAACGCATCATAATAATGCTGTTCAGACTTCTTTAATCCGTCAATATAAGAATCCTCTCCCGTGATCCGGCAATAGAGAGCCGTGGCCGCCAGACACCATGCCCCTCCTAAAGAATCATACTCCAGACCGGCCCCTGTGGTTTCCGACATAGAAAACGGATATTCATCATCCGTATTTTTAAGCTGATTGATTTTTGCAATGATTGGCTGCACAAAACGGACCCATTCCAAATGATCGACATTTCTCATATCTTTTTCGGACAAATAAGCTTTCAAAATATAATATAAAGCTTGTCCGTTAATGTATGCACTGTGTCCTCCGCTGTGCATGCCGGAGTACCACCAGCCCTTAACGTGCCATCTCCCTTCGTCAACCGCATCATACAGTAAGTGCGAAGACGGATTATAGCTATGCGCGATTACTTCTTCTATAAATGTCAGAGCCTGCTGCCTCATCTTACTGTCTTTCAACTGATTTGCCGCAAGAAGCATGGGGGCTGCCACCGCCATACCGTTCGTCCAGCTGAGGGAGCCGATCTTGTTATATGCATATCCATCCGGTCTGTCATATACAAACCCTGTATACATTTTATCCTCTTCCATCCATGCATAATCTCTGATTGCAGAAGAAAGCAGTTCCAACGCCTTCCGGGCGTCCATTCCGTCTATCTTTCGGGGCGGCTGATGATATGCTTCGTATACATCTTTTATTGCTTCGTGTATTCCGAGTTCATTGTCCGCCTCGTATTCATAAACTCTGATCAAAAAGGAAACCGTTTCCTTTGCGCGCAGCAAAAAACTGTTTTCTTCTGTCACCGGTGCCCGGTCCTTCACGGTAGCAGTCTGAATAAATAACCATGGTGCGTTCTCATACCCCAGTGTATATCCAACACCTGCATTTCCATTATCGCCGATTCTGCAGGTAAAACCACTGTATTGATAAAAGGGTTTATCACTTTTGTTTTGAAAATCAACCGCTTCCTTATCCGCCCTGCCGCCGCCAACCCAATATGGAGCTGCGGCAATTCCCACCACGGTTCCCTCATCATAGATAAGGCTTACAGGCTCTGCCAGGCGATCGCTTCTTGTCATCCAGTAAGACGACTCCGGTCTTTCGGTTGCCCCCTCCACAATGCGCGGAAATTCCTTTCTTCCGTGACTTGGCATGTCAGCGGTATTATTTCCGTACATATATCCCGGCATGAAAAACCGGGGATGATTCTGTCTGAGTAAAACCCTGACATGGATCACGCCGAGGAAATCACGATCGGATACATTTTTAATACTCACCTCTATGATCTTCCCGTTCGGGATGGTTTCTGCGTCACGAAGCTGACAATCAAGACCTTCCTCCGCAAGGTCGTTATATGTCACGCTGTCACTGTAGGCTCTTCTCGCTTCACATGTGATTCTGTATTTGCTCATCATTCATCGTCCTTTTCTTTTCAATAACCATACTCTTCCCGGCCGACAATACGGTGCTACATTCCATATCGTATCATAAATACCATATTTTTTCCACATTCTTCTTCGTTTTATTATCAAGCATAAATTCTATCTCAAAAATCCTTCTGCACGCATCTCTCCGCCCAGAATCTTCACTGTAATCTGCCCGCTCTCCGGCGTCAGGAAAATTTTCGCCCCGCTCTCTCCGATGCGCTCCACAGCCTCAGGGTGCGGGTGTCCAAACCTGTTGTTTCTTCCGCAGGAAATGACTGCAATCTTTGGGCTTAACGCCCGCAAAAAGTCGCTGCTGCTGGAGTATTTGGAGCCGTGATGCGCTGTCTTGTAGAAGTCCACCGGCACACACGCGCTATGCTCCAGAAGCTTTCTCTCCACAGCTTCCGAGATATCCCCGGTAAAAATTCCCCGAAAATTCCTGTATTCCAGCATCAAAACCAGCGAGAGATCGTTGAGATCCGCCTCGCCGCGCCTTCCAGCCGCCACAGTATCCCTGCCCTCCGGGCAGAGACAGCGCAGGACCACCTTTCCCGAGGTAAACCGGTCTGCGGCCTGCAGATAATGAATCTGCACGCCGCAGTGCTCCGCAAACGCCGCCAGACCGGCCGTCTTCTCCTCCTGCCGCACAGCCTCGGCCAGAATCAGATGATCCACCGGATAACCGCTCTCCAGCACCTCCTTCAGGCCGTTCACATGATCCGCGTCCGCATGGCTGACAAACCAGTAAGAAATCCGCTTTACCCCCCGGTACTTTAAAAACGGCAGGATGCGGTAATTCCCAACGCCCGACACATCCGTGCTCCCTCCGTCAATAAACATCGAGACCCCCTCATCCGTGCGCAGATAGATCCCGTCGCCCTGCCCCACATCCAGCACGTCAATCTCGAAACCGCCCGCAGGCCGAAACACAAGGATTGCGAACAGACCGGAGGAACAGAGCAGGATGCCCAAAACACGGGCGGCTCCGCCCCATAGCCACCCCGGCTCTATCGCTCCTGCGCACGCCGATGAGCGCCAGTGCATAAGCGACAGGATCACGGCAAACAGCAGATAGTAGACCGCCATCTGCCATGGGCGCGGACAGCCGACAATGATCCGGGCGGCGGGAAGGTCCAGCGTGACATGACACAGCCACTCATACAGATACAGAATCCGGTTGCAGAACGCCATGAGAAACGAGCCGGCCGCCACACTCCACATCCCCGCCGCCGCGGCACCGCAGCCCAGCACCAGCAGCCCTTTCACAAGTGCCAGCACAACCGTGTTGATCAGCAGCGCATACACCGGGATCTCGCAGTAGCTGTATGCGACAAGCGGGAGCGTCATGAGCTGGATTCCGAGACTCGTCCACAGGCCTTCCTGCAGGGCACGGGCGCGCGCAGACAGCCGCTCCCTCAAACTCATGCATTTTGCCCGGTCCAGGGCTTTTGCCTCCTGCTCCTCTGATGGACGCATTCCCCACTCCGCCAGAACCGGTCCTGCAATGCCCACCCCAAGCACCGCGAGCACAGAGAACCAGAAGCCGGAGTACCCGATGAGAAACGGGTTCTCCCACAACAGCACAATACAAATAAGCCCGAGGGCGTTTAACATATCGTAGCCCCGCCCCAGAATATCCGCCGCCAGAAGCACCATCACCATCCCAATCGCACGGCAGGTGGGCACACTCCCTCCCGTCATAATTCCGTATGCGATCGTAAATAACGCACATAAGGCTCCCGCGGTGAAATAACGCAGCCCCATTCTCCGCAGCAGATGATAGAAGCCGATTCCCAGAAGTGTGACATGCAGACCGGAAATTGCCAGAATATGGCTGATCCCGGCCCTCTGGTACAGCTGTTTCACCTCAAAGTCCAGCTCGCCCTTCTCTCCGAGCAGCATCGCGGAGAGTATGCCGTCTGCCCCGCCGCTGTCCGCAATGCTCTTTAAAATCCGTTCCCTCAGCGAAAAAAGCGCACGCTGCCAGGGGCGCGACTCCCTGCAGACCCGCTCCACTCTGCTGACCCGCAGACCAAAGTCAATCCCTCGGCTCTGATAAAAGCGCCCGGCGTCAAAGCCTCCCTCATTGGGTGCACTCTCAAACAATGCAATTGTTCCCCGCACTACCAGGATTTGTCCGACAGAAATATCGTCGGTTGACGCGTATGCCAGCACATCGCTGCAGCGCACACGCGAAGATAACATACAGTTTGTAAGATACACATACACGCATCGGGATTTCTTCTCGACCCATGCAACCTCTCCCTCCAGACGAACTTCCTGTCCGTCCTTCAGCTCCGGCAGATACTGTCCGCGGAAACGCATTTCGTCTCCCATGCGAAACGCGCCCGCCGCCAAAAACGCAGGTACCGCAATCAGAAGAATCCGTCGCCGCTTTCCCCTCTCCCCTTTGAGAAAGAAACACCCCAAAAGGAGGAGCACCGGCACCGAAATCCACATGCGGTACCCGCATAACAGTATTCCAGCCAGAAACATGCACGCAAGCAAAAGAAACGGTCTTTTCCTCACATACACTCCTTAATATCTTTTTATTTTTTTGAATTTTTTGCGTTCTTTGCGTTTTCGGCCTCTTCCGACTGGGTCTCATCCGTAATGATAAAGCTCTCATCCGCCTCATAGAGCGTCGCAAGAGGATAGGCATAACGGCATTTCCCGCTGGTGTCTCCGTTGATGGAGATCTGCACCTTTTCCACATTGGCCAGCTGCGTCATAGAATTCACAATGGAGAACAGAACTGCCTGCTCCGAAATCTCCAGATTCTGATTCAAAAAAGCCTCGTCCAGGCTGATATAGCAGATGTGGTCCACCACCGCCACGTTGATCAGCTTGGTTCCGGCCGGAATCGTCGCCTGCGCGCCCGATATATTGGGCCCTTTGACCAGCTGCTCCATCACCAGCTTTTCCATGGAAATATTGGAGCTGTGATACACCGCGCGGGTCTCCTCGACCAGCCCGCTCCCATCCTTGTCTGCAAAATACAGCTTAAGCGTGGTCCTTATGCTGGAATTGATCTGCTGGCCCGGATTTTCCACAAAACTGTCCGAGCGCATGCTCCCGACCGTCGTCCCGTTGCTGTTCACAAGCGGCTTGGAATCTACTGTAAAGAGCACATACGAACAGCCGTCCACCTGAAACAAAGTCTTTGCGACCGCCGCCCGCGTGAGCACCTCCTCGATCGGAGCCAGATTGTAATACTCGCTGCTGAAATCCACTGTGATCTGATAGCTGGACACCGTGTGCCCAAGAACCTTCACACTTGCGGGAATCGTCTGGCGCAGGGAAGAGTTTTTCGGCTGTGTGGCAAGCGCCGTAAGCAGCTCCTCCACGATATCGCCGTCCGGCTCCTGTCCGATCTTTGACTCCTGCCCGACCACGCGCGTTGCCCCTGCGTTCAGATAATAGACCATATATTCTCCGCTTTTCTGATCGCTGCCGCAGCCCGTCAACACCAGAGCCAAAAGGGCGGGCAGCAGAAACCGTACCATCTTACTCATGATCTTTCTCCTATGCAATGTAGTTCAGCGGAATACGGACATCAAACGTCGTCCCCTCTCCCACCGCCGAGTGTGCCTTTATCGCGCCCCTGTGCATCAGGATCGCACTCCTTGTAATTGCAAGGCCCAGCCCCGTTCCCCCGATCTCGCGGGAGTGGGACTTGTCCACACGGTAAAACCGTTCATAGATCTGATCTAAGGATTCCTCCGGAATACCGATTCCAGAATCCTGCACCTTCACGAACATGTACTGGTGATCCGCGTTTAAGGACACACGCACCCATCCCTCGCCGTCCGTCCGGTTGTACTTGACCGCGTTTTCCACCAGATTGGTGAATGCGAGCGTGAGCTTAACCTCATCCACCTCCGCCGTCACCGGGCGAAAGCTCTCCAGAACAAGCTCCACCTTCTGCCGATCCGCGATCGGCTGCAGCCTCTTTAAAATCTGCTCAATCATCTCGTTGATATTGACAGAGACAATATTCAGATCCGCCGCTGACTTGTCCATCCGCACCAGAGAGAGCAGATCGTTGATGATCTTGGTCTCGCGCTCGATTTCGCCGGTGATATCCCCCATAAACTCCTGATACATCTCCTTCGGAGCATCCGGCATACTGTTGATCGAATCCGCCAGCACCTTCATGGAAGTAAGCGGCGTTTTCAGCTCGTGGGACACGTTGGACACGAACTCCTGCCTGGTGTCATCCATCACCTTCATGCGCCCGATCATCTCGTTAAAACGCTTGCAGATCAGCCTCGTTTCCGTGTAATTGTTGACCTGAAGGGACTCCGCCCCATAGCCGTCCCGGATCGCGCCGA
Organism: uncultured Lachnobacterium sp.; assembly: GCA_964636375.1. Classification (GTDB taxonomy): domain Bacteria; phylum Bacillota; class Clostridia; order Lachnospirales; family Lachnospiraceae; genus Roseburia. The sequence goes on along the minus strand of CAZWRT010000022.1, from coordinate 28,743 downwards.
TCCCCTCAGAGAGCAGCGACAACGGGCGAACGTTGTAAAGAATCAGCAGGATTCCGAAAAACAGTGCCACCGGCACCACGATCATCTGGATGATCGTCGCCATCTTGCTGAGATACATCTCATTCAGTTCAATATTATCGGTAGAAACACTGACAAGCATGACGCCCTGCACAGTTCCGGTGGTATCCTCCGGATCGCTGATCGGAATCGTCATCTCGATATAATGATTCTCGGCATCGTAGTTTGTGACGTCCTCGCCCTTAAAACTGCGCATAACCTCCTCTGCGATGATCGTCTTGTTGTCATCGAGGTTGTACGTATCGCGGTAGATCTTAAAATTCCTGTCCACGATGATGACACGCCCGTCATAGATCTTGGTCAGCAGGTCGATCTGAGCCTGTATGGTTCCGGATTTCACATTCCCCATGCTCATGTACTCGCTCGTCGCGATCTTGTTGGCAAGAATCTTCGCCTGGCTCAAGACCTCCCCGGCTCGGATCGTCACCGCCCGTGACTCATAGGAGCGCATAATCCCCACGCTCAAAATCAGGCTCGGCACTGTCGCAATGACAAGAATCAGCAGGATCAGACGGAATTTTAAACTTTTAAGAAATTGAAAGAATTTTGTGTTCTTACGCATGCGGCAGCCTCTTTGCTACTTCTGATTATAATAATAACCCACGCCCCATTTCGTGTGTACATACTTGGGCTCGCTCGGGTTGGACTCGATCTTCTCACGCAGCCGCCGCACATGGACGTCCACCGTGCGCACGTCACCCGGAAAATCCGTGCCCCACACAAGCTCCAGCAGATTTTCCCTGCTGTACACCCGGTTCTCGTTCTTTACGAGAAGCTCCAGCAGATCAAACTCCTTCGCGGTAAGATTGACCTCGCGGTTCTTGACATAAAGCCTGCGGCTGTCACAGTCTAAGCGCAGATCCTGTTTCTCAATCATCACCACATGGCTGCTCTTCTCCTTCGGGCCTCCGGTTCTGCGCATGATTGCCTTGATCCTTGCCTTTACCTCCAGAATGTTGAATGGCTTCGTGATATAGTCGTCCGCGCCGTACTCCAGACCCAGAATTTTATCCATATCATCGCCCTTTGCGGTCAGCATCACAATCGGCATGTTCGAAAATTCCCGAATTGCCTGACAGACCTCAAAACCGTCCATCTTCGGAAGCATGATGTCGAGAAGAACCATGTCGTAAGGATTGCTCTTTGCGAGATTTAAGGCCTCCTCGCCGTCGTATGCGCTGTCCACCTCCATACCGTCCTGCTCTAAGCTGAAGCGAATGCCTTTTACAATCAGTTTTTCATCGTCCACTACGAGAACTCTCTTTGCCATTTTACACCTCAATCAACCGTTATAAAATCCCTTATGTTTTCAAAAAGCGCACTTCCAATACCGGACACCTGCATAATGTCCTCCTCGCCGGAAAAGGCTCCGTGCCTGCTCCGGTAGGCGATGATCGCGGACGCGCGGACCTCTCCGATCCCCGGCAGCGTCATCAGCTGATCCTCCGTCGCCGTGTTGATGTTCACCCTGCCGTCCGCTGCTGCACCCTCCGCAGAGAACGTCTCCGCCGCGCCGGCAGCCTCTGCCGCCTCCCGGCGTTTTTGTGCTTCCTCCCGGGTCGGGAAAAAGATCATCTCCCCGTCCTCTAAAAGCCTTGCAAGATTCCAGTAATCCGGGCTCGCCTCGTCCGTCAGACCTCCGGCCGCCTCCAGCGCGTCACAGATTCTGCTGCCAATCGGAAGCTCGTATACCCCGGAATGCCTGACCTCCCCGCAGACATAGATGAAGAGGCAGCCCTGCTCCCCAGCGGAATGCAAACCTGCTCCCGCAGGCCGCTCCGTCTCCGGTAAAACTGCCGTCTCCCCGCTCTGCGTGTCCAGGAAGAAAACCTCGCCGCCGTCCGCGCTCTTACAGCCCGCAAACAGCACACACAGTGCAATAAATATTCCTGTTTTCGCGATATGTCTCATATCGAATCTCCTTTCACAAAACACTCATTCTGTGAAGGAGCCTTGATGCACTTCTATTTTAACGATTTTACAAAGTTTTTACAAGTATATTTCAATGGCAATTTAAAAATGTCTGCTCAAGTTTCTGAATCATCTCATCCACATCGGCCTCCGAGATGACAAGAGGCGGCACCAGACGGATCACATTTGTCCCTGCCGTGATCACCACAAGCCCCTGCTTCAGCGCATTCGCCGCCACGGTGCCCACCGGAAGCGTGCATTCCAGCCCCTGCATGAGCCCCATGCCGCGCCGCGCCGTCAGAAAATCATATTTCTCCACCAGCGCATCCAGCTTATGCTCCAGATAAGGCGCAACTTGGTTGACATGCTCCAGAATCCCCAGCTCCTTAAACTGGTCGAACACCGCCGAGACCGCCGCCCCGACAAAGGGATTTCCGCCGTAGGTCGTGCCGTGATCTCCCGGCGCCAGCGACTTTTCCGCCACCCGCGCCGTCAGGAAAAAGGCCCCCACCGGCACGCCGCCGCCCAGTGCCTTCGCGCAGGTCATAATGTCTGGCTTTACCCCGTAATGCTGCCATGCGAACATCTTTCCGGTCCGCCCCATGCCGCACTGGATCTCGTCTAAAATCAGCAGAATATCCTTCTCGTCGCAGAGTCTGCGCACACCCGTCAAAAATTCAGGCTCGGCGGGATAGATGCCGCCCTCTCCCTGCACCGTCTCCATAATAATGGCACAGGTCTTATCCGTAATCAGTGCCTTAACGCTCTCAAGATCATTGAAATCCGCAAATTTCACGCCCGGAAGAAGCGGTTCAAACGGCTCCTGATAGTGGGCATTTCCGGTCACGGACAGAGCCCCTATGCTCCTACCGTGAAAGCTGTGGTTCATGGCGATAATCTCGTGCCCCGCGTGCCCGTCTCTGGTATACGCGTACTTTTTTGCCGCCTTGATCGCACCCTCAATGGCCTCCGTGCCGCTGTTCGTGAAGAAAATGCGGTCCATCCCGCTGGCGGCAAGGGCCTTCTCGGCCGCCTCGACGGTCGGCACGCTGTAGTAGAGATTCGAGGTGTGAAGGATTTTCTCCACCTGCTTCTTCAACGCATTTTCATAGCCTTTGTTGCCGTAGCCCAGCGCACACACCGCAATCCCCGCCGCAAAATCCAGATATTCCCTGCCGTCCGTGTCGTACAGGTGCACGCCCTCTCCGTGGTCAATCACCAGTGAAAACCGGTTGTAGGTGTGTACCAGATCCCTCTCTGCCCGGTCAATATATGCCTCTTTATTCATAAACTTACACTTCCTTTCTATCCCTCATGGTAAAAGCGCTCCTCACAATCCCCCAGAATCGCCGTTCCGATTCCTTTGTTGGTAAATATTTCAAGGAGCAGGCAGTGCGCAATCCGCCCGTCTAAAATATGTACGCGTGATACCCCGTTCTCGATGGCGTCGATACAGTTATTCAGCTTCGGCAGCATGCCCCCGCCGATGTAGCCGTCCCCGATCAGTTCTCTGGCATCCGAGACAGTGAGCTCCGAAATCAGCGTGCTCTTGTCCTTCGGGTCCTTGTACACGCCCTCGATATCCGTGAGAAATGCCAGCTTCTCCGCGGACACCGCCCTTGCAATCGCGCAGGCCGCGTCGTCCGCATTGATATTGTAGGTGTCATAGTTGTCGTCCAGCCCGATCGGACAGACAATCGGCAGAAAATCCTTCTCCAGAAGATCATAGAGGATTTTGGGGTTGACCTCCTTGATCTCACCCACATAGCCGATATCCTGCCCGCCGGACAGTTTCTTGTCCACGCGCAGAAGTCCGCCATCCTTGCCGCTGATGCCCACGGAGAGCACTCCCAGCTCCTGTACCATGGAAACCAGTGACTTGTTCACGCGGTTTAAGACCATCTCCGCGATCTCCATGGTTTCCGCGTCGGTCTTTCTCAGGCCGTTCACAAACTCTGCCTCTTTTCCGCTCTTCTCCACCCAGCGGCTGATTTCCTTTCCTCCGCCATGGACAATGATGGGCTTAAATCCCACCAGCTTAAGGAGCGTCACATCCTGGATCACACTCCTTTTTAACTCCTCGTCCACCATGGCGGAGCCGCCGTATTTCACCACAATAATCTTCCGGTTAAACCGCTGGATATAGGGAAGGGCTTCAATCAGCACCTCCGCCTTTTCCAGTATTGTTTTCATATTACTCTCGCTCATCTCATTCACCTCACTGGTTAAATTTCGTTATATTCGCTTCATTCAGCGTGAAATCATAGTAATTAAGATCCTCGCGGAACGTCCATCCTGCGCCCTTCCAGAAATGGTTCCCCAATGCATTGCTCTTGAAGGCAATCAGGCTCACCTTGTTGATGCCCTCCTCCTTTAGCGCCCGCATACACGCCACCGCCATAGACTTGCCGATCCCATGGTTTCTGCAGTCCTCCCGCACACACACATGGTAGAAGCAGCCGCGCCTCCCGTCGTGCCCGCAGAGGATCGCTCCGACGATCTCGCCCCCTACCTCCGCCACCATGCTGGTTGTGGGATTCCGTCTCAGGAAACGCACAACGCCCTCCCTGGAATCGTCGAGGGCACGAATCCCAAAGCCGTGAATTCCCTGCCATACACCATACACCGCGTCATAGTCCGCTTCCGTCATCACCCTGATCTGATAATTCCAATTTGTCTCCATAGCCTGACCTCTTACTCCAAAAAATAACTATACACACTATATTACAACTCGGCGCCCGCGTAAATAGGAATTATTCACAAATTTATGTATATTTATGCAAATTTATGTATATTTTTTCACTTGCTTTCTAAATATGAATGTTGTATAGTAAAGCTGGTTTTTGATGAATACATAGAGAAAGGACGAATCTGTTATGAAAGAAAAGGTTGTATTGGCTTATTCCGGCGGCCTGGACACCACCGCCATCATCCCATGGCTCAAGGAGAACTACGATTACGACGTGGTATGCTGCTGCATCAACTGCGGACAGGGCGAAGAGCTGGACGGACTCGAGGAGCGCGCAAAGCTCTCCGGCGCATCCAAGCTTTATATTGAAGATATCACTGACGAGTTCTGCGAGGATTACATCATTCCCTGCGTACAGGCGGGCGCGGTGTACGAACACAAGTATCTGCTGGGAACCTCCATGGCAAGACCCGGCATCGCAAAGAAATTAGTGGAAGTAGCGAGAAAAGAAGGCGCAGTCGCCATCTGCCACGGCGCAACCGGAAAAGGAAATGACCAGATCCGTTTCGAGCTGGGCATCAAAGCGCTGGCCCCGGATCTCAAGGTCATAGCCCCCTGGCGCAACGACAAGTGGAAAATGGATTCCCGCGAGGCAGAGATCGAATACTGCAGGGCGCACGGCATTGACCTTCCCTTCTCCACCGACAGCAGCTACAGCCGCGACCGCAATCTCTGGCACATCAGCCATGAAGGGCTGGAGCTGGAGGACCCTGCCAACGAGCCGAACTACGATCATCTGTTAGTGCTGGGCGTGTCCCCGGAAAAAGCGCCGGACAAGGCAGAGTATGTGACCATGACATTTGAGAAGGGTGTTCCCACCAGCATAAACGGCGAGAAGATGAAGGTATCCGACATCATCCGCAAGCTGAATGAGCTGGGCGGCAGACACGGCATCGGCATCGTGGATATCGTGGAGAACCGCGTGGTGGGCATGAAATCCCGCGGAGTTTACGAGACGCCGGGCGGCACCATTCTCATGGAAGCCCACGATCAGCTTGAGGAGCTGGTCTTAGACCGGGCAACGATGGAGGTCAAAAAGGACATGGGCAACAAGCTGGCCCAGGTCGTGTATGAGGGCAAATGGTTCACGCCGCTGCGCGAGGCGATCCAGGCTTTTGTCACCTCCACACAGGAGTATGTAACCGGCGAAGTAAAATTCAAGCTCTACAAAGGCAGCATCATCAAAGCCGGCACTACCTCTCCCTACTCTCTGTATAACGAATCTCTGGCGAGCTTCACCACCGGAGACCTCTACGACCACCATGACGCAGAGGGCTTCATCACCCTCTTTGGGCTTCCGCTCAAGGTCCGCGCTATGAAGATGCAGGAGCTGGAGAAGAACAACAGCAAATAAACCCAATGGTCTGAAAAATCGGATAGAGATAGCTTGCCCCAAACACTTTGAGCTGTTTGGGGCCTGTCACGATCCGATCCCTCTCCAAAGCCTTTTCGATCGCGATCTCCACGGAGGAGCGCGTCACTGATTTTTCCTTCCTCGACACAAACAGCTCGTAGCCCCGGATTTCATACTTATACTCCAGTCCCCGATAGGTCCGGAAGGTATAACCCTCAAACCCGACCAGCACCTCCCATACCTTGTCAAAGATGCGCGCTCTCGCCTGCCCATCCGCATAGGAAACCTGTTCCAGCAGCTCGTTCAGCTCGCCTACAAGGGCTGTCTGCCTCTCGCTAAATTTCATGGTATCTCTCATTGGCATCACTCCCCTGTCAGGACATCTCCTGTGCTAAAACTTTCGCATAGTAGCAAACAAACTCCATAAGCGTCGGAACACCTTTATCCGAACGAACCCGCGCTTTGTAATGCTTCAGCAGATCATCCGGGTCCGTGATTCTCCATGCGCGGTTGATCGCGTTCTGCATCGCCCGCTCAATGCTCGTATCCGTCTTGCGGTACTTTTCGCTGAGCTTGCGGCTCAGGTTCGGCTGCGGGTCCTGATAAGTCAGAAGGATCGCGTCGGTCAGATACTGATAGCCGACCGCCTTCGGGCTGATCCCGACAAAATCCAGCTCTCTCTGTATCCGCTGGACATACCTTTGCCTGCGCGTGTCCTCTGAGACTACTACCTGTGTTTCGGAAGGTTTGTCCGAGGAAAGAATCGTCTCCCGTATAATTTCCAGAAATTCGACTACGCCCTTCGGTGAATACTGCTTCTCGTGCTTGGACATGATAAAATCCGCGCCCAGACTTCTCGCCTGCTCATAGGTAATATTGCTGGAATTATTGGTTGTGACCAGTATGTAGGGTTTGTGCGAAAGCTCCGTCTTCCTGAGCTCCGCCAGAAAAACGAGTCCGTTGCCTCCGCCCATATGCAGCTCCAGATCCAGAATCACCACATCCGGCAGGCCGGATTTCACCATTTCCAGCCCCTCCTGTGACTGATTCGTGCAATTCTGGACCTGCAGATACAGAGACTCCTCCATACAGTAGCGCAGTCTCTCACATGCCTCCTCATCGTCCTCAATTATCAAAACTGTCATTTTTCGATCCATAATCAGTCATTTCCCTTCTTCTGTAAAATTATTATATCCACTTTCTAACATAATTTCAACATTCGACGGAAAATCCCCGTTCATCTTAACAAATCGTTCAAAATTAAACGAAAACTAATAAAAACTAACATTTTCTGGCCCAATATCTAACAGTTTTTCTTGACAAATTTTACTAAAATATGTAGTATAATAAAAAAACTAAAGAAAGAAGGTATCGCTATGTGGAACATTGTAGTCTGTGACCAGAATGAGTCATTTGCAGAACAGGTGGGGAGAAGGCTATTCGAATTTTATAATTCCAGAGACTTCGATGTCAACATTCGAGTCTACCCCGGTCTATCATCCATGATACTCCAATCCGATACGCCCTTGCATCTCATTGTCCTGAATACGAGATATGACGGCCAGCCTGTCTGCAAACTTGCCCAGCAGATCCATGATTTTCAGCCAAAGGCACACTTCTTTTTCCTCAGTGAAAACGACGAGGACATTTTCGATGCGGTAAAGTATCACCCTTATGCCTTCATCCGCAAACAGGCATGGGAAACCGAATTGAAAGACGCTCTCAACAATCTGTGGGAAACAGAACACAAGGGACGCTATGTGCATCTGCGGCAGAATCGCCGGAACATCGCTCTTCTGATCGATGAGATCATGTATATCGAGAGCAATGGGCACTATGTAGTCTTCCACTGTCTGGGCAATGTCACCTATCGAACAAGGGAAAAACTGCCGTTCTATCTGGAAAAGCTCAAAGATTTTTATTTCATGCAGCCGTCGAAGGGGTATCTGGTAAACTGCGCGTACATTAATATTTGCAAAAGTACGATCGTATTGACCAACGGAGATATGATTGGATGTGCCAAGAGCCGCTACCACGACTCCATACAATTCTTTGAAAAATATCTGCGCGAAATGAAATCCAACTCCAACTGATGGGAATGGAGCTATTGTAAAGGCAAAATAAAGAGATCTGCACGCACCTTGTTTGCTGCCAGCTCGGACGCACGGTGTGTGCAGATCAGATAGCGGTCTTTACCGTCAAAAACAAGTGCGATCTTTTTCATGTAAAGTCCGCTCTCCGGCACATATTCATAAATATGCAGAGAGGCCCTGTATTTCTTTTTGCATGCCCAGATATCCAGCAGGCCTATCCCGCTGCCGCCCTCATTCAGATGCGTAGAGTGCTTGTACACGCCGAAATCCTGGTACACTTTCGGGTCAAACTCTGCTCCGCTGTCGCTGACCTCAATGACCGGAGCCTTGTCCAGGATATTTAAGTTTACCAGAACCGCCCGCCGCTCACTGTGCCGGGCTGCAATCATCGCGTTTTCAATCAGATCGGACAGCAGGTGCGCTGCGTCTGCCTCCGAAATCGGCTCCGGAATCACAGAAGAAAATCCGGGGTTTATTTTCACTTCATATTCAATGTGCTGTTCTTTCGCGCGGTCGTACATGTAGGTCAGCATGGCATCGACAGGGAGATGTCCGGTTCTCGAGACCGACGCCCGCGCATCTTCGTAAGCGCGGAGGATGCCCTGCCGTCCCTGCGCCATATCCTCGAGTACCTCCGCCAGCTTACTTCCACGCTCCGCGAGAGGCTCCGGCAGATCTGCCGCTGACCGCAGAAACTCACACACGGAGCGCTCCATCGCCGGAATCAGCTTGTTGTCCCGGTGGATGATCTGCGCAAGTGCATCGTTGCTCTCCTCTAACTTCTGAATCCACGCGTCCTTCTCGTCCAGCTCCTGACGGAGAGACTCCAGCTCCAGCGTTCTTAAGCGTTTGATGTAATAGCTTTTGATCAGATACTTCCAGATTGCAAAAAACAGAAAACCCAAGGCAGATATGATAAAAAAATACAGGCTTTTATCCACGCGTGAGGTATACTTTTGGCTGTTTGCCACCAAAATACATCCGTACAGCAGTCCTGCCACGATCAGCGAAATTTTAAATAGCGGACCATTGGTATCCAACTGCAGTCCCTTCCTTAGCCGTTTGATCTGAAATATGGCCTCGCACAGCAGCAGCGACAAAATACCAATTGCAATATGTGCCACTTTATTTCCATTGTCCCAGTTGCCGGTATTTATTATCATAGGAAAAATTAAAACCAGCACCGTATTGATCGAGTACAGAAAATATCCGATTCCGTACGCCAGCATCCCCACCACAAAGGTGATCCATCCCCCGTTTCGACGCACAAACAGGATGACCAGCCAAAATCCGAGCAGGGACAACGGACTGCTGAAGGTCTCTGTTTTTATATATAGATAATAGACCAGCAAAGCCAAACCAATGGACATTGCCGCGTTTTTCATCCGGGAGATCCCCTCCCGCGCATGCACCATATGCTCATAGGCATTGAATGCGATCCAATATATAAAAATATTCCGAATACACACAGAAAACATAAGCCCGCCCATATACACAATCTGATAAAAACAAATCACAGGAACAAATCCTCTCCCCCCACCGTCTCAGGCTATAATGGCCTCAGAGATGAGGGGAGGTGACAATATGAAAGATTTTTGGAATAGGTTAATGGATGCATGGTATGAAATGGTCTTTGGCTGGTAAAGACCTATTATCATCCACACCCTTTGCGGCGCTCACAGCGCTGCAAACTGAAAAACTATCCAGAGAAGGATGTCAGGACCGGAGCTCACACCGCCAGACATCCTTCTTTCTATATTATATCGGCTTTTTCGCGTTTATCCAACTCATTCCATTTAATTTTGCGTTTAAAATTTAATCTCATAGTTAATAAATATGTCGTGTTAGAGAATTTTTATGCTCTAATTGAAACATTATAATAAAAACGGATGTTTAAATTTGAAACTCATAACGAAATATTTATGATTAGCAAGGATGGTAGACCATGTCAAAATCCAAACCGAAAAAGTTCAAAAACACCGATAAATACTACGAGATTTCGGCAAACATCACCCATTACCGCCGATTGGCCGGTATGACGCAGGGCCAGCTTGCAGAGAAAGTCGATCTGTCACAGCCCTATCTCTCCAAGGTGGAATCCTTAAATAATCCTACTATGTGCTCTCTGGAAGTTCTGTTCGATATCGCTGAGGCACTGAATATCCCGGTTTACAAGTTCTTTAAGAGCATAGATGAAACGTAAACCTGCAGGGAGCGCCCCGTTCCCTGTCTGTACGCCAAAAAGTAGTAAGGAGGAACCCACAGAGTGGGTTCCTCCTTACCGTGAGCGATAAGGCATCCTCTCTGGAGTCATAAGGAATCTCCCCACTACGTGGGGTCCCCCTTATGACAGTCCTTGCCGCAATATGGACTAGACGGGAGTCGAACCCGTGTCCAAAAATCAATCCCCCGTCCTTCTACGAGCGTAGTCATTCATTCCGGGGACAAGCCCCTCATTCCCTCTGCCGGGCGGAGAACGACACCCTCCCGGTTTCAGTAGCTTCATGATACGCCCGCCGGCTCAAAGCTTTACCGGCGTCGTTTCCTACATAGTCGAAGCCTGGGTCCTAAACTGTAGGTGGTCTAGGTCAGACTGCTGCAACTAGGCAGCGTATGCTAAATTGTCTTCAGCGTTTAATTTTAATTGTGCCATTTAACGCATTGCATGCGGCTCGCTTCTCCGGCTTCACGATCCCTGTCGAAACCATTACTAGCCCCTGTTGTTTTCCGATACTACAAATTCCTTACCTTAAAATCCCTCTCAGCCTCTCTCCTGGTATCCTTTTTGGCGATGTCCTGACGCTTGTCATAGAGCTTTTTTCCCCTGGCAAGCGCCACCTGAACCTTCACCAGACTGCCTTTGAAGTATACCTCCACCGGTACGATGGTGTAACCTTTCAGCGCAATCTTTCCCACCAGTTTCCGTATCTCCTGCTTGTGCATCAGGAGCTTTCTCGGTCTGAGCGGATCTTTGTTAAAAATGTTGCCCTTCTCGTACGGGCTGATGTGCATCCCGTAAAGGATGACCTCCCCATTATCAATATGAATGAAGGCCTCCTTGACGCTGCACTTGCCCATCCGCATGGACTTCACCTCAGTTCCGGTAAGGGCGATGCCGGCTTCGTAGGTCTCTTCCAGAAAATAGTCGTGATACACCTTCTTGTTATTGGCTATTAACTTTCGAGATTCCTTCCCCATCCGGCATCCTCCATTCCCGTAAAACTGAATCCCTCACAAAATTTACCTTCTCCGTCTGCACTGCCTTCCTCCATTCCGCAGCTGGTCTTGGGCCGTACCGACAAATCCGTTCTTTTTGTGTCCGAAATATAGAATATATGATTTCGGGAAAAAAATCAACCGCCTAATTACTCATTTTTACGTTTTTAGAATAAAAAATTTTTTATCGTGCGTCAACTGGCACAAAATCTACCGTCCGCAAAAGTTTATCGGTCCCCGTCACCCGCACAGACACTGTCTGTCCAAGCTTGTATCGGCGGTTTGTGACTTCTCCGACCAGCTCACAGGCGTCCTCGCAGCACTGATAATAGTCATCCGTCAGCTCGGTCACGCGCACCAAACCCTCAACCGTGTTGGGAAGCTCCACATAAAAGCCCCACTCTGTCACGCCTGAAATCACTCCCTCAAAGCATTCCCCGATATATTGCTCCATATACTCCACCTTTTTCAGCTTGACCGTCTCGCGCTCCGCCTCGTCCGCCCTGCGCTCAGTCTGGCTGGCGTGCTTTGCAACCTCCGGCAGAATATGCTCATAGTGGCCAATGCGCTTTTCATTCAGCCGTCCCCTGAGATTCTCCTTGATAATGCGATGGATCTGCAGATCCGGATAACGGCGGATCGGCGAGGTAAAATGGCAGTAGCAGTCCGCGGCAAGCCCGAAATGTCCGGTGTTCTCCACCGTATAGCGCGCCTGTTTCATGGAGCGCAGGGTCAGTCGGCCAATCAGCGGCTCCTCCTCACTTCCTGCGATTTTCTCCAAGAGCTTCTGCAGCTCCTTCGGGTGTATCCTGTCAGCGTCGAGGTGCAGCGAATAGCCAAAATTATTGATAAACGCAGAGAGCTTCTGGATTTTTTCACTGTCCGGCTTTTCGTGGGTCCGATAGACAAAGGGCAGCTCCTGCCAGTAATAGTCGGCGGCAACCGTCTCGTTGGCAATCAGCATAAAGTCCTCGATGATCCTCGTCGCTACATTCCGATCGTAAGGGCGGATGTCCACCGGTCTGCCGTTCTCATCCAGAATAACCTTTGTCTCCGGGAAATCAAAATCGATCGAACCGCGTCTCATGCGCTTATTTCGCAATATTTCCGCCAGAACCTCCATGCGCTCAAACATCGGAACCAGCTCCTCATATTCCGCGCGCACGGATGTGTCATGATCCGCAAGAATTTTTTTCACGTCCGTGTAGGACATGCGCCGATCCACACAGATCACCGTCTCCGCGATCTGATGGTCGATGACCTCCCCCTTCTGGTTGATCGTCATGATACAGCTCAACGCCAGCCTGTCCTCCCCCTGGTTCAGCGAACAGATTCCGTTGGAGAGTGCATGAGGCAGCATCGGAATCACGCGGTCCACAAGGTAGACCGACGTCCCGCGCTTTAGCGCCTCAACATCCAGCGCACTGTGCTCCTGCACGTAGTTTGAAACGTCCGCAATGTGCACGCCGAGCCGGTACAGCCCGGACTCCTCTGTCAGCGAAACCGCATCGTCCAGATCCTTCGCGTCCTCGCCGTCAATTGTGACCATCTGCCAGCCGCGCAGATCCATGCGCCCCTCCCGGTCCGCCTCCGTGACCGGCTTCGCGACATGCTCTACCTGATTTAACACCTTCTCCGGAAACTCCGTGGGAAGACCGTATGCATAAACCAGTGACAAAATGTCCACTCCGGGATCATTCACATGCCCCAGAATCTCCTCGATACGCCCCTCCGGATTGCGATCTCCCTTTCCATAGTCTGTGATCTCCACCACGACCTTGTGCCCGCTGACAGCCCCCTTGGAGCGATCCTTCGGCACATAGACATCCTGTAGGAACCTTGCATTGTCCGGGACAACAAATCCGTAGGTGCCTTTTTCCTCATAGGTTCCCACAAGGGAACGGACTCCCCTCTCGACGATCCGAAGCACCGTGCCTTCGCGCCTGCGCCCGGTGATTTCCGGCGAAACCTCAACCTCCACTACGTCCATGTGCATCGCACCGTTCGTCCGCCCCTCGGCGATGAAGATATCCTCCGGCTCACCCTGGACCGTCACAAAACCAAACCCTTTCTGGTTCGCACTGAAAACACCGGTCATCCGCAGGATCTCCGCCTTGCTGTACTTTCCGCGCTTGGATAGCACAATCCTGCCCTCCGCCTGCAGCTCCTGTAAGATCTCCTCCAGCTCGGGGCGGTCTTCTTTCTTCACATCGAGCACAATCGCCAGTTCCTTGATCTTCATCGGGACATACATTGTGTCGCACATGAAGTCATATACCATTTTCTTTCGTCTTTTATACTGTTCACCGTTCATTTTTTACCCCTGACTGATCCCCACGGGCCACTAAGCTCAAAGCTTGTGCCCCTGATATCACAAAAGGGCTGCCTTACGGCAGCCCTTTCTCACTTTACCAGATTCCAAGGTTTAATACCATCGCAATAACAAGGAACAGAATCACACAGATTCTTGTGATCTTTACGAGCACGCCCTCCATGGAACGTCCTTTGTTCTTGCCCCAGTATGTGTCCGCCGCCCCGGCGATAGCGCCAAGTCCGGCCGATTTCCCTTCCTGCATTAAGATAACTACTGTAATCGCAATACTCAATACGATAAATACAACCGTTAAAATCGTATTTAAAACCGTCACGATTCCCACCTCCTAAATTATGGTTTGTAACGGAGCAATTATAACACATCCTTTTGGACAATGCAAGATCTTTTTTATTCCAGATTCTCGGAGATCCGAAGGAGCTGGTTGTACTTCGCCGTCCGCTCCCCTCGGCAGGGCGCCCCGGTCTTGATCCAGCCGGCATTGACTGCCACTGAAAGATCCGCGATAAAGGAGTCTTCCGTCTCCCCTGACCGGTGTGAAATGACAGCCCGATAGCCGTTGATCTGTGCCAGTTCGATCGCGTCCATAGCCTCCGTCAGCGTGCCGATCTGGTTCACCTTAATGAGTACCGCATTGGCGACATGCAGGTCAATTCCGCAGCGGATGCGCTTGGTGTTTGTGACAAAGAGGTCATCGCCGACCAGCATCACCTTGCTTCCGAGTCTTTCGGTCAGTTTCTGCCAGCCCTCCCAGTCGTCCTCATCCAGCGGGTCCTCGATCGAAATGAGCGGATATTTCTCCACCAGCTCCTCGAACAGCGCGATCATCTCATCGGCGCTCCGCAGCACCTCACCCGCTGCTTCCCCGCCGTTATTCGCCCTGGCAGCGGCGCTCTCTCCCGGAAAATGGTACATGCCGTCCTCCTCATTGTACAGCTCGGATGTCGCCGCGTCCATCGCAAACGCAACGTCCTTCCCGACCTCATATCCGGCCTTTTCCACCGCTCTGCTCAGGAATGCAAGAACTTCCCCCGCGTTCGCAAAATCCGGCGCAAAACCGCCCTCATCTCCCACAGAGGTGGATCTGTCTTCCTCATTTAACAGCTGTTTCAGATAATGATAGACTTCCGCACCCATGCGCAGCGCCTCCGGGAAACAGCAGGCCCCCACCGGCACGATCATAAATTCCTGAAAATCAAGAGCGTTTTTCGCGTGGACTCCGCCGTTGATAACGTTCATCATCGGGCGCGGCCAGCACTTCGCGTTACATCCGCCCAGATATTTAAACAGCGGCATCTCCAGTGCAGACGCAGCGCAGCGCGCGCAGGCCAGCGACACGCCGAGCAGAGCGTTGGCGCCCAGATTTCCCTTATTTTCCGTCCCGTCCAGCTCCACGAGCTTACGGTCTATCGCGACCTGATCCAGCACGTTCATTCCGAGAATTTCCTTGCGGATTTTCGTGTTGATGTGATCGATCACCTTCTGTACACCCAGACCGAAAAAGCGCGGGTCTCCATCCCGAAGCTCCACCGCCTCAAAGCGCCCGGTGCTGGCGCCGCTGGGCACAGACTCCCTTCCGGTCGTCTTTTTTCCGGTGGTCTCGGTCTCAGCCACAATCTCCACCTCCACGGTGGGATTTCCTCTGGAATCTAAAATTTCTCTCCCGTGTACATCTACAATACGAATCATCAATGACATTATTCTTGGCCTCCCGTTTTTTCCTACAGTGTGCACGGGAAACGCGCAGATCATACGCACTTTTTTAATTTTTCTGCAAATTTTGTTGTTGACCTCACATAGAGATAATGCTATACTTTTTGAGATAGTGTGCTATAGACACATGGAAAGGCAGGTTTGCATTATGTTTCAACCACAGATGATCGCGTTTTTGTTATACTTTGTCGTAATTTTGTCAATCGGTATCCTATTCTTCTTCCGGACCAAATCCGGCGGTGAAAAGGAATACTTCCTCGGCGGCCGCAGCATGGGTCCATGGGTTACGGCGATGAGCGCGCAGGCGTCCGACATGTCCGGATGGCTGCTCATGGGCTTTCCCGGCAGTATTCTCGCGCTCGGCCTCGGACAGGTATGGATCGGCATCGGTCTCGCAATCGGCACAACCGCCAACTGGCTGCTGGTCGCGCGCCGTCTGCGCAAATTTTCCGCCGCGGCGAACGATTCCATCACTCTGCCGCAATACTTAACCAACCGTTTTGCATCCAACAGCCCGGTATTAAAAATCGTGTGCGCCGTAATCTTTCTGATCAGCTTCACCGTATACGTCGCCTCTGCATTCAATGCCGGAACCAGCGTGATGACCACCGTCATTCCTCAGTTAAAGGGAAACGAACCGGTGGCAATGATGATCTTTGCGCTCCTGATCTTATGCTACACCTTTTTTGGCGGCTATAAGGCAGTCTGCTGGACGGACTTCTTTCAGGGGCTTCTGATGCTGATCGCTCTGCTTGCAGTTCCGATTGCGATGGTGAGACTCGGAGATTTTGATTCGGCGTATGCCGGACTGTTCAAGGAAGGCATCTCCGCTTTCACCGCCAGCCCGTTTTCCGCACCATGGCAGGAGATCGTATCCGGCCTTGCCTGGGGCTTCGGCTACTTCGGCATGCCGCACATTTTAGTCCGTTTCATGGCAATCAGGGAAGCATCCCTGGTCAAGAAATCCGCCACAGTCGCCATTATCTGGGTGATCCTGTCTCTCGGAGCGGCGATTGCCATCGCATGGCTCGGACGCACGATTATTCTCCCGGGCATCGGCTCTGTGGCAGACGAGCTGCTCCCCGGCAATCAGGCGAACGTCTTTATCACCGTCGTCGTCGGCATCTTCCCGGCGTTTATCGCAGGTCTTCTGCTGGCCGCGATCGTCGCTGCCGCAATGAGCACGGCAGACTCCCAGCTGCTCGTGGCTTCCTCCTCGTTCACCAGTGATCTGTACAAACCGATTTTCCGCAAAAATCATGCATCGGACAAAGAGGTTCTCTGGGTCGGACGAGTTGTCGTGGTACTGATCGCCGTGATCGCATTTTTCATAGCTTACAGCGGCCTCGGAAAAACCAACGCATGGGCAAGCAGCATTATGAGCATGGTGGAAAACGCCTGGGGACTGTTCGGAGCATCCTTCGGGCCGGTCGTCATCCTCTCCCTGTTCTGGCGTAGATTTAACTACAGCGGCGCCGTCGCCGGGATTGTCGCAGGCGCAGTTGCCGATATCGCATGGCTGGTACTCTTTACCGACACGGTAATTACCCCGGTGATTGCGGACAGCGGCGTATACGAGATTCTGCCCGGTTTCGTGATCGGCCTGCTGGTGTCCATTGCCGTCACTCTGGCTACGAAAGCACCGACCAAAGAGGTCTGCGAGATTTATGACCGCGCAGTGAGTGACACAGAAGATTAATCTTAAACTCAAAAGGGACTGTGAAAAACAATTACTCTTTTTTCACAGTCCCTTTTTCGTTCCGTCCTATACCCGGTAATCCTGCAGCAGAATCCAGTATTGCCCTAAAAACACCGGCTCCCGGCATATATCCTGGTCCAGACAGGCATGGAGTCCGTCAGAGCATTTGACCAAAATCTCATCCGGCAATACATCATACAGCTCCGCCAACGCAAAGAAGTTTTCCAGCGCCGGAAAGCTGTCCCCCCGCTCCCATTTATAGACCGCCTGTACGGTTCCAATGCCGATATAATCCCGCACCTGCTCCGCAGTATATCCGCATCTCTGTCGAAATTTTCTGAGGTTCTGCCCTGTCCGCCTGGCATCATATTCCGGTCGCCGCTTCATGTTGCGCTCCTTGTGTCCTGTATATTCGATGTGATTCACAGATTTGTCGTTAACACAAGCATAGCACAAAATCAGAGGACTGTCATTTAACTTTTTGTTTAAAGCGTGATTCTAAGCAAAAACTATTGACATGCGCATAAATCATGCGTATAATACATAATATAAGGGGGAAACAACATGACAGTTCGGGAAATACTAAAGGTGCTTCACAAAGATGGGTGGTACACTACCAATCAGGAAGGCTCCCACATAAGCCTAAAGCACCCAACAAAGCCCGGAAAAATCACAGTACCAAATCACAACGGAGACTTGAAACCTGGAACACTAAACAACATTTACAAGCAAGCGGGACTTAAATAGCCCCACGACCTGCAGTTTTCATAGAAAGGATCGTTTATTTATGCAGAGCGTAACTTATCTTGCAGTTTTTGAACCTTCAACAGACGGCGCATACAGCATTTACTTTCCTGATTTACCCGGATGTATCAGCTTTGGAAACAATCTGGAAGAAGCTGCGCGCATGGCAGCAGAAGCCGCAAGCCTTCATGTGTACAGTATGGAATGTGACAATGAAGAAATACCAACTCCATCTGCTACTCTATCTAAAGAAGATACAGAGGGTAATGTTATAATGCCAGTTACCATTCACCCTGATTTATTCCGCTTGAAAAAGGATACTGAACGCGTTAAAACCAATATCACACTTCCGGCATGGTTAAAAAGGATTGCAGAGGAACAAAAGGTAAACTATTCCCGGCTTTTGGAAAATGCCCTGATTGATTATCTGCAAATTCCTATGTCAGGAAAACAATAAGCCCATTACGATAGTAGGCATATAGGTCTTTAAAATATAAAATGCGCGTTTGGTTCATTGTTCCATCACATACACACGCCCTCTCGCAGCATGCAGACCCAGGCTCTCCTGCAGTGCAAGGGCCGCCCCATTGTCTTCCGCAATCCGCCCGTAGGGCGTCATGCCTTTTTGGATCAGCTGATTGCAGAGATAAGTTTCCAGCGCCGACGCTACCTTCCTGCGCCGATGCTGCGGAAGCACTTCGAGCTCTCCGATACTCCCGTCCGTCTGCAGGCGGATAGAGCCTGCCTCCTCCCCGCCCAGAAACGCCGTGGCACAGACGCCGTCAAACCGGACTGTCAGACCGTTCACCGGACGTCCGTCCGCCCCGTACAGCCCCCGAATCGGCAGCTGTTCCTTTCGGGTACACACACACTGCAGACAAACCGCCTCCTGTCGGTATCCCATGCCGGCAAGCAGATGCACAAACATCTCCTGATGAAGACAAACCCTGTGTATCGGATGCCCGCACAAAATTCCCGGCCGTTTTAACAAGCTGTTCTCCACATGCTCCTGCCGGTCCGCTCCCGACATCGTGTGAAAAAGCATATGGCTCTCCATATCCTCCAGCAGAACTTCGTCTCCCTGCCTTGCCAGCAGGCGCGCCCGCCCGCGGCGGATCTGCTCAATCATGTCCATGTGGTGAAGCTTGTCCTTTAACAGCAATTCCTCACACGCCCGCAGCGCCAGATAGCGCTCATACAGATCCGGCCTACGCTCCGCCGTGCGCGCCTCGGCCTCCTTCCTGCGCCAGTGATCTATCTCTCTCTGATTGCCGGACAGGAGCACCTCCGGCACGCGCCTGCCGCGCCATTCCTCCGGGCGGGAATACTGCGGATATTCCAGAAGATTTCCGTGAAAGGATTCGGTATGCGCGGAATCCTCGTTGTGCAGCACATTCGGCACAAGCCTTGCCACCGCATCCACAATCACCATTGCCGCAAGCTCCCCTCCGGTCAGAACATAGTCCCCGATAGAAACATTGTCCGTCACAATCTCCTCGAGCACGCGCTCATCCACGCCCTCATAATGCCCGCAGAGAATGATCAGATGCTCGTTTTCCACCAGTTCCTCCGCCATACTCTGCGTAAAAGGACGCCCCTGCGGCGTGACATAGATAACGCGTTTTCTGCTGATATCGGGGATGCCTGCCATCACGCTTTCATAGGCATCAAAAACAGGCTGCGCCTGCATTAGCATGCCTGCGCCGCCCCCGTATGGATAATCGTCCACTTTTTTATGCCTGTCATTAGAAAAATCCCGGATATTGACCGCCTCAATGGATATTTTTCCCTCTGCGGCCGCCCTGCCCGTAATACTGGTCATCAGCGTCGCCTTAACCATCTCCGGAAACAGTGTCAAAATATGAAAATTCATAATATCCTCAACGCACCGACAAGAGTCCCGCAGACACACCCAAAATGCTTAACAGAACCATGACAGCAAAAAGAGCGGCGCCGACAATACCGCACACCAGACCTGCAGTTGCAGCACCCTTTTTGGAAGACGTCTGTCCTTTTCTTCCATAAATAATGCCCATAACGGAAAAGACAATGCCAATCCACAGACAGCTTGTCACGACACCTACGATTCCCGTCACCAGTCCCATGATCGCATAGCGGGAGGTGTCTACCCCCTGAACATAAACGGTCTGCGGTGCTCCCCCCTGCGGTATCGGCTGAGCGCCCGGCTGCATCGGATCCTGCCCGGACTGACCGCCTGAAACCGGACCATTCCCCTGTCCGTCACCCGGGATTGCCTGAAATAAAAGGCCCAAAAACTGCTCAATATCCTGCTTATAAATGCCCTTCGGCACTGCCGCCATAAATCCGGTCATGGCATTTTCCCTGCCATACACCCCCGGCAGCCAGACATTTCTCGTCCACGCTTCGATATGAAACACTCCGTTCTGATAGCTCCAGACTAGAAACTTCGGGATCTCAATCAGCCCTCCGCCCGCACGGTATATCGTCTGCCCCTTAAATTCCACAAGCTTAAAACCATGCTTTGTCAGGAAATCATTGACCATATACTCTACAAAATCATTTGGTTTATTAATTTGCACATCCCTGATATAACGCGCCATATTTCTATTCTCCTTTTATTTATAAAAATCAGCCGCCTATGCGGTTGGATGCTCCAAGGATCAGCGAAGTCCCGGCAGCAGATGCACCGTCATCTGCTTATGCTCAATATCCACCGCCCTGACACACTCTTTGATCGCAGGCACCAGCAGATCCTGTACGCCCTCCCTGCTGATCACATAGACATCGTTGGCGCCGGTCTGCAGCACATCCGAAATTTTACCCAGATCCTCTCCCTCATCAGAAAATACCTGCAGATCGATGAGATCCGCAATAAAATACTCGTCCTTCTTGAGTTTCACTGCATTTTCCCGGGTCACCAAAAGCTTCGCCTGCCGGAGTTTCTCTATCGCATCCCTGTCATCGATACCCTCAAACTTCAGAATGACCATGTTTTTAAAAAACTTTACCGATTGGATCGCTACAATCCTGACGCCCTTCCCATCGTCCATATGCACGCTCTTTAGCTTTTTAAAACGCGCCGGATCATCCGTAGTGGGAAACACGTTCGCCTCCCCCCGCACGCCGTGCGGGGAGGTAATCACTCCAACCTGCAGCAAATCTTCCATTTCAGTATCTTCCTTTCCCGCCGACGCGGTCCCTTAGCTTAGCGCTTCCCGTGTAATGACCCACGAGAAAAAGGAGCGTAGAGAAACTCTATGCTCCTTCGTTGGAAATCTCAACGATAACCTTTTTGTCCTCCCGGGAGGCGGCCGCCTTGACCACAGCCCGGATCGCCTTTGCAATCCGCCCCTGCTTGCCGATCACCTTGCCCATATCGGACTGAGCGACGTGCAGCTCCAAAACGATTGCCTTATCGCTTTCCGTCTCCGTAACAATTACCTCATCCGGCCGGTCCACGAGGGCTCTTGCAATTACCTCGATTAACTCTTTCATTGACGCTCACCCCTTATGATCCAATGGTTGACTTACTTCTCAATTCCGGCTGCCTTGAAAATTCTCGCAACGGTCTCAGTCGGCTGTGCGCCGTTTGCCAGCCACTTCTTGGCAAGCTCCGCATTCACATGATACTCGCTCGGATCTCTGGTCGGATCGTAGGAACCGATCTCCTCGATGCATCTTCCGTCTCTCGGAGAGCGGGAATCCGCAACCACGATTCTATAGAAGGGAGCCTTCTTCTGTCCCATTCTTCTCAATCTGATCTTAACTGCCATTTCTTTTTCCTCCTAAAATAAATATTGTATATAACATAAGTCATCGCTGACTCCTGCTACCTGTCAAAAAGGGCTGTGCTTAAACGGATTGAAGCCCCGTCTGCCCTTGCCGCCCATCATGCCGGGCATCTGTTTCATGAGTTTCTTCGTCTGCTCAAACTGCTTGACCAGGCGGTTGACCTCCGCCACATCCACTCCGGCGCCTCTCGCGATCCGGTTCTTGCGGCTCGGGTTCAAGAGGTTCGGGTTTTTGCGCTCCTGCGGCGTCATGGAATAAATCACGGCCTCGATCCTCGCCATATTTTTCTCCGCCGCATCGGTGTCCACATCCGCCATCTTGACATTCATGCCCATTCCCGGCATCATGCCCATCAGGCTCGCAAGGCCGCCCATTTTCTTCATCTGGTTCATGGACTCCAGATACATCTCGAAGTCAAACTCGTTCTTGCGCATCTTCTGCTCAAGCTCGCGCGCCTTCTCTTCATCGATGTTCTCCTGCGCCTTCTCGATCATCGTCAGCACATCGCCCATCCCAAGGATACGGGAGGCCATTCGGTCCGGGAAAAACTGCTCCAAATCAGAGAGCTTCTCGCCCATACCCGCGTACAAAATCGGCTTTCCGGTGACTGCCCGGATGGACAGTGCCGCTCCGCCTCTGGTATCGCCGTCCAGCTTTGTCAGGACAACTCCGTCAATCCCAATCTTCTCGTCGAAGGTCGATGCCACATTCACGGCATCCTGACCGGTCATTGCATCAACGACCAGAATCGTCTGGAACACATCCACCGCCGCCTTGATCCGGGACAAT
Organism: uncultured Lachnobacterium sp.; assembly: GCA_964636375.1. GTDB lineage: Bacteria > Bacillota > Clostridia > Lachnospirales > Lachnospiraceae > Roseburia. The sequence continues at coordinate 6,291 of CAZWRT010000022.1, read as the reverse complement.
TCCGCCATCATATCCTCATCCACATGGAGACGACCTGCGGTATCTATGATCAATACGTTGCACTCTTCCTTTTTTGCGCGCTCCACGGCTGCTTTTGCAATGTCCTCCGGCTTATGCTTATCCCCCATGGAGAACACTTCCACGCCCTGCTTTTCGCCGTTGATCTGGAGCTGCTCAATGGCTGCCGGGCGGTACACATCACAGGCCGCCAGAAGCGTTTTCTTTCCTTTCGCCTTGAGCTTGCCTGCTATCTTCGCCGTGGTTGTGGTCTTACCTGCGCCCTGCAGTCCGACCATCATGATGACGGTCAGCTCCTTGCCCGGTCGGAACACAATCTCGGTGGTCTCCGAACCCATGAGGCTCACCATCTCCTCATTGACGATCTTGATCACCATCTGCCCCGGATTCAGGCCGTTCATCACATCCTGTCCGACGGCCCGCTCCTGCACAGTCTTGACAAACTGTTTCACTACGCGGAAATTCACATCGGCCTCCAGAAGCGCCATCTTGACCTCTTTCAAGGCCGCGGTCACGTCCGCCTCGGTGAGCCGCCCCTTGCTGCGCAGGCTCTTAAATACATTCTGCAGTTTCTCGGAAAGACTGTCAAAAGCCATTCATCATTCCCCGCTCTACAATTCTTTGTAACTGTTACAATTCCTCTAATATATGGTTGGACAGTGCCTCGATCCGCTCGATCAGGGCATCGTCCCGTGTCTCCGAAAATGTCCGGGACAACCCATGGATCTGTGCGACATCCGCTTTGACGGACAGAAACTTCTCCACCAGATGCAGCTTTGCCTCATAATCCTCCAGCTTCTTTGTACACCGTCTGATCAGATCGCTGACACCCTGCCTGCTGATTGACTCCTCCTCCGCAATCTCGCTGAGCGAGAGGTCATGGAACACGGCATCCTCATATATATGCCGCTGATGCTCGTTCAGCAATTCTCCGTAAAAGTCATATAAATACGCCTGCCTCAGTTTCTCATCCATATCCGTCACCTAGGGTAGATTACCACATGGCGAAAAAGGTGTCAAGTATTTTTTCTTGACAAACCTCCGGCAAAGTAAAATATTATATTTAGAACTTTTCTTTTTCATGCAATGACCGACCATTTTTTTCGTGTATATTAATGAAAGGCCTTTACACAGCAGGAAGGAGAACGCAATGAATGACAAGGAAATCATTGACTTGTATTGGGAAAGGAACGAAGCTGCCATTGCTGCAACTGCGGAACAGTACGGCAGCTACTGCCACACCATTTCCTACAATATCCTGCACAGCAATGAGGATGCGGAAGAATGTGTCAACGATACCTGGCTGGGGGCATGGAAATCTCTGCCGCCACTGCGTCCGAACCGCTTATCAACCTATTTAGGGAAACTCACACGCAATCTTTCACTTGACCGCTTCAAACACTACAATGCCAAAAAACGCGGGCGCGGGCAGACAGAGCTTGTATTGTCTGAGCTGGAGGACTGCATTCCGGTCGAATCGGACGTAGAACAGAGCGTTGATGAAATGGTTCTGGCAGAATCCATCAATCAGTTTTTGTACGCACAGCCTGAACAGAAACGCAATATTTTTATCCGCCGCTATTGGTATCTGTATTCGATACAGGACATTGCCAAAACATACGGCATGAGCGAGAGCAAAACGGCATCATTGCTATTCCGCATGCGAAACGAATTAAAGGTATATCTCGAAAAGGAGGGTATCACACTATGAAAAATGAAAAACTTATTCACGCGATTGGACAAATTGACGATGATCTTATTTATCATGCAGTAAATGATGTTAAGGTCAGGAAAAGGGGTGTCTGGATCAGATGGGCCGCTGCTGCTGCCTGCCTGTGCCTCATTGCCGTAACAGTGTATTCTGTATCCATCCGGCATACCCCTGCCGACAATCATTATGCGAATTCAGATCATGGCAGCTCTCTGCCAGATGGAGACCCCAATGGATACGATCCGTCATCCGGAGTTCCGACCACCGACAGCTCAGAAATTTTGGAACGTGACACTTCGCCGGTATATTTTAGCAGCCTGATGTTTCCGGCCGCAGAGCTGAATGAAGATTTGCCTGGTTTTTCAGAATCTTCTATGATGGATATTAAAGAATTTGACGAGTCCGCATTATCACAGGATCATTGCTGCATGATGATAGAAGGAACCGTAGTAAATCTCTATTCCAAGCACTACAACTATGATATTTACAGCGACAAATTCGAAAAAAACGGTATTCTGCATGCCATAACAGACACTGTCGTCTATGAGGTTGCAGTTGATAAGACGTGGTATGGCGAGGATATCAGCGGAGAAACAATTCTCGTCGAGGATACCTCCTACTTTACGGAGCCGGTTTTAGCGGTGAAAAAAGGAATGCGGTATGTACTGCCGCTTTATGATTACGGCGATTCCGTTTGGACATTGGGACATGAATATGCCGGCGGAGATATTACCCGGGAAACCCGTTACAGCACAATCTATCCCTATCATCCGCAGATAGCCGTTACAGACGACAGATCCTATGTAATATCGAAGGATTGGAAAACATTAACTGCTGTAAATGCAAGGGATATCATTATGGATACTCAGGACGGAGTAGATACTTATTATCAGGATAAAATGTGCCTGGTGGATGCAGACACCTTTGCAAGTCAAATGTCCGTTTTGGTGTCAAATATGAAGTAAACTAAAAAACTTTAAAAACCACCCAGCAAAACTCCTTGTCCAAGCACATTATAAACGAAAGGCAGGTGAGAACAGTGCAACGCGATATCATTGAAAGCTACATTGAAAAGGTTTACGGATATGCCGTCAACCGCACATACTCTCGTGAAGAAGCAGATGAACTGGCACAGGAGATCTTATTTACCGCAGTTCGTGAACTGCCCAAACTCAGAGATGAAGACAAGTTTGAGCCGTGGCTTTGGGGTGTAGCTAACAATGTCACAAAAGTTTTTCGGCGTACCCTCGGAAAACAGCGCGCGATGTATTCCTATGACACGCTTGAAAATCTGTCCTGTGAAGATGAGTATTTCGATGATCAGGAAGAAATATACGATTTTCTCCGGTCGAAAATCGCAATGCTCTCTGCGTTATATCGCGATATTATTGTTCTTCACTACTACGACGGCCTTTCAACTAAATCCATCTCCGAAAAATTAAAAATCCCGGAAGGTACTGTCAGATGGCGGCTTACGGAGGCTCGGAGAAAACTAAAAAAGGAGTGTGCTGATATGAAAGAAACTGCTTTAAGACCTGTGAAAGTGAATCTGGACATATACGGAATCGTAAATGATAATGGCAAAACCCTTCCTTTTCCCACCGTATATATTGATGATGCTCTCTCTCAAAACATATTGCATTATTGCTATGATCAGCCGAGTAGCGTTGAGGAGCTGGCAAAACTGTGCGGCGTTCCGGCATACTATGTTGAGGACCGAATCGAAAATCTATTAAAACGAGAGGCAATCCTTGAAGTCTCTAAGGGCAAATATCAAACCGATTTTATAATCTGGTCGGACAAAGATGGGATCTACTTTGAAGAAAATGCTGAAAAAGCCTTAATGCCGATTATGGAGAAGTTATTGAAAGCCCTTGATTGTATCTCTGAGGAAGCATCTAAGATTGGCTTCTATAAGGCTGAAAAAAGCGAAACAGACTTATTCTATCTTTACGGAGTTATGGCATTTTCCTATGCAAGAGAGCATTACTGCAAATTACCGTATCCTGTAATACAGCCAAACTATGACGGCTATGCGTGGCGCTATATCGGAAGTATGGAGACTGGTAAGCACCCCAGAAAAATGGTCGTCACACAACATTGTGCCAACAGAGGCAGCCGTGGAAGCTGCAGTCATACCACCTGGTTCTCTATCAGCGGTATTTCATTCCGGCAAATGATGCCGGATAACTACATTAATGTCTGTGAAGATATTTTGAGTAACGGCTCAACGGAGGACATCGATTCGGCAACAGATGCGATTCAAGACGGATATATCGTAAAAAGGGAGGATGGCAGCTTTTTCGTAACGGTTCCTTTCTTCACCAAAGAACAAAAGGCAGAATTTGATGCCATAGCCGACAAATATCTTGCCCCTCTTATGCCACAGTATTCTGAAATAGTCAACAAGTTTATCTCCGGGTATAAGAAACTGTTTCCGAAGCACTTAAACGATGATGCAGACCGGATGTGCAACCAGATATTTCTGAGATTTTATGCGGTAATCATCGAATACGCACAGAGAATCGAGGCAATTAAAATGCCTTCCCCGAACTGTTATTGTGATGTCTTAATTCAATTTAAGAAAGCTTAATCCTTGGGGGCTGTGAGAATCAGGGTAAACAAACCCGTTTCTCACAGCCCCTTTTTCTGTATCTACTGTGAATATTAACCATTGGGTTTTAAAAAGTGAATATTTGTGTTGACAAACGGATATACTTTGTATACACTAGCATTAAGGTATATCCATCGTATATACTTACAAATGCGAAAAAAAAATCGAAAAGATAAAATGATAAAAAATCAAAAAAGACGAAAAATATCAAAGGAAAATGAAATGAATACAAACACGACGATGAGAGAACAACCGAAAGAAAGAATGAATGCATTTACAACACAAACGATTATAAGGAGGTGGGGAAATAGTCAGGGAATAAGACTATCAAAGGAAATACTATCACAGATGAATTTAAAGGAAGACGACATGATAGGAATAAGTATATACGATGGAAAAATGACTATTGAAAAGGTTAATAAGCCTAAATACCTTAATTTAGAAGAAAGGTTGGAAGCATTCTACAAAAGACCGATTGACGAAATTTATGTCGAAAGTACGCAAGAGGTTGATGTAGGTGATCCGAAGGGTAATGAGATTTGGTAACTTATAAACAAGGTGACATAATTGTTATGGATTTTAACCCACAAAAGGGTCATGAGCAGAGTGGAAGAAGACCAGCACTTGTCTTGAGTAATGATATCCTGAATCATCATAGTTCAATGGCGCTTGTTTGTCCAATAACAAACACAAATAAAAAGCATCCGTTTCATATTGAACTGGATGAACGGACGCAGACAACAGGCGTAATATTATGTGATCAGGCAAAAATGTTAGACGTTGGTGCAAGAAACGCTCAGTTCAAAGAAGAATGTCCAGAAGATTTATGGAACGAAGCAAAGGAACTGATAAACAGTTTCATGTAGGAAACTGAAAATTGTAATTGTATTTTATTTAAAAGCATTTGGAGAATAAATATCCAGATGCTTTTATTTTGCAAAAACAATGTGATTAGAAAGGAAATTAACATGAAAAGATTAGAAAAAATTATTAGTGATGAAAGAAACATAGGATTGGATTTTATCGTACATATTCAAAATAAAAAAGAGTTGGATGATTTGATTGAAGTATTGACAAAGTTGGAGTTTAAAATCCAATTATCTTTAAAAGAACAGACACTAAGAGAATGGATGGAAGAATTAGCGGAGGAGGAAAATTATGATACTTGTTTTAGAATAAGAAATCGAGAAGATGATAGATGTGTGGCATATAATCCGCCAGTTGAACATTGGAGAATGTTTTATAATGATATTCTTGAAATTCGTGATGGAAAACTGGAATATAATGAAGGATATTATACACTAAAGGCCGCAGAGATTGAAACAGAAAAGGTGTGGAAGGCGATAAATGACGAAGATTATGGAAAAGAGAGATTAAAAATTTTAGGACTCAGGAACGGAATTAGTAAAGAAGAAGTAATGCAATGGGTTCTATGACATTATGGCAATGATAATGTGAAAAATGTACAAAGTGAAGTCAAGTGGTTCAATAATAAACTGGGATATGGTTTTATTAATAATGGCAATGGAAAAGATATTTTTGTTCATTACAGTAATATTATATCAGAAAAGAGATTTAAGAAACTTTACAAAGGACAGAATGTGCATTTTGATATTTTAGAGACAGATAAGGGTGGGCAGGCTGTTAATGTGACAGTTTGTTAAATGCTGATGAAATGTACCTTTTAAGTCCTGTTAGTTGGACATAAACGGTAGTATAATAACAAAAAAAGAAGTAAAGTCCTATAGGGACAGAAGGAATAATTATGGAAATCATTTTAAGTATCTTATTTTTGATAGGAATATGGGCATATTTTAAGTTTCGAGATGTTAGTGCTTCCAATTACAGCCAGTCTCACCAGATTGATTGGGGAAAGGTAAGCAGTGATAGGGCTTTGAATGATCTGTCTAATTCCCAGGTTAATCAGAATATTTTGAATGGGAAATAT
>CAZWRT010000021.1:0-37149 GCA_964636375.1 uncultured Lachnobacterium sp. | reverse complement strand
CACACAGTACTCACTATAGGCAGGTCTTCTGACTGAAGTATCATCACTGCATTTCGCCTTCCCGGAATCCTGCTGCCCGCGTTTTTCTGCCGCAGGCTCGGCAATCCTCCAGTGACATGACTTTTCCCTGCCCTTCTGCTTACGCCGCAGACCATACACAGACAGGAAAAAGGAAATACAGCTCCTCTATCACAGCGACGAGATCGTTCAGGTCTTGCACCTGATTCCCTTTTCACCGGACCAAACAGGAAGAAACCTGTTCATCCGACACCTATAATGTTCTTATTCACCATTCAATACCTTAGCACAGTTTATTTATAATTGCAACTGTATTCAAATACCCCAACCGGCTATATAAACTTCCTTATTGATAATACTGTGCCTGCGCATTCCAAAGCTCGCGATAGCGCCCATCCTGATGCATCAGTGTCTCATGGCTGCCTTTTTGTACAATACGCCCATTGTCAAACACCAAAATATTGTCACAGAACCGGCAGCTGGACATCCGGTGGGAAATATAGAGCGCGGTTTTTCTTCCCACCAGTTCATTAAACCGCCTATAAATATCATATTCGGATACTGGGTCGAGCGCCGAAGTCGGTTCGTCTAAGATAACAAAGGAGGCATCCTTGTAAAGCGCTCTTGCAATGGCCAGCTTTTGTGCCTCCCCGCCGGAAATATCTACGCCGTTTTCGTGTAACTGATACAGGTTCGTCCGGATTCCCTCCGGCATCTCCTGTAAGCGCTCGCCCAGTCCCGCCTGCCGAATGCAGTCGATAATTTTCTCTTCTTCATACTCCGTGGAAGCCGCCACATTCTCCGCAACAGACAGGGAGAACAGACAGAAATCCTGAAACACCACGGAAAACAAACTCATATACTCTCTGTAGTCATAAAACCGTATATTGATTCCGTTCAGCAAAATCTCTCCTTCGGTGGGGTCGTACAGACGGCAGAGAAGCTTAATGAATGTCGTCTTTCCGGCTCCGTTTCGTCCTACAATTGCCGTCTTCTCCCCGATGCAGAACTTTATGTTCACATGGGATAATACATCTTCCGTACTGTTGGGATACCGGAAAGACACATCCTTAAATTCAATCTCATAACGGTTATCCTCCCGCTTCTCCAGCGGGAGCGTCCCTTCATACTTTTTATTTTCCAGTTCTATAAAATCCTCAAACAGGGAAAGGTAGCGGCTTTGTATTTCCACGTTTACATACACGCCCATCATATCGCTGATATTTCTGCAGAGCTGCCAAAAGGCAGCGACATACTGCAATACGCTTCCGACACTGATCAGTCCCGCAATCGCTTTTAACCCCACATACAGATAGCTTCCCATCTGCAGGAAGAACAGCAGACTCTGATTCAGCGCCACATACCGGTTTGTCCAGCGCCGCAAAATCCCCATGTTTCTCTCATAGTTTTCATTGCTTTCCCGAAGACCGTCCATGATCATGTCCTGCATATGATACACGCGGATGTCTTTCCCCTCCTTATATGCGCTCAGAAAATTAAAAAAATATCGGGATCTCCGGTTATGCTCTACATTCCTTTCAAAATTCAACTGACTCTGTCTCCCGTTTTTTCTCTGCAATGCATTCTTTGCCACAAGGACAAAGACAGCCGCCGCAACCAGAAAAACAGGGCTCCACCATGCGTTCAGCACTCTTGTCATGGTGTCGGTTCCCGCCGTCTTTACAGGGATGCACACGCCGAGAAACAGGACAAGAGAATACACAAGCCCTGCCGCAAGCTCCACCAGATCCCCGAACTGCGCGCAAAAGTTTCCGATCCCGCCATTGCTGGACATTCCCTCCTGCGCCTTGTAAACCATCTCCAGAGTCTCTTTTTTCTCCAGCAGCTCATAATCCAGCTGCAGCGATTTTTCGGAAATGATCTGTACGACGCGCTCCTCGACACTGCACCGCTTTACGCCCAGCACACTCTCCAATCTCCAGCGCACGACGCCCAGAACAAGATTGCAAACCGCCATCACCAGAACCGTCCGCATAATCACATCGACAGCCTGTTTTTCGACCACCATATCGATAATCCTGCTGCCAAATACTACATTGACAAACGGTTGTACTGCGGCGATCAGCTTTGCGAACAGCAGCAGCGGAAAAAATCCGGGTTCCAAAGACAGGATCAGGCGGAATACCTTTCTTATCGTCGCTCTTTTCGATCGTTTCTCACGCCTCATTTTCCGTCACCCCGCCTTCCCGGTAATAGTGGCTCTGTATATCAAACAGCTCCCGGTACTTGCCGTGCCTTTCCATCAGCTCTTCATGGGTTCCTTCCTCCGCAATGGTTCCGTTTTCCAGCAAGAGAATCCGGTCGCAGAACTTTGTGCTGGCAAGCCGGTGGGAAATAAACAGCGCCGTCTTTTCCTTTGTCATATCATTGTATTCTTCATACAGACTGCTCTCCGCAATCGGGTCCAATGCCGCCGTCGGCTCGTCCAGAATCAGAATCGGACCGTTTTGGTAAACGGCTCTTGCCAGCAGCAGCCTCTGCCTTTCTCCGCCGGAAAAATCCACGCCGCCGTCATCCAGCTTCTGGGTGACATAAGTCTTTGTCCCCTCTGGGAGGCTGTCCACCTTCTCCCAGAGTCCCACTTCCTGCAACGCCTCTTTTACCCTCTTTTGCCCCTCCTCATCCGGCACGGTGCCGGACACGTTCATCTCTACCGTGAAGGCAAGCAGGAACGCGTCCTGAAACACAACGCTAAGAAGCTTTTGATACTCCTGTGTCTTCCACCCGGAAATATCTTCTCCGTTTACAAGAATGCTTCCTCCAGTGGGCTGATACAGGCCGCACAACAGCTTTACTAATGTTGTTTTTCCGGCGCCGTTATTTCCCACCAGTGCCACCTTCTCTTTGGGTTTTATTTTGAAACTGATATGGGAAATGGTATCTTTCTCAGCTCCCGGATACCGGAAAGACACATCCCTAAACTCGATTTCCGGCCCCTCCATACACACCGGTACCGACTCTGCCTCGCATTTTCCGCGCTCCGGCATCTCCATCACATAGCGGTAATCGTTTGTTTCGCTGTTGGCCTTTTTTAATGCGCCGCATGAAACCGCCACGCCAAAAATCCATTTTGTAAATCCTCGTACCATCCCTAACTGCAGCGCAAATTCCGCCACCGTAATCTTTCCGAAAAGTACAAGACCAACCAGAACGAAGTATGCCAGAATCTCCTGCCCCGCCACGCAAAACTGGTCCCCGAAAGCCGGAATATAAAAACGAAACTCCGCACGCCTCTGAAAATCTACCGCCTCTGCATGAAGTTTCTCAAAAATCCGGTGAAACCACCCGTCCATATGGTATACGCGTATATCCTTCCCGGCTCCCAGGTCGAGACTTACATCCTCTAGATAGTCCATCTTCCGATGTACTTCCGACAGTTCGATATAATGCTTATTATAATAGCGGACGGCATGCCCACGGAGCACAAAATCCACCAGAAAAGTAAACAACAGAACCAGTAAAATACGGTAATCCAGTGTTACAACTGCCGCCGCATACACAAAAAGGCCAAAAAGCTGTACAATAAATTCTACCGATTCTGTCATAAGCTTCTCTGCACCCCAACCGTTTCCCATGACTGCTTTTCCGCCCAGACTGATCTCTTTCTGCCGCTCAGCAGGCTCCACATTCATATAATCAGCCGTCAGAACCTTCTTTATATAATTGTGTAAAAAGACATGATATACTGTAAAGGTACGGCAGTCCTGCAGATATTGTCTGCTGATATCACAGCAGATTCCCGCTGCCATGGAAAGAAACAGCATTCCCGTCATGATAACGAAAAACTTCTTCGGCTCCCCTTCCATAATCCCCGCAATGGCGACCGCCGGAATCAACGTCCCCAGAAACGGAACCAGCACTTGACATATCGCATAAAGCGGCGTTACCCATATGGTTTTCGGATAAGTGCGAAACAGTGCCCGTGTTACACACAGCACATTCCGAAATACAGAGGCATCCGTACTCCTTGCCGCCCATCCTGCTTTTTTCTTTTGCCGTTTCCTCTCCATGGTTTCCCGTCTCCTGTCCATTTAATAACATACATCTCTTTTCATCCGATTATAGTCTATCACACAACCGGAAATATAATAAAAAAATGCACGAATTTTCAAAATCCGTGCACGAACTTTACAGCGGCAGCATTACCTCAGTCACAAATACTCCCGGCTCGTTTTTCCGGTTTACAAAGCCCTGATACTTTTCCGCTACCAGATCGATTCTATGCAGCCCGAACCCGTGGCTGCCACGCTTTACACTAATTAACTCGGACAGACGCTTTCTGCGCGTTTCGGAAGTAGCGTTGGTGACACTTAGATATAACTGTTTTCGGAAAATCCCGATATATATCCGTAAGAAACGCTTCTCCTGGGGCACCTTCTCGCAGGACTCTATGGCATTATCCAGGAGATTTCCGACAATCGTACAGAGATCCACATCGGAAACCTTTAACTGCTCCGGCACTTTTGCGGTACAGTCCACCGCAATTTCCTTTTTTGCCGCAACGGAAAGCTTGCTGCTTACAATCGCGTCCACACTGACATTTCCGGTGCGTATCGCTATGTCAATACTGTCCAGGTCCTCCTCCAAATGCTCCAGATACGAGAGCGTTTCATCAATTTTCTGCATGGAAAGATACGCCTTAATCATCTGCATATGATTGTGATAGTCATGCCGCCACCCGCGCATGGTATGGTAAATATTCTGTACCTCGTCCCGCTGTGTCCTCAGTACCTTGTCCTGATACTCCCCGATACGTTTCTCCTGCAGATGGGACATGATCTTTACTGTGACAGGGATCGTTACCGCCGCTGTCAGAAAAACCGCCGCCAGACAAAACACCGCACACATTCCGCCGCTCATTCCGCTCTCCCCTTGTAATAAGCAATAAATGCCTCGTTTAACGCCTGATACTTTCCCTTGCTGACCGGTAAAAACTCGCCGTTTTCAAGCTCACACTCCGTCTTTCCGATTTGCGTGATCCGGGAAATATTAACACACAGGCCCCGTCGCAGCAAAAAAAATCCTTTGCCGGAAAGCTCCGCCGCGGCATCGGAAAAATTTGCTTTCCATCTCCACGCTTTTTCATCATCTGCAGTCTTTAACACTACATAATGCCCGTCCGCCTCCGCGTAGAGAATCTCCCCGAGCAGAACGCGGTTCACTCTGCCGTTTGTCTCAAATACAAAATACTCCGGTTCCTCCCGTGTTACTTCCTCCGAAATCCTGTTTAACAACGCAAAAAACTCCGGCTCCCTAACCGGCTTTAGCAAATACTGTTCGGCACCCACACTATATCCTTCAATCGCATAGTCCGCAACTCCGGTAAGAAAGACGATCTTTACCCGTTTATCTTTTCCGCGCACCCTTCTTGCCAGTTCCATGCCGTTCATTTCTCCCATCTGGATGTCCAGAAGTAAAAGATCATATGGCTGCCGTCCCTCTGTTTCAAACAAAAACTGCTCGGCATTGCCGTAAACATCTACCAGCGCACGGCTCCCTGCCATCTTCTGCCACCTGTCTAAAAGCGCTTTCAGATAGTCTGCCTGAAGTTCTTCGTCTTCGCAGACCGCTATATGAATCATGTGTCAACACCCCGTTTCTTCTTTCCCTGTTTTCATCCTATGCCAGCTTATCATTTCATGATGGCTTCGTCAACTGGACGTTTTATGAAATCCGGGGTAAAACAGTCATATTGGAACTCCTTGACTTTATGCCAACCCCGATATAAAATGATTTCAACGGAGGTCAGCATGAAAAAGCATATAATTATAGCCGGAGTACCGCGTGCCGGAAAAAGCACTGTTTCACAAAGAATCGCAAAGCAATTTGGATATCAGCACATCAGTATTGACTCCGTTATTGCAGGGATCGAAAACGTTTTTCCTGAAACGGGTGTAAACACAGATGCGGCTGTGGAACCACAAACAAATCTGGAATATATCAGTTCGAAAATGGGGCCATTTTTAAAAGCCATGATGGCCAGTGGAGAGTATAATGAATGTGATTATGGAATGGTAATTGACATATATCAGCTATTGCCCAATGACTACATGAAATATGTAGACCGTGATATCTGCGATATCTATTACTTTATAACATCTGATGTAACCCCGGAAGAAAGGTTCAAAATCCTGAAATCACATGATACACCAAATGATTATACTTATTTTCGTTCAGATGAAGATAACTACAGGGACTGCATTGATATTGTAAACATCAGTAAAATCATAAAAGCTCAGTGTATCTCGTGCGGTATCCCATATTATGAAACCGCCTGTAACAGAGAAGCGGTGTTAAAGGAATTTATATCGAGTCTTATTCCAGCTTCCACGTAATTACATACGCTGTCCCCGACGCCTCTCCCAGCTGCTCAATATAGTTCTCAATCAGCTTTTTGGCACGTTCTCTCGCTGTCTCAAGAAGCGCGGCATCATTCTCAATATTTGCCTTCATATCGTTTTGCGCCTGATCGACCGCTGCGGTCTGTTCATCGGCAGTTATCGGGTTTTTATTCCACGAGTCCTCGGTATAGACGAAACTGTTCTCATCAATCTCCTCAATACCGCAGGATATCAACGTTGCTTTCGGCAGAGTAACCGTCACAGCGTTTCCGTCCACAAGTATCGCCACATCAGACATATTCATTCCGATTTTGGCAACGCCGGTGTACTCAATCCAAAACTTCCGGTCCTTCTCTCCCCAGTGGGAAATGCCGCTCCCTTTTTCCTTGACAGACTTGGCAACATTGTGATAATAACACTCCATCGTCGCCAGGCTGCAGATCGAGCGGATGTGTCCCAGATCCGGCAAAACCGCCTCAGACTGCGTCTCTGGCATACCGCTCTCTGTTGGTTTTACAGCCTGAGAGTACGTTTGGTTTTCCCGGTTTCCACAGGCACACAAGCATACAGAGAGTACGCCTGTCAAAATCGCGCTGATGATTTTTTTCATGATATCGTCTCCTCTTACTGTATGACAACCTCATAGTCGCTGTATGCCTGTTTCATCCAGGGGCTCACCAGAGCTTCTACCGCCGACGCCGCATTTTTTTCGGCCATTGTTATTAACCGTCCATCCTTTGCGGCGCGCATTTCCAGATCCGCCTTACATGCATGGTAAGCCTCCTGCGACACCGTCTCGCTCTCTGATTTCTTGTCAATAAAAATGTATTCCATTGATCCGAAGTCAACCGTTGTCTCTAAAATTTCACACGCCGGGAGCTCGACCGTGATTTTCTTTGCATTTTCATCGATTTTTATGTCAATTTTGGAAAAATCAATCCCCGCCGCCACTGTCCCGTTGTAGGCCACATGATATTTGATGGCTGTCTCATCTTCCGCATAGAGTGTCGCTATCGCATTGTACGTGTAGCTGGCTGTAGATAACTCACTGATCTCAAAAATTTCCTGCAGGCTCGTCTTCGTGATCGTGGTCACTTTGCCCTCCGTGCCGATGATGACATCATTGACAAAGGAATTTGCCCGGTCCGCCATCTTCTTTGTCCAGTCAACCGAGACAATTCGATAGATCCCCGACGCAGCCACCAGAATGAGCACGAGGACAAGCACCCACTTAAATTTCGCAGTAAATTCTTTGATTTTCCTTATCTCATCTCTCAAACCACAGCGCTCCTCTTACAGCAGATTCTCACCCTCGCCCATCATCGCAATGTCCACCGCCGTTGCATCCTCCAGATGGAACATCATCAGCCTGTGGCCGGTCTCGTCGTTATAGATGCTTTTTAATTGCGGAGCTGCCGCCAGCGCCGCCTCTGCATACTTTGGGTCTGTCTCAAAAACCGCCCGCCCTGTGTATCTCATCCAGTGCCCGTCCTGCTTGCAGGCGACGATCTCCGTCAGGGGATTTTTGCAGAGCTGACGGTAGACATCCTTAAAATCACCGACGCCGAAAATCACCCTGCCATCCATCTCCATATGTGCCCCCAGCGGGCGTACCTTCGGCTGGTCCCCGTCTGTTGTTGCCAGAAAAAATACACCAGCCTCCGTCAAAAAATCATTGACCTTACCCATAATCAAACACTCCTTTCCAAGCTTCTCCTATACTGTTATTTCCGCCTTCACCCCGAGTTCCGCTCGATTCGCATCCAGCACCGGTCCTACCGTATCGCGCAGGAACACCTCCACCTGATGCGGTGCGCAGCCCACATAGAGCTCCGGCCTGAGATTTTCGACAATCTGTTCCTTTGTCAGCCCGAACGCCGGATCTGCCGCAATGAGATCGACGAGGTTGTTGTCCTTTCCCTCTTCCTTCACGGTCTTGCCCGCCTCCATGGAGAGCACGCGAATTCTCTCATGAAGCTCCTGACGGTTCCCGCCGCGTTTTACCACATCCATCATGATATTTTCCGTCGCCATGAATGGAATCTCCGCCATGAAGTGTTTCTCGATCACCTTCGGGTACACCACCAGACCGTCCACCACGTTCAGACATAAATCCAGAATTCCGTCGATCGCGAGAAATCCCTCGGGAACGGACAGCCGCTTATTCGCGGAATCGTCAAGCGTCCGCTCGAACCACTGGGTTGCAGAGGTAATCGCCGGGTTTAAGGCATCCACCATCACATAGCGGGACAGAGAAGCAATGCGCTCACTGCGCATCGGATTCCGCTTGTATGCCATCGCGGAAGATCCGATCTGGTTCTTTTCAAAGGGCTCCTCCACCTCTTTTAAATGCTGGAGGAGACGGATGTCATTGGACATTTTATGCGCGCTCGCGGCAATCCCCGCGAGTACATTGAGCACGCGGGTGTCCACCTTGCGGGAGTACGTCTGTCCTGACACCGGATAGCAGGCACTAAAGCCCATCTTCTTTGCAATGATCGGATCAATCTTATCGACCGTCTCCTGATCCCTGTCAAACAGCTCCAGAAAGCTGGCCTGGGTGCCGGTCGTCCCCTTGGAGCCCAACAGCTTTAAAGAGCCCTGCACATACTCCAGATCCTCGAGATCCATCAGAAATTCCTGCGCCCAGAGTGTTGCCCGCTTTCCGACGGTCGTTGGCTGGGCGGGCTGAAAATGTGTAAACGCAAGGGTCGGCTGATCCTTATATTTTTTTGCAAATTCCGCAAGCTCGGCGATCACATTCACAAGCTTTCTATGTACAAGCTTACACGCCTCATTCATCACAATGATATCCGTGTTGTCCCCCACATAACAAGAGGTCGCACCGAGGTGGATAATACCTGCCGCCTTCGGGCACTGCTGCCCATAGGCGTACACATGGCTCATCACATCGTGGCGCACTTCCTTCTCGCGCGCCTTTGCCACATCATAGTTGATATCGTCCACATGCGCCTTCATCTCGTCAATCTGCTCCTGCGTGATGACCGGCTTACCGTTCTTTGACAATCCCAGCTCCATCTCCGTCTCTGCCAGAGCAATCCAGAGCCTGCGCCAGGTCGAAAACTTTTTATCCTGCGAAAAAATGAACTGCATTTCTTTGCTCGCATACCGCTCCGAAAGCGGGCTTGAATAATTGTCTGTGCCCATAACTTCTCCTTTCAAACGATGTCAATAAACGGAACTCCCGTCAGAAGCTCATATGCCTCCAGGTACTTATTCACAGTCTTTTTGACCACGTCGTCCGGGAGAAGATAACCGCTGTCAGGATTCGCCTTCAGCCAATCCCTGACATACTGTTTGTCGAAGGAGGGCTGCCCCTGTCCAGCCTTATAGCCTTCCAGCGGCCAGAAACGGGAGCTGTCAGGAGTCAGCATCTCATCCCCGAGTACGACCTTCCCATTCTCGTCAAGTCCAAACTCAAACTTGGTATCCGCGATGATGATGCCCTTCGAGAGTGCATACTCTGCACATTTCTTGTAGAGCGCAATGGTATAATCGCGGATCTGTGCCGCGTAGTCTTCTCCCCTGCCCGGATAAATTTTCTCCAGCACTTCGACAGACCGCTCAAAGGAAATGTTCTCATCATGGTCCCCCAGCTCAGCCTTGGTGCTCGGCGTGTAGATCGGCTCCGGCAGTTTGTCGGACTCCACCAGCCCCTCCGGCAGACGGATGCCGCAGACCGTTCCGTCTTTCTGATAGCTCGCCCAGCCGCTGCCCGTAATATAGCCCCTGACGATGCACTCGATCGGGAGCATCTCCAGTTTCTTGCACATCATGCTGTTGCCGTCAAATTGCTCGTCGCGGAAAAATTCCGGCATATCATCCACATCCACAGAAATCATATGGTTTTTGACCACATCCTGCGTGTAGTCAAACCAAAACTTGGACATCTGCGTAAGGATTGCCCCCTTGTCCTTGATCTTATTCTTTAAAATATTGTCGAACGCGGAGATCCGGTCGGTCGCAACGATGATCAGACTGTCTCCGATGTCGTAAACCTCTCTTACTTTCCCTTCCTTAAACGGCCTGTATTCTTTCATGTCTGCCCTCCTCTAATCATTGTAAATTCTAAATTTAATTTTTAAATAATTTCTTAAATTAAATCACTATTTAACTATTAATGATTTTCCGGTCATTTCTGCCGGCTGTGGAAGCTCCATAATCTCAAGCAGTGTCGGGGCGATATCTGCCAGACATCCGCCCTCGCGCAGCTTCATGGAGGGATCTGCGTTCACCAGTATGAACGGAACCGGGTTCGTCGTGTGCGCGGTGTGAGGCTTGCCGGTCTCGTAGTCGATCATTTTCTCCGCATTGCCGTGATCCGCACAGATGAACATCACGCCGTCTACCTCCTCAATCGCAGCTACCGCTTCTCCGATCAGCGTGTCCACCCGCTCGACCGCAGCCACTGCCGCCGAGATCACGCCGGTGTGCCCGACCATGTCCGGGTTGGCAAAGTTTATGACAATCACATCGTACTTGTCGGAACGGATCGCCTCCACGAGATCCACGCCAACCTCCGGAGCGCTCATCTCCGGTTTTAAGTCATAGGTGGCCACTTCCTTCGGAGAGTTGACCAGAAGTCTCGCCTCATCCACATTCGGCTCCTCCACTCCTCCGTTGAAAAAGAAGGTCACATGTGCATACTTCTCGGTCTCTGCAAGGCGAAGCTGCTTTTTGCCGCACTTCGCAAGGTATTCGCCGAAGGTATTTTTGATGGATTCCTTCTCGAACGCAATAATCTTATTGGGGATCGTCTCGTCATAATCCTTGAAGCACACATAAGTGAGCGGAAGGAGCGGACGCTCAAAGCCCTGAAATGCATCGTCGCAGAATGCGCGGGTGATCTCCCGCGCGCGATCCGGGCGGAAGTTAAAGAAAATGACGGAATCATTCGGTTTTACGAGTGAGAGCGGCTTGCCTGCCTCGTCGGTAATCACGGTAGGAAGTACAAACTCGTCCGTCACGTCACCCGCATAAGAGTCCGCCATCGCCTGCACGGCATCCTTCGCCTGCACGCCCTCTCCCTTCGTCAGGGAGAGATAAGCCTTCTCCACACGGTCCCAGTTATTGTCCCGGTCCATCGCATAATAGCGGCCGGAGAGGGATGCGATCTTTCCCACACCGATTCCGGCCATCTTGTCCTCAAGCTGCTTCACGTAGTCCTTCCCGGACGCGGGCGGAGTGTCACGCCCGTCCAGAAATGCGTGTACAAACACTTTCGTGAGCCCCTGCTTTTTGGCCATCTCGAGCAGTCCGTAGAGATGCGTAATGTGGCTGTGCACGCCTCCGTCGGAGAGCAATCCCCACAGATGCAGGTCGGAATCGTTCTTTTTGCAATTGTCCATCGCCGCAAGCAGCGCCTTATTTTCAAAAAAGTCACCGTCCTCGATCGATTTGGTGATTCTGGTCAGATCCTGATAAATAATACGCCCTGCTCCGATATTCATGTGTCCGACCTCAGAGTTGCCCATCTGCCCGTCCGGCAGGCCGACCGCCAGACCGGAAGCATTGCCCTTCGCAAAGGGGCATTCCTTCATCAGTCTGTCCATCACGGGAGTCTTCGCCATCGCGATCGCGTTCCCCTCCGCCTTCTCATTCAATCCATATCCGTCTAATACCATAAGCACCACGGGTTTTTTACTCATTTTCTTGTCCTCTCTTCTCTCTATACTAAAACACGGGTATATTCCGCGCGTTTTTTCCATAAATAAATATTGCACAATTCGCCCCGGATTTCAAGCGATTGCAGGAAATCACTGCAAATTGCCGACAATGTCAATCGGTCTGCCCTCCAGATCAAGATTCGATGAGTGGTCAGCATAGTTTCGCCCGGAAGTGTACGCGTAACCGTCGTCCCCCTCCCCGGCATCCCTCCGATAGGAATGAACGCGTCCTTCCTCATCAATTCCGATGTCAGTTGAAATATCCGCAAGATAGCGGTAAAATGCCCGAACATCCACCTCTGTCTTCAACAGCTCGGTCTTTTCATTCCTCTGGATACAGGGAAGCATCCTGAGAGAAAGCTCGCCCTTTGCGTCGATCTGAATCTGTGCGATTGCAGTGTAAAGCGTCCCGGAAGAAAACCAGAAATTCCCCAGACTGTACGCTATGGGCACCTGATTGATAAAAGCCATTCCCTGCAGTCGGTGTGTATGCCCGCCAAGCACCACGTCAGCTCCCGCTCTCGCATAGGTGCGCGCCAGCGCATTCTGCATTTCATCACGCATCAGATTTCCCTCCGCGCCCCAATGAATATAGGCGATCACATAGTCACTCCGCCGTTTAGCCTCCCGGAACGCGGCATTAACGATCTCCTCCTGCTGCGTTCTCAAAACCCCCGGCTCTGTCTCTGTTGCCGCTTTTGTATAGTTACTGTACCGCTCGATCTCCGTCGCACTGACAACCGCGACCTTCCGCCCCCCAATCACAAAATAACTCACTGCTGACGCTTCCTCGATATTACGTCCGGCCCCACAGTAAGGAACCTGCGCCGCTTCCAGTGTCTCAAACGTATCAAGAAGCCCCTGCCGGCCATAATCCCAGACATGGTTGTTCGCCAGGCTCACCAAATCTACACCGAAGAGGTCTAAAAGTCCGACGTTTGCCGGATCACTCTTAAAGGTGTAGGTCTTGCCCTGTAGCGGCGTATCGTTCTTCGCGTAGGTGAATTCATGGTTGAGTATTGTGATATCCGCGGACTTCAGGGTGTTCTGTATATCCTCGGAAATACATGCGGCGACACCGCCCGTTTCTTCGGCAGCCCGCATCGTGTGCCAGCGCTCGTCAAAATTAATATCCCCGATCAGGTCAATCGTGATACATTCCGGATCAGTGGCCGTCTTCCACATGACATCCTCCCAGAGGTAAGTTGAATAGCCAAAGTCTTTGCAATATTCCGTCCACAGCACATGCATGGTATTTCCGGTAAGGTCATACCACATCGTTTCATCCGTCGTCCCTGCAGACAGATTCTGCGCCAGCTGCTCCAGCGTCGTCTGCCCATAGCTCCTGCCGACCCAGCACAGAAACGCCTCATCCACCGGATATCCACGGAAAAAATCCTTCGTTCCGCTCTCTAAAATCACGCGCACCGTCTCATCCGCCGCTGACAGATAAGCGGTCTCGGTCTCCGCTTCACTCTCGGTCTCAGTATTCAATTTATCGTTCTCATTCTGTGTAGGTTTCTGCACCCCCGTCGAAGCATCGGGATCTTCTTCTTTACAGGCTGTAAGTACCCCCAGCCCAAGCAGAATCGCAAGAAACAATACAGCACATCTTTGTAATTTATTTTTCATACTCCATATTTTACCGACTTTTCAAGGGATTGTCTATCCTTTTCTTTTAGGAATTTTGCAAACCACAGAGGATATGAAAACGTACCGCGCGCCCACATAATTCTCAAAAAAACATATATCATGTGTGCGTGCGGCACGTCTAATCCATTTGTTTAATCACAATATAACTTATTTAGTTTAATCATCATTTAATTATAGTTCACGATCTTCCCAAAATCTGCCTTCAGGCTCGCTCCGCCTACCAGGCCGCCGTCAATGTCCGGCTTGGCAAACAGTTCCGCCGCATTGCCTGCGTTTACAGAACCGCCGTATTGGATTCGCACGGACTCCGCAGTCGCCTCATCATAGATCTCTTTGATGCACTCACGGATTGCGCCGCACACCTCCTGTGCCTGATCCGAGGTTGCCGTCTTTCCGGTTCCGATCGCCCAGATCGGCTCGTAAGCAATGACAAGCTTCGCCACATCGGATGCGGGCACACCGTCCAGATCCGACTTGATCTGAAGACGGATCCAGTCCAGCGTCACGCCCAACTCTCTCTGCTCCAGGGTTTCTCCACAGCAGAGGATCGGTGTCAGCCCCGCCTCAAACGCTTTCTTCACCTTCTTGTTTAAAAGTGCGTCATCTTCCTTAAAATAGTCGCGCCGCTCGGAATGACCAAGAATCACGTACTTCACGCCGGCATCCACCAGCATCTCTGCAGAGATCTCGCCGGTGTATGCACCCTTGTCCTCAAAATACATATTCTCGGCGCCGACTTCCACGTTGGTTCCCTTCACAGCCTCCACAACGGGAATAATATCGATAGCGGGAACACAGTAAACCACATCCGCATCATCACTCTTTACAAGGTCCTTTAAGTCAGCGCACAGCTTTACGGCTTCACTGGGAGTCATATTCATCTTCCAGTTGCCGGCTATAATTTTTCTTCTCGCCATAGTTTTTCCTCAATCTCTTTAATTTATTTTGCTGCCAAAGGCATTCTTCCTTCCTACTTGTCGTCTGCCGCCACAACGCCCGGAAGCTCCTTGCCCTCCAGGAATTCCAGAGACGCGCCGCCGCCGGTGGAGATATGGCTCATCTTGTCGCCGTATCCCATCTGGTTCACAGCCGCTGCAGAATCGCCGCCGCCGATGATCGTGGTAGCGTCCGTGTCCGCAAGAGCCTGCGCCACCGCAAGTGTGCCTGCCGCCAGAGTCGGGTTTTCAAACACGCCCATCGGACCGTTCCAGACAACTGTCTTCGCAGACTTTACAGCATCCGCAAACATCTTTGCAGACTCCGGTCCAATGTCGCAGCCCTCACGGTCTGCCGGCATATTGTCGGAAGCGTACACCTCGGTGTCCACCGGAGCATCAATCGGATTCGGGAATTCCTTGATGGTAACCGCATCCACCGGGAGTAAAAGCTTCTTGCCCAGCTTCTTAGCCTTCTCCATCATCTCCTTGCAGTAGTCAAGCTTCTCATTGTCTACCAGAGAGGTTCCGATTTCATATCCTTGTGCCTTCAGGAAGGTGTAAGCCATACCGCCGCCGATGATTAAGGTATCGCACTTCTCCAGAAGATTGTTGATTACGTTCAGCTTGTCTGCAACCTTCGCACCGCCCAGGATTGCAACAAACGGGCGCACCGGATTCTCCACAGCATTGCCGAGGAAATTGATCTCCTTCTGCATCAGATATCCAACCACATTCTCGCCGCCCTTGGCAGAGATGAACTTCGTCACGCCCTCCACGGAAGCGTGTGCCCGGTGAGAAGAACCGAATGCGTCGCACACATACACGTCAGCCAGATCCGCGAGCTCCTTAGAGAACTCCTCTCCGTTCTTGGTTTCCTCCGATCCGCGGAAACGGGTATTCTGGAGCAGCACTACATCTCCCTCTTTCATCGCGTTCACCGCCGCGGTAGCAGCCTCTCCTGTCACGTGATAATCCGCCACGAAGTTGACCTCTCTGCCCAGCTTCTCGGACAGTCTCTTGGCAACCGGTGCAAGGGATTCTCCCTCATTCGGACCGTTCTTTACTTTGCCAAGATGGGAGCAGAGAATCACCTTGCCGCCGTCATCAATGAGTTTCTGAATCGTCGGAAGCGCTGCAACGATACGTGTCTCGTCGGTGATCGCGCCCTCCTTCAGCGGTACATTGAAGTCACATCTCACAAGGACTCTCTTGCCCTTTACGTTGATATCATCAACTGATTTCTTATTTAATCCCATGTCATTCTCCTTTTAAAATAGATGATTGCACTGCAAAATGATACCTACGGATTGTTCCGTGCTCCGCACTCCCACAATCCACCCCAATATTCGCATTCCCGTGTTGCTTCGCACCACTTCATGCTCATATCGGGGCGCGCAATAAAGCCTTATCCCCACTGCCAAGCAAGCTTGCCGTGTGGAACGGCTTTTTGCACTGGTATCATAGATTTACGAAAAAGGCCCGGCCCAATCGGCCGGACCTCTCACCGTCTCAAAATTGTTGTTCCTTCTTAATTTAACTCAGAGAAGAACTTAATGGTACGAACCATCTGAGAGGTGTAGCTGTTCTCATTGTCATACCAGGAAACTACCTGTACCAGATTGTCCGCGCCAAC
Organism: uncultured Lachnobacterium sp.; assembly: GCA_964636375.1. GTDB lineage: Bacteria > Bacillota > Clostridia > Lachnospirales > Lachnospiraceae > Roseburia. Next base: position 20,858 of record CAZWRT010000021.1, on the reverse strand, counting down.
CATTGTCTGGGTAGCGTCGAAGATGGAGCCGTAGGTGCTGCCGATGATATCGGAAGAAACGATCTCATCCTCGTTGTATGCGAAGGACTCGGTAGCAGCAGCCTTCATTGCCGCGTTGATTTCATCAACGGTGCAGGACTTCTCAACGGTCGCCACTAAGATGGTGGTGGAACCGGTCGGGCAGGGAACGCGCTGTGCAGAGCCGATCAGCTTGCCGTTCAGCTCCGGAATAACAAGGCCGATTGCCTTTGCGGCTCCGGTAGAGTTCGGAACGATATTTACAGCTGCCGCGCGGGATCTTCTCAGATCGCCCTTGCGCTGCGGGCCGTCCAGAGTCATCTGATCTCCGGTGTAGGAATGGATGGTGCTCATGATACCGGACTTAATGCCGAATGCATCATTCAATGCCTTAGCCATGGGAGCGAGGCAGTTCGTGGTGCAGGATGCCGCAGAAATGATCGTATCCTCCGGCTTTAATGTCTTGTGGTTTACATTGTATACGATTGTAGGAAGATCGTTGCCTGCCGGTGCAGAAATAACGACCTTGCGGGCGCCGGCGTTGATGTGTGCCTGTGCCTTCGCCTTGCTTGTGTAGAAGCCGGAGCACTCTAAAACAACATCCACCTTCAGCTCACCCCACGGGCAATTGTTTGCATCCGGGAAAGCGTAGATCTTGATCTCTTTTCCGTCTACCGTGATGGAATCCTCGCCAGCAGATACCTTGTCCGCCAGAGCATACTTGCCCTGAGAGCTGTCATACTTCAACAAATGAGCCAACATCTGAGGACTTGTCAGATCATTGATTGCTACTACTTCGTATCCCTCTGCCCCGAACATCTGACGGAAAGCAAGACGACCGATACGACCGAATCCGTTGATTGCTACTCTTACTGCCATTCTTAATTCCTCCTAGAAATTGTAAATAGTCTCTTAGGACTTATGTCCTCAAGCTTTTCTTATTCTACCCAATTTTTTCCGAAAATTCAAGTACTTTTCATAAATGTTATATTTTTACACTATTTTAATTATTTTCCTCCTGCCTGCACTGTGCTATAATGGAAGAGCGGACAGCCGGACATTCCGGCGCTTTTCGCTATTAATCACGCCAAGAAAGCAGGAAAACACAATGTTTTGGGATACTCACATACACACACATTTCTCCGGGGACAGTGACGCCGCTCTGGCAGATATGGCAGAGGCCGCTCTTTTCCGCGGTCTGGACGGCATTTGTTTCACGGACCACTATGACTACGATTACCCTGAGGAGCCAGAGCTGTTTTTGCTGGATTTTGACCGTTACCGGCAGGAAACTGCCGCCCTGCGGCAGATTTACGCCGACCGCCTTCCGATATGCTTCGGGATCGAGCTCGGTCTGCAGCCGCACCTTGCGGAGCACAACTGCATGGTCACGCAATCCTATCCCTTTGACTTTGTGATCGGCAGCTCCCATGTGGTCCACGGAAGGGACCCTTACTACCCCTCGTACTATGAAGGGCGGACGGAATCTGCCGCCTACCGGGAATACTTTGAATCCGTATTGGAAAATCTGGGAACCTGCGCGGATTTTGACGTTTACGGCCACCTCGACTATGTCGTGCGCTACGGTCCGAACAAAAACGAGGCTTATTCCTACGAAAAATATTCGGACATCATCGACGAGATCCTGCGCGTCCTGATCGCAGGCGGCAAAGGCATTGAAATCAACACCGGCGGTTTTTCAAATGGTCTCGGACACCCAAACCCCACGGAGGCCATTCTTGCCCGCTACCGCGAGCTCGGCGGCGAGATCCTCACCGTCGGTTCGGACGCCCATATTTCGCAGCACGTGGGCGCTGATTTTGCCCGGCTGCCGGATATTCTCCACAATGCCGGATTTTCGTATTACACGGTCTTTGAAGGGCGGAAACCACGATTTTTGCCATTGCCTTAAATTTTTTTGATTTTTTTTAAAAAAGTATTGCATTATTTGAAATTCGAGTTATAATAGAGCTAATGAGGCATATTGTGATAATATGCAACAAGTAGAATGAGTATGTAGTTCAATGCATTACAAACAATTATCTAATTAACTACTCAGTTACTCAAACACTTTAAGTAACTAAGAAAGGAGCAGGTTTCCTCGCCTGCTCCTTTCTTCTTGTATCCGCATGCCGTTTGACGAAAATTATTTTTTTCGTCAAATGACATGGTTTATGCTCGCCGGATACGCTATGCTCATCTGTGTACAGCGGTATAAAAGCGGTTTCCGCTCCGGCATTTTCGTGTATCAGGCGAAACCAGTTCATGCCCCGGACTCAGCTGGCCATGACTTCAATCTGAAACAGTTTTCTCGCCTGCTCTCTCAGTGTGTCCGCCTTGGCGGACTCCCCCAACAGTTGAAGGAGCAGGTGTGACTGTTTCAGAATTGGCTCCGCCTGTGCACTTTGTCCGCTTCCCGCCAACACGCATCCTTTGACCGACAAAAGCTGCGGGAGCATCGCAAGGCGTCCGGACGCAATACATAAACGGACTCCCTGCTCACAGAACTCCATCTGTCGGTCCTTCCGCCCGTCCTCCCCCATCCAAAGCGAAAGATGATACAAAATCTCCGGGCAGCTTGCCGCCCGTTCGTCTGGGTCCACGCACCCGCTCTCCATATACTCCAGCAGAAAGAACAACACGCGCTTGCCGTACACACGCTCCCCCCGCGCGTAGCTTAGAACAGCGATCCGGCAGAGGAGCCGGACTTCCTCCCGTGTAAGAAAGCGGACACGCAGAAGCTTCTCTCCGGAAAAATCCCGCAGTGTCAGTCGAAGCGCCTCCTCAAACAGTGCAAGCGCATGTCCGCCCTCTTGGTTTTCCATGTCAAAAATCATGCCGAGCTGATAGAGGGCGTACTGCAGTTCCAGCGCTGACAGTGTCCCTCCCTCGGAAGTCATGCCGCCAAATGCCAGACATTTCAATACCTGCTCTGCCGGCGCAAACTCCCCTCCGCTCAAAACCTGTTCTTTAATCCCAAGCCCTCTCGCATAGCTTTCGAGCCGCTCCCTCGGGCCGCCGGGGGCACACACGGCTTTCTGTCCGCAGACGATATACTCTGCCAGTGCGTCATAAACCTCCCGGTATTTTCCTTCCGCAGCCAGACTCTCCATGCGCTCTTCCAGCACACAGCGCCGCATCTCCTCATTGCTGACAAAAATGCGGCAGTTTCTGTGTGAGACACCGAGCCTCTGCATCAGCGCAACATACACCTTCCGTCTCGGCATCTGCACTCCGTTCTCAATCTTCGAGAGCGTGGAAACCGCGCAGATCCCTTCCGAGAGTTCCTCCTGCGACAGCTTCCTCCGGCCGCGCATCTCCGCGATCAGCCTCCCTATCGGATAATTCCCCATATTACAATCTCCCTTCTGTCTGTATCCGCCGTGGTACATATCGGTTTCATTTTACAGACACAAGGGAGAATTCTCGCTCGTATATGCTAGTTAGTTTATGTTGGTTTGTGTTAGTATTCGTTAGTATCTGTTAGTTTTCGCTTAATATTCGTTAGTATCTGTTGGTTTTCGTTCACCCTTACCGCGTAATCTTCATGTCCGCAAAGCAGTCAAATGTCGCAAAGTAATCCTCCGGTGTCTCCGCGCGGCGGATCATGCGCACACTGCCATCCTCCTTCAGCAGCAGCTCCGCGGAGCGCAGTCTTCCGTTGTAATTGTAGCCCATGGAAAAACCGTGTGCTCCCGTATCATGAATCACCAGATAATCACCCATGTCAATTTTCGGAAGGCTTCGGTCAATGGCAAATTTGTCACAATTCTCGCAGAGGCTTCCGGTAACATCATAGATGTGGTCGCAGGGCGCATCCTCCTTGCCAAGAACCGTAATGTGATGGTAGGAACCGTACACAGCCGGTCTCATCAGGTTCGCGGCGCAGGCGTCCACCCCGATATATTCTTTATAAATATGCTTTTCGTGGATTGCCTTTGTCACCAGACAGCCGTAAGGCCCCATCATAAAACGACCCATCTCCGCAAAAATCGCAACATCCTGCATCCCCGCCGCTGCCAGGACATCCTCGAACGCGCGGCGCACGCCCTCACCGACCGCGCGGATATCGTTCGGCTCCTGATCCGGCCGGTACGGGATTCCAACGCCGCCGGAGAGATTCACAAAGCCAATCTCACAGCCCGTCACATCCCGGATCTCCACCACCAGCTCAAACAATTGCTTTGCCAGTTTCGGATAATACTCGTTCGTCACCGTATTGCTGGCAAGAAACGCGTGGAGCCCGAAACGCTTTGCTCCCCTGTCCTTTAAGACGCGATAGGCCTCCATGAGCTGCTCCTTCGTCATGCCATACTTGGAGTCCCCGGGGTTGTCCATAATTCCGTTGCTCAGTTCAAACACCCCGCCCGGGTTGTAGCGGCAGCTGATTGTCTCCGGAATACAGCCAATCGTCTCCTCCAGAAAGTCGATGTGCGTGAAATCATCAAGATTGATGATCGCGCCCAGCTCGTGCGCATACGCAAACTCCTCCGCAGGGGTGTCGTTGGAGGAGAACATAATGTGCTCCCCGTCAAATCCGCAGCTTTTGGCCAGCATCAGCTCTGTGTAGGAGCTGCAGTCACAGCCCATATCGTACTCCTTTAATATGTTTAATAAAAACGGATTCGGGGTTGCCTTCACTGCAAAATATTCGCGAAATCCCGGATTCCAGGCAAACGCTTCCTTAACTGCCCGCGCATTTTCCCGAATGCCCTTCTCGTCATATAAATGAAACGGCGTCGGACAGGTTTTCTCGATTTCTTTCACCTGCTGCTCCGTCACAAATGGTATTTTTTTCATGGTTGTTCCCTCCCGGCTTGTTATCATTCGCTTGACAGACCTTATGCTACATCATGTAAAAGACAAATTCAAGTAATTTTTTATTTTCCTGTTATGTTATGTCCAAAGTTGCCGATATAATAATTGAAGTGTAGGTAATTTCAGGAATGCTCCTGATGAAGATAAGAGGAAAACATACAATGAGCAATGTCAGAATTTATCCGTATATTAACGAAATGCTGGATCAGCTTGCCCTCTCCAAGACGGCAGAGCCCGCCTCCGCAGACCGGACCGGCGCCAGCTTTCAGGAAATTTTTGCGAATGCGAGCCGCACGGAGCAGGCAATGGCAGTGGACAGGCTGATTTCAGCCAGCAGTTCCGGCAGTGTGGATGCAGAGACGGTAGAGCATATTCTTGGCTTTAACCCGACGCCGGCCGGACCGTTCTTCGCCTCTCGCCTCGCCGTCAACACAACCACAACACCCGTATTGACCCAGCCAGACACCGCTGATGACGCGAAAACCTCCAAAGCTGCCTCCTCCACCCGTCAGGATCATCCCGTAGTGACAAAAGTAGATGACGAGGAACTGGAGCGCTGCTTTGCGGAGGCTGCAGAAAAATATCAGGTGGACGAAAACCTCCTGAAAGCGATCGCCTACGCAGAGTCGAATTTTGATCCGAATGCCACCAGCAGAGTCGGTGCGATGGGAATTATGCAGCTCATGCCCTCGACCGCCGACAGTCTTGGGATTGATAACGCCTACGATGTACACGACAATATTCTGGGGGGTGCGAACGTGATCGCCCGGCATCTGGAGAAATATGACGGAGATCTCTCCCTCGCGCTCGCGGCGTACAATGCGGGTCCCGGCAATGTGGACAAGTACAACGGAATCCCTCCCTTTAACGGAATTGATAACTATATCAATAAAATACTGAACTACTACAACAAAGCGCAGGGCTGACGCCCTGCGCGAGAATGTGCCGCAGGCACATTCTTTTTTTATTCAATTTTCAATCCGGAAAGCAGCGATCCAAGGCTGGTGGACACCTGCTCGCCGGAGACATACTCCTCCGCCGGGGCATCCATTGCCATGATTTCCTCCAACGCCTTCATGCTCAGGCTCACCTTTCCGTCATTCGTATTGAGAATCTTCACCTTGACCTTCTGGCCTTCCTTCAGCACCTCATGCACCGAGCCGATCCGTTTCTGGCTGATCTGTGAGATATGCACCAGCCCGCTGATTCCGTCCCCGAGCGCAACGAATGCGCCATATGGCATAATGGATTCCACGACACCCTCCGTCACGGCTCCCGGAACCATCATTGCAATTTTGTGGTTCCGCTCCTCCTCTTCCTTCCTGCGCGCGACCTTCCTGCCGGAGAGGACGAGCTTGTTCTTCTCCTTATCCACTGTGATCACCTGCACCTCAATGGTTTTCCCGATCCACGCATCGGTGTTCTCCACGTAATCCGCCGAGAGCTGTGAGGCCGGAATGAATGCCCGGATTCCCTCAAGGTACGCCACTACACCGCTGGGCACACTCTCCTTAATGCGCACGGACGTCACCGTTTCCTTCTCCAGCATGTCGCGCAGTTTGTCCCATGCGAGCACGTCATTTGCCTCTTTTCTGGACAGCTCAATATTTCCGTGCCCGTCGTCCACCTTGATAACCGTGGCCTCGATCACTTCTCCGGGCGCAAGCTGCTCCTTCGGGTTAAAATCCGGGTCATCGCTCAGGTTTTCCGTCTTGATGATCCCCTGCGTGTAATAGTTCAGATCTAAAGTCACTTCCTCCTCCGACACTGCAATCACCGTGCCGCTCACCATATCCCCTTCATGGATCTGGCGGAAGGAACGCTCCAGCTCCTTCTCGTAATCTTTCATTGTCTCGCTCATTGTTTTCTCCTTTCGATACCATGATTCTACCACAGACAACCATATTTTCACAATATTTTTCCAGAGGTCTTTAAAAAAATGAAATCGGTCCGATATATGTTTTGTAACAAACTGCGGCCGCAGACCGTTACAAAAAACACAGTGACCCGCCATGGATGGTTTCCTTTGAACGAAACGGAGTTCGGACAAGGAGACCTCTTTTTATTTCTAACATGAAAGGATGCAGATATGAGATAATCGGCAAGGTTCACAGAAAGGGTGAACAAATTGATTATTCAGTCAGATCAAATGCACACGGGAGCGTCAAGGGCCTACAGCTCTTCCCGCTCCAGCTATGTGCGGCACAGCGCATGGGACGCCTCCGGAAACATGATTTATTACAACGAAAGTGCGGAGCATGCGCGCACCAGCTCTTACAGTAAAAGTTTCAACGGCATGCCCGCCGCGTCCCGGCCCCTTGTAAACGGCAAAGAGGACGAATCCGACCCACGTTCGGACGGCTCCGCAGTCGGCTCCGGAGGAAAAAACATGAAGGAGCTGATGGAGCAGATGAACGCCTCTTCGGGCACCCGAAAGCTCTCGGTCTCTGAGGCCGTCAGCAACCTGCAGAAGCTTCGGCAGAATACGCTCAACTACCTGCTCAACATGCTTTTCCGCCGAAAAGACCGCTTTCCCGCCGCAGACCGCCAGACAGGCAGCGCAACCGATCTTTTGTCCTCGGACAGCTCCGGGCTCTACGGTGCGGGCGAAAGCTATTACTCCTCCTTCTACTACAGTGAGCAGGAAACTACCTGTTTTAACGCAAAAGGCACGGCTGTCACCGCCGACGGGCGAAAGATTCCCTTCTCCGTCAATCTGGAGATGTCGCGCTCCTTCACGCAGGCCGCCCAGGAATCGATCGAAATCGGTAAGCCAAGGCTGTGCGACCCCTTAGTCATCAATCTCTCCGGGAACGGCGCCGGTGTCACCGACCAGAAATTCTTCTTTGATCTCGATGCAGACGGCGAGGAAGAGGAGATCTCTTCGCTTGCCTCCGGCAGCGGATACCTTGCACTCGACAAAAACGGGGACGGTGAAATCAACGACGGCAGTGAGCTCTTCGGCACTGCAAGCGGCAACGGCTTTTCGGATCTGGCCGCATACGATGCGGACGGCAATGGCTGGATTGACGAGGCGGACGAAATCTTTTCCAGGCTCCGGATCTGGGTCAGGAATGCGGACGGAACCAGCAAACTGCTCACCCTGAAGGAAACCGGAGTCGGCGCGATCTGCCTGGGCAGCGAAAATACGGAATTTTCTTTAAACAGCCTGGAAGACAACCACACCAACGCCATAGTGCGCAAAACCGGCATCTTTCTCTATGAGAACGGCGGCTGCGGTACGGTTCAGCAGCTTGACCTCGCCACATAAACAAAACATAGGATACGAAAAAGAATGTGCCCACGGCACATTCTCGCGCCGAGCGCGGTCAGCACCGCTGACATTATTCTGTTCGCGCGAGTGCGCATCCCCGCGGAGCGTTTTATCATATAGGGAAGTTTGTGAACTTTCCTATATGATAAAAAGGAAGTCCTCTGCAAAGGGACTTCCTTTTTCGAGCTGATGACGAGAGTTGAACTCGTGACCCCTTCCTTACCAAGGAAGTGCTCTACCACTGAGCCACATCAGCTTGTGTTGACTGCGCCAACGATTAGATAATACAATAGGCAGACGCACTTGTCAACCAGTTTTTTAAATCTCGACGATAAATTTTTCATATGCGTTGATCACGCGGGTCTCTCCGACCATATCCTCCCTCGGAAATTTGCGGCCGTAATTCATGTGAACATGGCCGTGGACAAAATATTGCGGCCGATATTGCTCAATGAGCGCGTTAAACACTTCAAACCCTCGGTGGCAGACGTCCTCGTCGTCGTGGATGCCGAGCGCGGGCGAATGCGTCACCAGAATATCAAATCCCTTGTTCCTGCGCAGCTTGGACGAGAGCTTTTTCACCCGTTTCTGCATCTCCTTCTCTGTGTACTGGTTATTTCCCGGCTTGTAGCGATAGGACCCTCCCAGCCCCAGAATCCGCACGTCCCCGTGCAGGTATATCTGATCCTCGATGCAGATACATCCCTCCGGCGGTTTCATCTCATACTTGTCATCGTGGTTTCCCCGCACATAGAGCAGCGGAACCGGCACCATTGTCGCCAGAAAGGTCAGGTATTCCGCTTTTAAGTCCCCGCAGGATATAATCAGTTCGATCCCTTCAAAATCAGTCTTCTTAAAAAAATCCCAATATAATTTTGACTCCTGATCTGCCAGAAATAATATTTTCATCGCGATTCTTTCCTTATTTTTTTTCTTTAACGCCTTTTAACTGTACCACGGACTTTGCGGTCTCTATGAGTGTATCCATCTCCGGAATGCTGCCGATTACATTGTCCACCAGATAGTCCATCTCCATAATGACCTCCGGGCTCATATTCTGGTGTTTCATATTCTTGAGGGTTCCGTCCTGCGCCCGGATTTCACTGTAAAACGGCGCGACGTAGCCGTTTTTGATGTCCTCCTTAAAGTGCTCTGCAAGACGCTTCACTCCTGCGGGCACGTGATTTGTGCAGATCATGTCGATCACCCCCGCAGACATGCCCCACCAGTAGTTAAGCGCGCGGCCCTCGGCGTTCTCCTCGGTCTGATAGGCTCCTGCCAGTATGCTCTTGATCATTTTTTCGTAGAAAATGCCCCAGTTCCAGAGCGGCATGACCAGATTCACGGTCTCTCCGTTCTCGCAGAGGTACAGCCCGAACATCCGACTCGCCTTCTGCGGCGTGATCATATCCTGATCCGACACGAGCTGGATTCCGTTCTCCTCGAGAAAGCGGTTTCTGTCATAGCCCTTCTTTGTGGACCACTCCAAATAAATTTTCGCCCGCGGATTCGTGCAGGCCGCCCCCAACGCAAAGGCATTAATGTTCGCGATGATCCCGTAGATCGGATAGTCCGCGATGTAGGCGATCCGGTCATTTTCCGCCATCGCTCCGGCGATCATGCCGGAGAGGAACTTCGCCTCGTACATGCGGGCATAGTAGGTTCTGATGTATTTGTGCGGCGTGTTCAGGCTGCAGTTTAAAATCTTTACATCCGGATGATCCACTGCAATCTTGAGGCTCGGAGGCATCATCTGCGGCCCCACCTCAAAAATAATGTCCGCTCCCTGATGCATCACATCCGTGAGCACTGTCTCAATATTGTCCTCGCGCACATCCGTCACACAAAACGTGTCGATCTGATCCGGGAAGGTCTCCTCAAGATAATTCCGCCCCAGCTCGTGCGCATAGATCCAGTCGGAATCCTCCGGCGACTTCGGATAGAGGAACGCCACCCTCAGCTTCTTGGAGGAGGATGGGAGAAAATAGCTCAAAAGACTCTTTTTCTCCTGCACGTTCTTCGGGTCCATGACAAGGCCCACCTGCTGTTTCTCCGTCAGCATCACAAACTCGCTCCAGCACTTGATAATGTTCACGTTGAGCTGTGCATCCGTCATCTCCGCGACCGCATTGTAGCCGTACACGTTGACAAACGCGGTGAACGCGTCCCCCACACGGATCGGCAGCTTCCTCCCGCCGCGGAAATAGTAGGCCTTAGTAAAATGCAAAATCAGGCTGTTAAAGTCCTGCCTTGCAATGTCGTCCCACTCCCGTGCATCTCCGAGAAAGCCGATCAGTTGCTCCGCCATGCCGATTTTTGAAAACTCCATGCTGTTGATGCCGGTCAGCTCGTTGAACTTCATATATTCATAATAGAGCCTGACGTCCTCGTCCTCCGAGTATTTCGGGATCTTTCGGGTCACATAGGCCATGATGGAGGCCGCCCGAAAAAATTTGAGGACGCTGACCCTCTTGTTGCCCTCCACCACATAATACCGGTTCATATATTCAAAGGCCTTGATCGGATCGCGGATTCCCTCGTCCACCTGTGCGTCCGAGAGCGTCGCCCACTTGTCGGCAAACTCCGTCTCATCGTCCAAAATCGGCATAAAATTCGCCGCAAAGGCGGTTGTCCTTCCCTTGGTCGCCGTTCCCACGACAAATTCCAGCGGAATCTGCACAAGCCCCATATTCTGCTCGGTTTGGATTTCCTCGCCGGAAATAATGTCATCCAGCACGGGAAGATACGGGAAACGCCCTCCGGACATACAGGCCTTGCATTCCCTTTTTCCGAGTTTTAACGCCTCCGCATACTCTGCTTTTCCCATTTTTCCCTCTTTTCTTCAAAATTTTATCGTTTTCTTTATTCCAATTCTAACACATTTATGCTATAATACAAATAAAGATTTTAAATCTCAGAAATAATCTTCCCATATTCCGATTTATTTGATATAATAATACGGAAACAGGCACCATGGAGGAAAGGACATGAAAAACATAACCCAGAAACAGGCAGATGTCATCGGCGAAGTTGCGAATATCTGTACAGGCACGGCAGCTACCACTCTGAGTGTGATCATCAATCGTCCGACGAATATAACCACACCGAAAGTCGATGTACTCGCTAACGAAGAGAACCTTACAAGTGATGACCGCATTTTGATCAAAATTCCGTACACCAAGGGCCTTGACGGCACGAACCTCATGGTCTTAAAGGTCACAGACGCCCTGGTCATCGCCAACCTGATGATGGGCGGCGACGGATCGGACATCTCCCAGCTGCAGATTGACGATCTGACGCTCTCTGCAATCTCGGAGGCTGCGAACCAGATGTGCGGCTCCATCGCCACTTCGATGGCGTCCATTTTGGGGGTACCCACAGATATCGGTTATCCTCTCATCAATTCCAAATACAGAAAATCCTTTGATATTCCTGAGGAATTGTGCAACGGGACGGACATTGTGAGGGTAACTCTTCGGCTTACCGTTGAGAATCTGATTGACAGCGAGCTGATTCAGTTGTATCCTATAAGTATTGTGAGACAGATTTTAAAACAGGAGGATTTTTAAATGGCAAAGATATTGATCGTTGATGATGCAGCTTTTATGCGAATGATGCTCAAAGACATCTTAACCAAGGGCGGATTCGAGGTTGCAGGGGAGGCTGCGGACGGCAACGAAGCGGTTGCGAAATACAACGAGCTGAAGCCGGATCTTGTGACTTTGGATATCACTATGCCAAACAAGAACGGCATTCAGGCTTTAAAGGACATCAAGGCAGCTGATCCGAATGCAACCTGTGTGATGTGTTCCGCAATGGGACAGCAGTCCATGGTTATTGAGGCCATCCAGTCCGGAGCGAAGGACTTCATCGTAAAGCCGTTTCAGGCTGATCGTGTGTTAGAGTCCATTCGCAAGGTACTCGGATAATTTGGGGCAGGTCATTTTACAAAAGACAGTCCGGCACGCCAATCATTCCAATGAATAATCTCGCAGGAATCCTGATTTTAGAAATCAGATTTTTGGGAGATTATTTCTGGTATGCAACATTGAATACATATAAAAGGCGAAACCTCCGCGCTTGGAAGTTCCGCCTTTTATTTTACTCTCTTTACAGTTGACGCAGTGTCTCGATCGCACGCTCCTTCAAAATAAGTTCACCATACTCCTCGATGTGCGCCTTGCGCTCCGCCCCGATCAGCAGATCCGTCGCATACTCATCCGTCAGGGATGAAAGCCGGCGCACCTCGTCTTCCGCCATCGTGGAAAAATCAACGACCAGCAGGTACTCGTTCCGATATTTATACAATGCATTGAATACCGGTTTCGCGATCTGAGCCTGCCTGCAGAACCGGACCAAGGTATCCATGTCCGCAAATACCAGCGTGACAATGACACGAACCTCCTCGTCCCCCTCTTTGTCCTTTGAGGCCTGCAGCTCATCCCATTTCTGCTGCGGGATGGAATTCAACAGGCTGTTCACAATATCCTTTAAGTGCTCCATCATATTCTCTGCGCCCGGATGTTCCGAGAAAGTCAGAGACAATGTGTGATCGGACATAAAATCAGCGCGCACGGTCTTGATTCCCAGCTCAAATTTCGTCTCGAACTGCTGCTCTGCCAGATCAAAGATCTGATTCATGAATTCCTGCGTCCGTTCTCCGTTGCTCATGATTTCATCCATTGTGTACCCAAGGTCCGAGATTTCCTCCTCAGAGATGACACACCGAATTGTGTGTTTTCCAATTCGTGAAAATTTCAATACCCTCACCCTCTTTCTTTTCTGCTCGTATCTCAGCGCATTTCCTATTCGTACTTCATCTGCCGGACTTTCTGCCGAATTCTCTGCAGCGCATTGTCAATGGACTTTGCGCTCTTGTCAAGCAGCTCTGCAATCTGTATATAATTATACCCTTTCAGATACAAAATCAGCACCTGATTTTCCATCTTACTTAAATTACCAGTTAACTTTTTTTTAAATTCAGCCCACAATTCCTGTTCAATCACCTGCTGCTCCGGGCTTTTCCCCTGTGCAAGCCATACCTCCTGCAGCAGTTCCTCTCCGAGACTGCTCTCCGGCTTTGAGAGAGAGACATAAGAATTGAGCGGCTTGTGCTTATTGCGGTTGGACGCCTCGAGCGCCGAATAGAGCTGCCGGCTGACACAAAGCTGCGCAAAATGATAAAAACTGACATCCGTTTCTTCCCGGTAGTCACGAATCGCCTTGAACAGCCCGATCATCCCCTCCTGAATCAGATCCTCGGTCTCCCCGCCGATCAGGTACATGGCGTTGGTCTTTTTCCGTACCAGTGGTTTGTATTTCTCCAAAAGGTAATCCGTGACCTCCTCATGCCCACCGCGAATCAGACGCACCAGTTCCTCATCCGAATACGTGTCTAACTGTATCTTATCGCCCTTTTCGCTCATTGTCCACCTATTTTTAGCCTTTTTTTAATCTCTGCCTAAGTGCCTCGTAAGCCAGCACCCCCGCTGCAACTGATGCATTCAGGGAATCGATATCTCCCTTCATCGGAATGGCCGCCGTCATGTCACAGTTTTTTTTGACCAGAGGACTTACACCGTCCCCCTCCGCTCCGATCACCAGGCCGAGAGGCCCTGTCAGATTCACCTCATACATCGAAGCCCCGTCCATATCGGCACAGGCAAACCAAATGCCCTGTTTTTTGAGATCCTTTATCGTGTTACTCAGGTTGGTGACCTTCGCCACCGGCGTATAGTTGAGCGCTCCCGCAGAGGTTCTCGCCACGGTGGCGGTCAGCCCCACCGCCCGGTGTTTCGGAATGATTACGCCGTGCGCGCCCACCTGATTCGCGGTACGGATGATTGCGCCCAGATTGTGCGGGTCCTCTATGCCGTCCAGCAGAAAGAGAAACGGGTCCTCTCCTTTGGATCTTGCAGCCTCCAGCAGGTCTTCCACCTCGGCATAGGCATAAGCCGCGCTGACGGCGATCACGCCCTGATGCTTTCCGGTCTCTGACATCTGATCCAAACGCTCTTTTTTCACGTAACTGATGATCGTGTCGTGTTTTTCCGCCTCCCTGACGATTGTTCGGACCGGTCCGTCCTGACAGCCGTCCAGCACATATATTTTATCAATCGTTCTGCCGGATCGAAACGCCTCAAGCACAGCGTTACGCCCTTCGATCCGACTCTCCTCGTACTCCATGTCGCACCTCTTTTCTTATAGGGAAACGCTGAATTAATCAGTGCTTCCTTACAGATCCAGCTCCAGCCCGTCTGCCGCCAGTTTGATCAAATCCATCAGCCGCTCAAAGCGGTCCGTCAGATACAGATATCCGACCAGTGCCTCAAGCCCGGTCGCCTTGCGGTAATCCGCTACCGTGGCGTTTTTTGCCATGGTCGCAGAGTTCGCGTTGCGCCCCCTGCGGTAGATATCCGCCTCCTCCTCATCAAGCTGCGGCAGAAGATATTCGATGATCTGCGCCTGTGTATGTGCTTTCACGACCTGACTCGTCCGCTGGTGCAGACGGTTTGGTTTCGTATTTCCCCTGCCCACGACTACGGAACGGATGATGAGGTCAAACACCCCGTCCCCGATATAGGCGAGTGCCAGCGGTGAGTAAGTGCGGATATCCACATCCGGTACATGGAACATCTCCCTGATGTAGGAATCTATCCCCTGCTTCATCATACCAGCTCCCATACGGTCCCCTCGCGGGTATCCCGGATGCTCACGCCCTTTGCCGCAAGCTCCTCGCGGATTGCATCCGCGCGGGCAAAGTCTTTCGCCTTCTTAGCTTCCTGGCGCTCGGCGATTTTCGCCGCAACGAAAGCGGCAAGCTCTTCGTCGGCACCGTTTCCCGCCTCCGCATACCGCGCTCCGGCAATCGTGAGATCCAGAGAAAGTACGCGGTCAAAATCCTGTAAAAGCGCAAGCTTTGTCTTATCATTCATATCGGCTTTTACGACGTCGTAGACAACCGTTATCGCCATAGAAGTATTCAAATCATTGCTTAAAGCGTCCACAAACCGCTCGCGGTATGCGGCAAAGCACGCATCGTCCACCTCTCCCTCATCCTTGAACGATGCGATCTTTTTCACCAGTTTCTCGTAGGCAGACGCCACATTGTCCAGATTCTCGTAGGAAAACACCAGCGGCTTGCGGTAGTGGGACTGCAGGCAGAACAGGCGGTAAGCCAGCGGGTCATAGCCCTTCTCACCAAGCAGGGAGAGCGTTAAGAACTCCCCATTGGATTTGCTCATCTTGCCGGTCCGGTCATTCAGGTGGTTTACATGGAACCAGTATTTGCACCACTCGTGGCCGAGGTAGGACTCTGACTGCGCGATCTCGTTCGTGTGGTGCGGAAAAATATTGTCCACGCCGCCGCAGTGAATATCCATGTACTCGCCAAGGTGCTTAATTCCGATGCAGGAGCATTCGATATGCCATCCCGGATACCCAACGCCCCACGGGCTCTCCCACTTTAACGCCTGATTCTCAAATTTTGATTTCGTAAACCACAGCACAAAGTCATTCTTGTTGCGCTTGTTCTTATCCTCCTCCACATCGTCACGCACGCCGACCTGAAGCTGCTCCTTCTCGACAGCGGAGGAAAATACAAAATAATCCGCAAGTTTTCCGGTATCAAAGTACACATTTCCGCCCGCCACATAGGCATAGCCCTTCTCAAGGAGAGCCGACACCATATGAATGAATTCCGGAATACAGTTCGTCGCCGGTTCCACCACGTCGGGCCGCTTGATATTCAGTCTGCGGCAATCCTCAAAGAACGCATCCGTATAGAACTGAGCCACCTCCATAACGGTCTTGTTCTCCCGCTTAGCCCCCTTTAGCATCTTATCCTCGCCGGTGTCCGCATCGGAGGAAAGGTGTCCCACGTCCGTAATATTCATGACGCGCTTCACGTCATAGCCCACATAGCGCAGAGCTTTCTCCAGTACATCCTCCATAATATAGCTGCGCAGATTGCCAATGTGTGCAAAATGATACACCGTCGGTCCACAGGTATACATCGCAATCTTTCCCTCCTCATGAGGGATCACGGTCTCAACCTCCCGCGTCAGCGTATTATAAAAACGAAATTGATTCTCCATTGTATAGTTCCTTTCCGGATGGTATAACGCAGATGCTTTAAAGCACTTCATCCTCTCTCAGATAGATCAGCTCCGGGTCCTTGACACTGACCTTGATTCCCTTTCGTACAGAGCTTGTAATAAACGCGTTTCCGCCGATCGTCACTCCCTCCTCGATCACCGTACTGCCGCCTAAGATCGACGCCCCGGAGTAGATCGTCACGTTGTCCTTTATCGTCGGGTGACGCTTTTTCCCGCGGAGATCCTGCCCGCCCCTGGTAGACAATGCCCCCAGCGTGACTCCCTGATAAAGCTTGACATGCTCCCCAATCTCTGTTGTCTCACCGACGACAATCCCGGTTCCATGATCAATAAAAAAATATTTTCCGATTGTGGCTCCCGGATGGATGTCAATTCCGGTCTTGTTGTGCGCGTACTCGGTCATCATTCTCGGAATCAGCGGTACATCCAAAAGAAACAGTTCGTGTGCCAGCCGAAAAATCGTGATCGCATAGAGTCCGGGATAAGCATAGATGATTTCATCACGGCTTTTCGCCGCCGGGTCGCCCTCGTAGGCAGCCTCCAGATCAGTGTCCAGATACTCTCTCACCCTCGGGATTCTGCTCAGGAATTCCACGGACGTCTGCTCCGCAAATTCCAACAGTCCCCTCTCATCCCCGTCAAAACGCCCCATGTGGCGCATCACGACGATGATCTGCTTGTTTAAGTGGAACATCACATCCTCAATCAGCGTGGAGATCGTGTGCTCGATATTGTAGATCTTACAGCTCTTATCCCGGAAAAATCCCGGATACACAATGCCAAGCAATTTTTTTAAGATATCGATGATCTCCGTCTTATCCGGTTGGTTGTAGATGTCGGCGCGGTCGATCACACGGCACTTTTTGTAATCCGCCATGATATCGTCCACGATGCCGCCGATCTGTTCTTCAATCACGCTGGACATAGCTTTCTCCTCCTGTTTTTCACAGATGCCGAACGGTTAGCAATTTTTTTTATTATATGCGATTTTTACTTATCTGTCACCTGAATTATTCCGAATGACAGGGTCCGCAGCAGCCCCCGCAGGCCGTAACGCCTGCAGGCGCACTTGCCTCATAGAGTCCGGTCAGCGAACAGATGGCGCTTGCGGCAATTCCCTCTTCCCGCCCGGAGAATCCCAGCCCCTCCTCGGTCGTTGCCTTGACGTTCACCTGGTCTTTTGCCACGCCAAGCACCTCTGCGATATTCTGCTCCATCTCCTCAATATAAGGAGCAAGCTTCGGTTTCTGGGCAATCACTGTCGCATCCAGATTCTCCAGCACATACCCTGCCTCTGCGACCAGATCCCGCACACGCGCCAGCAGCTTCATGCTGGAGATTCCCCTGTACTGCGGATCGGTATCCGGGAAATGCCTTCCGATATCTCCCAGCGCCGCCGCACCCAGGAGCGCGTCCATGACTGCATGCACAAGCACGTCCGCATCCGAATGACCCAAAAGTCCCATGCTGTGATCAATTTTTACCCCGCCGAGGACCAGATCCCTGCCCTCCACCAGCCGGTGGACATCATACCCCATTCCTACACGCATTGCTACATCCTCCTGTCCAAAAAAGCAGGACACAGTATAGCTGTGTCCCGCACTAGATCACGTATGCAACAAAAACAAGATTCAAGCCAGTGCCGCTGTGATAATCGCCATCGAGTAAACCTCAGAGGCGTTACAGCCGCGGGACAGATCATTGATCGGTGCGTTCAGTCCCAGAAGAATCGGACCGTAAGCATCAAAATTACCGAGGCGCTGTGCAATCTTGTAACCGATGTTTCCCGAGCTGATATCCGGGAAAATAAAGGTGTTCGCATGTCCGGCCACCTGCGACTCCGGGCACTTGGTGCGCGCGACACGCGGGGACACCGCCGCGTCAAACTGCAGCTCACCCTCCACCGGAAGATCCGGATATTTCATTTTTGTCTTAGCCGCGGCATTCCGCATTTTATCCACATCCTCACCCTTGCCGGAGCCGAATGTGGAGTAGCTCAAAAAGGCAACCTTCGGGTCCACGCCGAAAATCCGTGCACAGGCCGCCGCCTCCCCGGCGATCTCCACAAGTTCATCCTCCGTGGGGTGAATGTTGATCGCGCAGTCGCTCATGGCGAGCACCTCGTTCTCACCGGTCGCGGACGGGCGTACCAGAATAAAGCAGGAGGATACGATCGAGCTCCCCGGCTTTGTCTTGATGAGCTGCAGCGCCGGGCGCACCGTATCCGCCGTGGAATAGGTCGCTCCGCCCAGAAGCGAGTCCGCAATGCCCATCTTCACGAGCATGGTTCCGAAATAATTATATTGATGAAGGGTTCCCCTCGCCTGCTCTTTTGTCACTCCCTTGCTCTTTCTGAGTTCACAGTACAGTTCAATCATTTCCTCCATCCGGTCAAAGTTTCCGGGATTCATAATCTCCGCCCCGCGGATATTAAAGCCGCTCTCTTCTGCGGATGTGTATATTTCCTCCTCGTCACCGATCAGTATGGGTTTTAAAAAGTTACTGGCAAGCAGACGGGACGCCGCCTCCAGAATACGCGGGTCGGCTCCTTCCGTAAATACAATTTTCTTTGGGCTTTTCTTCAGAATGTCAATCAACTGACCAAAGCCATAAGCACTCATATTCACACTCTCCTTTATCGATCAATCCATTTTTGATACTCACGGATATTCTATACTTATTTTGTTCTAAATTCAATGCGTCCGGCTGTTTTTTTCTCGATACATGAAAACATCTGTCAGCCTTGTCCGATCATGGCCAGAAGGCTTTCCGCCCCTTTCCCGTCCGTGTTGTCCACCACATAATCACAGATCTCGCGGTTGCGCTTCTCCGCGTCGATGGAAAGAATCCGCAGGGTCTTCTCCTCCACCGGGAAATCCTCCTCAAGGATGTCCCGGATCAGATGCTCCTTGTCCCGTGCGACATAAATAATTGCCGTCGGGAAATGCCTCTTCATGGCAATCGCTCCGCACATGTCCAGCGGCATCACCGCACACTGTTCCTCGTCCAGCACCTCCTGGATATCCTCCTTCTTTGTGCCGTATTTCACCCCGGCATACATGGTCTTCTCAAAAAAATTCTGCCGGTCGAACTCGTCCTCCGAAAGATACCGGTGCTTGCTGCTCACCTTCGTGCAGTAGGTCCTGGGATTGACAAAGCGGCTGTCCTCACAGAGGCGGTCGGCAATATCTGTCTTTCCGGAACCGGACGGCCCCACCAGCGCCAGCACACAGGGGATTTCGATTTTGCCGCTCTTTGACTGGGACGCGTGGATGATCTGCTTTACCAGAGAGACAAACTCCGTCAGATTGTTGACCGACAGCAGTCCCGTCATCTTCCAGTTCCAGGGCTTGCGCATCAGCACCGGGTAGGTCGCCGGAGTCTCGAGCACATTGTGGATCGCATCGTCCAGTATAATATCAAACTGTACCAGATTTTTGGCGTTCCCCAAAATGATATTCTCCGGGGGAAATTCCGGGAACGCATCCAATATCTGCTTTGCCCGGATACCCATAAACTGCGGATACGCGGCGGTAATAAAGTACACCTCCGCAATCTGCATCAGCCTCTGTACAGCCTTCTTGTTCCGCTCCGGCACCTGCTGGCGCTGATACAGCTCCTCCTCATGGTAAAATTCCCGGATCACCGAGGTCCGCCCCGTGTTCGCCCAGGAGTCGATCTCCTCCAGGGCAAGCGGCGGGTCATAGTTGTATTTTTCATTCGCCAGTGCAACGGCGACGCTGTTAAAGGGTGCAGTGACATCGTCCCAGTCCAGCCCGATTTTCGGTCTCAGCATCTGAGCTCTCCCTTCTGTATTTTAACACGCATATTTTTTCGGTTTCCCCATAAAATAATCACCATGAAAAAGCTAAAAAAATACACCATCATCGGAATCATTTTTGTAATTGCCGCCGGTTTCATTTGGCACTTCGTCTACGACTGGTCAGGAAACAGCTATGTGCTCGGTTTCTTCTTTCCAGTGAACGAATCCACATGGGAACACATGAAACTGTTGTTTTTCCCAATGCTTATCTACGCAGTCTTTATGAACCGGAAGTTCAAGGCGGCCTATCCCTGTATCACCTCGGCGCTGCTCTTCGGAATACTTGCCGGAACCGCAATAATACCTGTCCTGTTTTACACTTATTCGGGTATTCTCGGGAAAAGTTATCCGGTACTGGATATCTCCACCTTTCTTGTCAGCACCGTCTTCGTCTTTGTGCTGGTATACCGCCTGACCCTGTCCTGCCGGCTGCAGTCCCGGGAATTTCTCCTGAAAATACTGGTCGTGTTTACCGCTGTATGCTTTGTGGTCTTTACCTACTATCCCCCCGGCATCGGCCTGTTCACCAGCCCGGTAACGTAGATGCGGACAAATCCCCTATCACACAGGAAGTTAGCAGAACTTTCCTACGTGATAAAAAAGCGCTGAAAATTCAGCGCTTTTGCGTAGCGAGAGAGAGACTCGAACTCTCAACCTCCCGGGTATGAACCGGACGCTCTAGCCAGTTGAGCCATCTCGCCATATCATGGAATTAATCCGCTTTGCAGACAGATTCTCTCTGCATTATCTGAATGAATGGGACCTATAGGGCTCGAACCTATGACCCTCTGCTTGTAAGGCAGATGCT
>CAZWRT010000020.1:0-38668 GCA_964636375.1 uncultured Lachnobacterium sp. | reverse complement strand
TTATCTTCAAGTTCAATTGCAGTTCTAATTGTTGCCACACTATCACCTACCTTTCTTTTTTCTCTTTCTCCAAAAATTATTAATCCTACTTTTCAATGTCTGCTTTGAATTATCTATTAAATACGCTTGCTTCACCTCTCGTCTTTTCATTTCCCATCCGACAACATTCACCCACAAATCACTTAACGGATCCAAGTTCTCCATATTTGGGTTTTGCTCAATGATTCTTTCCAGCTTTTCTTGTTCCATTTTCTGAACTACCGGGAACAACTTTTTAAGTGCCGGATATAACTTTGAACTCTTATCTAAAACCAGAACTCCCTTATTTGTAAGCATAAGCTGGCTGATATTTTCTTCAGAAATAGGTTTTAATTCCTGAATATATCCCGCCTTAATCCATTCACTATGTGTTGCCCATAATTCAGGCATTATTACTTCAATATTTTTATTCATGCATAACCTTTCCATCTGAACTTTTCCATTTTTCCCATGGAAATCCGACATCACCTTGGCATAGGTTGATTCAATAGCTTTCCTTACTGCTTTCTGTGCTGCCTGAACCGCATTTCCCATTATTCAGCACCGCCCTTCAAAAGTTCAATGACACGTTTTAAAAGTTCAATCATTTCCTGATTGCCCTTATTTGCTGCCAAATCAATAGTAACCGTCTTTCCCATATGTACCCCTTCACTGTTCGACCATGAAGGTTTGGACACCCCCAACCGCTGCCCTTCTTTGTAAAATCGCAGTTCGCTACCTTTGACAATTATCGTTTCTGGCTGCTCCTTCTCATAAAATTTGTCATATCCCCTTTTCATGCCTTATCAATCCCTTTCATTCAAAATCTGTTCCAGTTCTGCTATTTTCTTATCCTGTTCATCCGTCCTGATACCGCTTAGGATCACGTTACAGGTTGCAGTGATGCTGTTGGCGGTCTTGGTATCAAGTTCGCCCTTATAGGTCATATTTGCGACCTTTGCCAGTGCTTTCCTGATATTGTCCGGGGTATCAAGTTTCAGATTCCGTTTAGCCATGCAATCACCGCCTATTCTTCCAAATCATCAATGATTATCCGTATATCCTTGTTATTGGGGTGCTTTTCTGCCAGTTCCTCCAATGCTTGCAGTGCATCATCAACAGATGCACAGGTACAGGTTGCACTTGTTATACCGCTGCCGGGTACACCATTCCAAATATCGCCCCTTGCAATCCATTTACCGGGTTCTGATTCTGACGGATATACAAAGGCAATTACAAGCCTGTCAGCCCCGCATTTCTTTTTTGCCTTTATGATTAGCCTGTCTATTGATTTCATCTTCTCCACTTTCCAAAAATGCCCCGGACAATCGGAGGATAGAAAGCCCGGAGCATTTTTATCAAATATTAGGTAGTTTCCTGCTCAGGCGTTGACTGCTCTGCTGCCTGTGCATGGTAGTAAATGGCTTTTGCCTTATTCTCCAAAACAAAGGCATCATAGCAGATTCTTCCCTCTACCAACGCACCACTAATACCGGGCGGATCTTCATGGATTTTGTAATCCTCTAACTTGGTAGGGGCTACTGTCGCACAAGAATGTGCAATCATGAAGCCGAAGTTTTTAGGCAGACGGTTGGCGGGCACTTTGATGACCACTGCACCATCAATCATGGCAATGACACCCTTAACCCTCATATCGTTACCAATATCAGTTTCCATTGTGATGTCCTTGCACTGCTTCATCAGCACATACACATCAGGGGTCACAACTATAACACGCCCTGTTTCCGGCACTTCCGCATTGTCAAGGGCATTATTCCCGGCAATGATTTCCGTGTAAATGTTGGTCTTGGTCAGTGCCTTGGGTTCTGCTTTCTGCCCCGCATTAGCACACATCACGCCATAAGTATAGGAATCCACTTCCGGGATCACTACTTCTCTGACCTGTCTTTCCAGCGCCGAAGCAGCCTGAACATTCTGAACCGTTTCATCAGAGTCCAGCTTGTCAATAACAAATGTGAAAGAGCGGTCTTTTTTTAGGGTAAATTCTTCTGTGGTTGCATCAAGGTCTTTCACATCGCCATACCGGGATCCTGTCATACCTTCCGGAGTATTCCTCTTGTAATCGTTCATCTGTGATGTGCTGACCTTATACACCTTTACAGTATGTGCCCCAGTCCAATCGAAATCCTGATTGGTCAGTAATGATTTCTTGCTTTCCGTACTGAATTTTTCATCAACATACGGTAAAAATTTTGTTGCTAAATTGATAGCCATGTTTTACGATTCCTTTCTGTCAGGTGCGAAGCCCCATAGCTTTTCTAATTTCCAAATCTCCCAAATACTCGGGATCAGGAGTTTTACTACCAGAACCCGGCTGAAAGCCTTTGAACTTTATACTACTTGTGGCATTCGCCTTATACTCATTGAATACTGTTTCTATGGTTGCAATGCTCTTTTCCAGTGTTTCCTTGTCAGTGCAGTTGAGAGCATCAAAAAGCTGCATTGGCAAGCCTTTTTCTGATAACAGTTCCTTGGCGGTCATGTGAAGTTCCCGCTGTGCAAGTTCCTGCTCCCTTTTCGCAAAATCCGCTTCACCGCTGTTCTTTGCCTTCTCTTTTGCAAGCCTTTCCTGTACAATGCGGTTCACATCATCCTGTGTAAAGGTTTTTTCCCCTGTTCCCTGTCCGGCTGCCGGTTCTGCGTTTTGGTTTTGGTTCATTTGTTCAGCCATTGCTCAATCTCCCTTCTTTTTACGCCCGAAGTGGGCTTTGCTGTCCCAAACAAAAAAGGCATGAGCAACAACCAGTTATGATCAACCGATTATTTCCCATGCCTTGAAATCAAGACTAACACCATCCGGTGCGGTACTCATGCCGTATTCTGTTCTGCTGATAGAATACCACATATAGGGGGTATAGTCAAGCAAAACCGCCTATTTTGTGACATTTGGGGGCTTTGGCACTGTCAAAACCGTATGCAAAAAGCCGTCTTTTGCAGCAGTTTCACGCACTTTCGTATCAGGAAACAGCCTTTTTACTGCTGCTTCATGCTGTGCCTTCCTGTCCTTTTCATTCTCTGAATATGCAACTCTAATCTTCATTCTGTTTACCTCTCCTGACTTCATATAACCGTCATATAAGTGTTTGAAATTGGTACTTGATAAAATATAGCTCCACATGGTAAACTGTGATTGTTGAGGTCATGTGTTTACCATGTGGCAAAGCCCCGGTTCAGTCTTTTGCGGATTGTTCAGGGGCATCTTCTATAATTGGCACTAATTTCAGCAGTGTTTCAATTTCCTGTTCCCTCAAATGGGAGATTTCCACCAGTCCATTCATCAAAGACCAAAGCCTGTCAATATGTACCCTTGCCTTTTCCTCATCATGCGTCACATTACCGCATACTAATTCAGCAACCATCTGTTCAGCAAGTTCAACCATAGATGTGAGATACCCAAAAGAAACTGCCAAATCATTCAATTTTTCATAGTCCTGTCTGTTCATGCTTTTACCTTCTCCTTTCACTGGTTACGGTTGAACCGGTAACCGATTTTTTGCAAAAAGCCTTTATTTTTCTAATGGTTACAGTTGTCTACGGTTACGGTTAATGTTTATATTCTTATATTTTTACTTTTTTATAATTTCATAGATAATATGCAAAAGTTATATTAAGAAAATAACATCTAACCGTAGATAACCGTAACCGCCTTTATTTATAAGAGTTTCAACCGTAACCGCCAACCGTAACTAACCGCTACCATACAAATTATCTATACGTTCTAAAACGTATATTCCTAGCTGCCTTACAAATATGTAGCGTCTGTTATCCACCCCCTTCCATGTTGATCAAGTTTTCTACTGGTACATTCAGAGCCCTTGCAATTTTACCTACTGTTGCAGGCTTGCAGTTGTTCCCGGCCGAAATCCGTCTGTATGTCTGATACTGGATATTTACCGCCTTACATAAATCATAGGGGTTCATACAGGCAGTTGCCAAAGCAATCTGCAATTTTGAATTGTTGATTATCATGTATCACCACTCCTTTCTAAAAATTCACTGTTGACAGAAGTATTTTCTTCTGTTATTATTACTTTATCAGAGGTTATTTGTTCTGTCAATACAAAAAAACAGAATTTTTTTCTTCTGTTATTTTTTCTCTTTATGTGCTATACTGTTTTTCAAAGGTAGGTGAGAAAATGACGGTAGGTGAAAATATCCGAAGAATCAGGAAAGAAAAGGGCTTGACCCAAAAACAGTTAGGGGAATTGTGCCAAATGAACGAAGTTCAAATAAGACAATATGAACTTGGCAAAGCCAACCCCAAAATAGAAACGGTAAATAAAATTGCATCAGCTTTAGGTGAACCTTTGAATTGCTTTTTAGATATAAGTGTAAAAGAGATCAAAGAAGCTACAACCAAAGTAATCTCTTTTAAAGAATATTTAGGTATTTTGGGATATGAAGTACATGAAAGCCCTTATAATGATAAATGGCTTATTCATATCAAAGATTCTGATGCAGATGTTTATATCAGTAGTGAGGAAATGAACACCTTAGAGCGGACTACCATAGAAAACATTGATTTGAGAATTAGCAAGTACATGAATGACGGAAAACATAATCAATAACGCTTAAAAAAACCGCCCCAGTTGCAGCCGGAACGGTTTGAATAGATGTAACCCATAAACCTATGAAGGAATATGCTGTTACTGTCCAAGACAAATACAGTATAGCACATTCCTTTGTTAAATGCACCTATTTTTAAGAAAGGAAGTGCTTATTTCATGAAATTGCCAAATGGGTATGGCAGTGTTTACAAACTGCTCGGTAACAGGCGTAAACCTTGGGCTGTTCGCATCACTGTATCAAGAAAAGAGGACAAAAACGGAAAAATTCACTGGAAATACAAATACTTGGGGTATTATGAAACCCAAAGTGAAGCACTGGTTGCCTTGGCACATTACAATGAAAATCCCTATGATATGGATGCCAACAAGACCACCTTTGCAGAAGTATTTGAAAAATGGTCTGCGGAACATTACCCTAAAATATCAAAATCTAATATCAATGGCTATAATGCTTCATACAAGCTATGTGAAATGTTGTATTCCATGCGGTTCAACGACATAAGGAAAAGCCATTTACAGGGCATTGTTGATAATTGTGGCAAAAACTACCCAACACTGCGGAAATTAAAGGTTCTTTTCTCTGTCATGTATAAATTTGCCTTGGAAAATGACATCTGTTCAAAGGATTATTCCCAGTATGTTGACATCATCCAGTACAAAGACCAAAACCCAAACGCATACAACAGAAAGCCTTTCAGTTCTGCTGAAATTGAAACCGTTTGGAAATGGAAGGACACCAACGAATATATCACCGTTATCCTGATGCTGATATATTGCGGTTGCAGAATCGGTGAACTGCTTGACCTGAAAAAAGAAAATGTGAACCTGAATGAACGGTGGTTTGATATAACTGCATCCAAAACAGAATCAGGGGTCAGGAAAGCACCCATTGCAAAGAAGGTCTTGCCATTCTTTGAATACTGGTACAATAAAAATGATTGTGAATACCTGTTGTCCACTCCTGATGCAAAGCATTTTGTATACCGCAATTATTATGATTCCTACTGGAAGCCCTTTGTTGACCAAATGGGGATGCCTGACCACCGCCCCCATGATACCCGGCACACCTGTATTTCACTTTTGACTGCTGCCGGGGTAGATGATAAAATCATCAAAAAGATTGTTGGTCATAAAGGGCAGTCAGTAACAGAAACCGTCTACACCCATTTTGAAATTCAGCAGCTAATTGATGCTATTGACCTGATATGAAAAAACAACCCCCGGCATTGATTCCGGGGGTAAAATTTTGCTTTTTTGTGTAAGCAACCTGTAAGCAACTTGTATATTTCCGCATACCGTCTAAGCAAGTCGCACAAGGCTTTTAGCACTGAACTTTTAATGTTTTTGTAATATATGATATGCAATTTATTATCTCTTTGAGAACTGCGGTGCGCGTCTCGCTGCCTTCAAACCGTACTTCTTACGCTCCTTCATACGCGGATCTCTGGTCAGGAAACCGGCAGACTTCAAAACCGGTCTGTAATCGTTATCCACCTGAAGCAGAGCGCGGGCAATGCCGTGGCGGATTGCTCCCGCCTGACCTGAATAACCGCCGCCCTTCACATTTACCTTGACATCAAATTTGTCAGTATTCTCAGTCGCCACAAGCGGCTGACGGACGATCAACTTGAGGGTCTCAAGCCCTAAGTACTCGTCAATATCTCTTTTATTGATGGTAATCTTGCCGGTACCCGGTACTAAGTACACTCTGGCAACCGATGATTTTCTTCTTCCCGTTCCGTAATACTTTGCTGAATTCGCCAACTTCGTTCCCTCCTCTTAGAATGTTAAAGCTTCCGGCTTCTGTGCTGCGTGCTTGTGTTCCGGTCCTTCATACACGAACAACTTGGTATACATCTTGTTTCCGAGCGGTCCCTTCGGGAGCATTCCCTTCACCGCATGCTCAATCACGCGCTCCGGATGGTTTGCCATCATCTCGCGAAGAGTCGTCTGCTTGAGTCCTCCGATATATCCGGAATGCCGATAGTAAATCTTCTGATCCAACTTGCGCCCTGTCACCTTGACTTTCTCGGCGTTCACGACGATCACGTAATCGCCGGTGTCAATGTGGGGGGTGAAGATCGGCTTATTCTTACCTCTTAATACCTTGGCAACCTCAGATGCCAAACGTCCTAAAGTTTTGCCTTCTGCGTCAACTACATACCATTTTCTCTCAATGGCAGCAGTGCTCGCCATAAATGTCTTCATGGTTCTTCCTCCTTGATCAATAAAGCGTTGCGATAAGCAGCAATAAAGGCTCGTATGTCCGGACGCTCCTTTTTCTCTGCTCGTTGAATTTTGTTACGATTCTCATCGTAACCCTCTATGGCAAATGCTCGCCGGGGCTTTGGCTTGCACTTACATACTTTCACAGACTTACATATTATATTACGCCTTTTTCCATCTGTCAAGAATAAATTATAGAAAACCGGCGGGTTCCTGATATTGAATCCCCACCATTGTAAGCCCGTGCGCCGGGGCTGTCGGTCCCGCGGCGGTCCGGTCACAGGCGGCCAGAATATCCGCAATCTGCTCCGGGCAAAGCTCTCCCGCCCCCACCTTGATGAGGGTTCCGGCGATGATACGCACCATATTGTACAAGAAGCCATTGCCCGTGACGCGGATGGCAATGATGTCATCCTCCCTGCACACCGAACAGCTGTATATGGTCCTGACCGTGGTCCTGACCTGCGCATTCACCGCGCAGAAACTCTTGAAATCGTGCTCGCCCTCCAGCAGATGTGCCGCCCGGTCCATGTTCTCCACATCCAGCGGATAATGATAAAAGTAGGTATCCAGCCTTCTGCCCGGCAAACGGAATCTGCGGTTTAAGATGCGGTACTCGTAGGTCTTGCTGCTCTTCGCATAGCGCGGATGGAAGGTGTCCGAAACTTCGCAGGAATCCTGCACCACAATATCCTCCGGCAGGCGCCGGTTCAATGCATAGCTGATCTTCTCCGCCGGCATGCGGGCATCCGTGTCGAAAATGCACACATTCCCCAGCGAATGCACCCCCGCGTCCGTACGGCTCGCTCCGGTCACCTGAATTTCTTCGCCGAGAAGCTCCGTTAGCGCCTCATTTATTTTCTGCTCGACAGTCACACCGTTCGGCTGGATCTGCCAGCCGCAGTAGTTTGTGCCGTCGTATGCCACAATTAATTTTACTCTCATATCATTTCTTAAAGAAAAGAACTCTCGCACCGATCACCAGCCCGAGAAACACGAAATCCAGCAGATAGGTCAGGCGGTCATTCCTCCCGTACTTTAACGGCTTCATCTTCGTCCGCCCCGCGCCGCCGCTGTAACAGCGCGCCTCCATCGCCATCGCCAGGTCATCCGCCCGCCGGAATGCTGACACGAAAAGCGGGATCAGAAGGGGAATCATGTTTTTCGCCCTCTGGATCAGATTGCCGTGTTCAAAGTCCGCCCCTCTCGCCATCTGCGCCTTCATGATCTTGTCTGTCTCTTCGAGAAGAATCGGAATAAAGCGCAGGGCAATTGACATCATCATCGCGATCGCGTGCACAGGCACATGAATTTTATTCAGAGGCCTCAGGGATTTCTCCAAACCGTCTGTCAACTGATTCGGAGTCGTCGTCAGGGTCATCAGAGAGGTTCCCAGAATCAGGTACACCAGTCTCACCACCATAAGAATCGCATTGCTGATTCCGGTATCGGTCAGACGGAAGGGTCCCCAGCTCCAATATTCGACATTGCCCGGCGTGAACAAGAGGTTAAACACTCCCGTGATCAGAAGGAGTATGATAATCGCCCTCAGTCCCTTTATCATGAACTTAAACGGAACCTTCGACAGCAGTATCGCTGATGTAAGCCCCGCCGTAATAATTGCAAATCCCAGGATTCCCCGGAACGTGAACAGTGCAATAATATAGATTAATGTTGAAAAAAGCTTGACTCTCGGGTCCAGTTTATGTACGACGGAATCCGCCGGATAATACTGGCCTATTGTAATGTCTCTTAACATAATATTTTCCTTATCTCTGCTGCGGCTTCCTCCACGGTAGTCGCATCCACATTTACAGGCAGCCCCTTTTCTCTGAGTTCATGCATGAGATAGGTCACCTGCGGAGCAGCAAGGCCGACCGCCTCCAGCTCTCTGTAATGCGGAAACACCTCCTTAGGGGTCCCGTCAAACATGACCGAGCCCTGATTCATAACGATCAGGCGGTCCACATATTTCGCCACATCCTCCATACTGTGCGACACGAGCAGAATCGTAATGCCGAGTTCTCTGTGCATCTTTGCAACGAGACCGAGAATTTCATCCCGCCCCGCCGGGTCCAGCCCTGCCGTGGGCTCGTCCAGAATGAGCACACTCGGTTTCATTGCCAGCACGCCTGCGATCGCCACACGGCGTTTCTGCCCGCCGGAGAGATCAAACGGAGGCTGGAAATACAGCTCCTCCGGGAAACCGACATTTTGCAGCGCCTCGTAAGCCCGCAGCTCCACCTCTTTTCTCTCCAGCCCCTGATTTTTCGGTCCGAAACACACATCCTCGAAATTCGTCGTCTCAAAGAGCTGATGATCCGGATACTGAAACACCAGTCCCACCCTGCTTCGCAGTGCACGCATATCGTAGTCATCCTCGTAAATGTCGTGTCCGTCCACATAGATGGTGCCGGAGGTTGCCTTTAACAGCCCGTTCATCAGCTGCACAAGCGTGGATTTTCCGGAGCCTGTGTGCCCGATGATTCCGATAAACTGCCCATCCTTAATCTCAAGGTTGATATCCTTGAGCGCCTGAATCTGATAAGCCGTCCCCTCGCTGTAACAATAGTTGATTTTATCCAATATAATCGACATACCAATTCCCCATCACCGTCATCCGTCACTTCTTTTGCAGGAGGCAGATTTCCTGCACCAGTTCTTCTCTGGTCAGAATGCCTGCCGAAATATCCAGCCCGGCTTTGCGAAGCTTGTCCGCGACCAGCGTCACCTGCGGCACATCCAACCGATGCGCCTTCAGTTCATCCACACGGGAAAAAATCTCCCTTGGCGTGCCGGACATAACGATCTGCCCCTTTTCCATGACATAGACGTAATCCGCGTCAACCACCTCTTCCATATAGTGCGTGATCAGAAGGATCGTGACGCCTTTTTTCCGGTTGAGCTCGAGTGCGGCACGGATCACCTCCCTGCGTCCATTGGGGTCCAGCATCGCGGTAGGTTCGTCGAAAATAATACACTTTGGCTCCATCGCCACAACACCGGCGATCGCAACCCGCTGTTTCTGCCCTCCGGAGAGCTTATTCGGTGAATGCTTGCGATATTTCGTCATTCCGACCGCCGCAAGGCTCTTATCCACCCGCTCCCAGATTTCGTCCGTGGGGACCCCGATGTTCTCCGGTCCAAACCCTACGTCCTCCTCCACCACGCTCGCGATAATCTGATTGTCCGGATTCTGAAACACCATTCCGGCGGTCTTTCTCACCCGCAGGATATTTTCCTCTTTTTCCACGTCCATGCCATCCACCCAGAGGCTTCCCTCCGTCGGTGCCAGCAGAGCGTTGATATGCTTTGCCAGCGTGGACTTTCCGGAGCCGTTGTGTCCGAGGATCGCGATAAACTGCCCCTCCTTCACATCCAGATCGACGTGATCCAGTGCGGTCGTGATAGACTCCACATTGCCTTCCTCATCCCGTCGGATGAATTCATGGACTAATTGTTCTGATCTGATTATTCCCATCTCATTCGTCCCAATGTAATCGGTGTAAATTACCTTCCAGTTTCATGCCCGCGAACTGATTCTGCCTGAGCGCCTCGTAAAGCACAATCGCCACGGAGTTCGCCAGATTTAAGGACCGGGTTTCCCCGATCATCGGAATCCTCACGCATGTGTCAGGATTTTCCTTCAAAATTTCCTCGGAAATGCCCGCGCTCTCTCTGCCGAACACCAGATAGCAGTCCGGCTCATAAGAGACGTCAGAATACACATGCCGCCCCTTCGTGGTGGCAAAATAAAGCTTTGCGCCCGGATTTTGCTCAAGGAAATCCTGCCAGTTCACATAAGTGGTCACGTCCAGTTCCTTCCAGTAATCCATGCCGGCGCGCTTCAGCTGTTTCTCCGCCAGCGAAAATCCGAGCGGCTCGATCAGGTGCAGCCTTGTGCCGGTCGCCACGCAGGTCCTGCCGATATTACCTGTGTTCGACGGAATCTCCGGCTCGTACAATACAATATTCATCTCAACACTCTTCCCGCAGCCTGCAGATGAAACGCTCCACACGCCCGAGCGCCTCCTTCAGATCGTCCAGCGAGTAGGCATAGGACACACGGATAAATCCCTCGCCGCACTCCCCAAATGCCGTGCCCGGTACTACTGCCACCTTCTCTTCCTTCAAAAGCTCCGTGGCAAACGCGTCGGAAGTCATACCAAACTCTTTGATACAGGGAAACGCATAGAACGCGCCAAAGGGTTCAAAGCAGTCCAGCCCCATTTCCCGGAAACGCTTGAGGACATAGCGGCGCCTGCCGTCGTACTCTCCGCGCATCATGGCGACGTCCGGGTCACCGTTCTTCATCGCCTCCACCGCAGCGTACTGGCTGGTTGTGGGGGCACACATGATCGCAAACTGGTGGATCTTGAGCATCTGCCCGATAATGACCTCCGGTCCGCATGCATAGCCCAGCCGCCACCCTGTCATCGCGTGAGACTTGGAAAAACCGTTGATCACAATGGTGCGCTCCCGCATACCCGGAAGGGAGGCAATGGACACATGATTTTCCAAATAAGTAAGTTCGGAGTAGATTTCATCACTCAGCACAAACAGGTCATATTTCTCCACCAGCTCGGCGATACGCTCCAAATCCTTCGTCTCCATCACGGCTCCGGTCGGATTGTTCGGATATGGCAGCACCAAAAGCTTTGTCCTCGGAGTAATCGCCGATTCCACTTGCTCTGCGGTCAGGCGGAAATCGTTCTCGGCTTTCAATTCAATCACAACCGGCACTCCGTTCGCCAATACGCAGCACGGTAAATAAGACACATAGCTTGGCTGCGGGATCAACACCTCGTCGCCGGGGTCCAGCATCGTGCGCATTGCAATGTCGATCGCCTCGCTGCCGCCCACCGTAACTATGATCTCCTTGTTGTAATCATAGTTCAGGCCATATCTCCGATCCAAATATCTTGAGATCTCGATTCGCAGCTCCTTCAGGCCTGCGTTGGAAGAGTAGAAGGTTCTCCCCTTTTCCAGAGAATAAATACCCTCGTCCCTTATGTGCCACGGGGTGTCAAAATCCGGCTCGCCAACTCCCAGCGAAATCGCATCCTTCATCTCACTGACAATGTCAAAAAATTTCCGGATTCCCGAGGGCTGTATGGTTACGATTGTCTTTGATAACGGATCTCTCATTATGCCATCATTATCCTTTCATCTTTAGAAGGGGCAGCCATGACTGTCCCGTGATCCTTATACTTTTTTAGAATAAAATTCGTCTTGGTGCTCAAGACCTGATCCAGTGCGGAGAGCCTGTCGGACACAAACTGAGAGATCTCCCTTAGGGTCTGCCCCTCCAGTGTCACCATCAGGTCAAAGCCGCCGGAAATTAAATAGACGGAGGTGACCTCCGGATAGTTGTAGATACGCTCAGCCACCTTGTCAAAGCCCATGCCTCTCTGAGGAGTCACCCGCACCTCAATGAGCGCAGTCACTTTCTCTACACCCGCCTTATCCCAGTTGATCAGCGTGTGATAGCCGCAGATAATCCCCTCCTGTTCCATCGCTTCCAGCTCATTCATCACTGCCGCCTCTTCCATATCCAGCATTGCAGACAGCTCTGACAGCCCAATTCGGCTGTTTTTCTCTATGTAAAACAAAATCTTTTCTCTCATATTCAGCTCCTTATGATTTTATACAGTTCGTCCGTCTGTGCCGTCTCCAGAAAACGGCGCTCCTCCCCGCAGAGCAAAACTCTGTCGTTGCCGCCTGTGATCTTCCCGATCACCACAGCCTCACCGTTCGCCTGCCGGATTTTCGACACGACGGTGCCACCGTCCTCTGCTGCAATCAAAAGACTTCCTGTGGATAACAGTTTATACGGGTTCAGTTGAAAAAATTCGCAAATTTCCACCGTCTCCTGACGGATGGGGATCGCTTTCAGATAAATTTCCAGACCGACGCCGGAATTTTCCGCAAACTCCCAGAGTGCTCCGTAGATACCGCCGGCCGAGACATCATGCATAGCCGCCGCTCCCGACTGAAGCGCAGCGCGTGCCGCCGGCCGGACGGACAGGCCGCCGGCTGTCTGTTTTGCCCGGTCGAGAAACGGCTGTGCATACCGGCTCCGAAGCTCTTCTTCCCGCGCATGCGAAAGAATCGCCGCCCCGGCCGTACCGACGCGGTTCGTCACCAGAATGTCCATACCGGGCCTCACCGTTTTCCCGGTCAGCGCATCCCCGCGGAGCATCCCGACCGCCGTGACCGAGAGCACAGGTTCCGTCACCTGTCTGGTCACCTCCGTATGTCCGCCCAGAACCTGCATGTGTTCTGCGGCACAAACGGCATCGATCTCACCCATCATATTCCGCAGAATCTGCTCATCCGCTGCGGTGGGCAAGAGCAGGCTCACCAGAATGCCCACAGGATCTGCCCCGCAACAGGCAAGGTTGTTGCACGCCGTATACACAGTGACCGGCACACGCATGACGGATGCCGCCGGCATCGCACTCACCGCACAGACGACATCCGAGCCGTCTGTGTGGATAAGGGCGCCGTCCTGCCCAACCGCCGGAATTTGCGCCCTATCCCCCGATGAATGCAATTGTCTGAGAACCGAGCGCTTTAACTCCGCCTCGGAAAGTTTTCCGGCTTTCATCGCAAATCACACCTCAAGACTTGGATCAAATTCCTCATCGAAACCACCTTCGTCACCCGAGCCGGAATTATCATCCCCGCCGGGGTTGTCCCCGCCTGGGTTATTATTTTCGTCGCCTGCATCTCCCTCGCCGGAGTTATCTCCTTCGCCGGACTGCTGCGCCTTATACCCCTGAATGAGCGACTTAACGGCACCCTCATCCTTCGAGTTGATTGCCGTCTGCAGGGATGCCAGCTGTTCCTCGGAGAGTCCCTTCGTGCCGATCTTGATGATCTTCGGGGATGAG
The DNA here is from genome assembly GCA_964636375.1 of uncultured Lachnobacterium sp. Lineage (GTDB taxonomy): Bacteria > Bacillota > Clostridia > Lachnospirales > Lachnospiraceae > Roseburia. The sequence goes on along the minus strand of CAZWRT010000020.1, from coordinate 24,939 downwards.
CGGTAAGTGCTCTTGTTAATGACTTCCCTGCTCTGCTGCACGCCGTCCACCTTCACAACCTTCCAGAGCTGCGCCTTGCAGCCCCGGTGAGCGCTCTGCTGCACACTCCAGTAGCCGACATCAAGCCCTGCGTCCTGCTCAAACTCAAGCTGCATATCCTCTGTGGACAGCGTCTCGCTCTCATAGCTGACTGTCCGGTTGGCAGGGCGGGTCTCTTTTCCGTAAATATTAAAGTACAGCACACGGTCTTGGCAATATCCCTCAATATAAATCGGTATGTCGCGGTTGTTCTTAAAATGCAGATCCTTGTAATCTCCCGCAATCGCCGCGTCCATCGACGGGTCCACATAGTTCACCAGCATTGAGTGGTTGCTGCGCATTGTAACATCAAGCTCCGCGAGTATCACCGCGTTGTAGAGCGTCGTCGCCACTTGACAGATTCCTCCGCCGAAAGATTCCACGGTCGTACCGTTTAAGTATGACCCCGCGAGCTCATATCCGTTCTCCTTCGTGAATGGGCTCACGGTTGTCCGCAGCGTAAACTCGTCCCCCGGGAAGAGCAGCGTGCCGTCTACCTTGCTTGTCCCAGTAGTCACATTCTTGGCCCGTCCCGCGCTGGAAGACGCAAAGCCCGTGCTGAAGGAACCCAGAAGATCCTGTACCTGCGCCAACTCCTCCTGACTTCCTCTCGGCTGAACCACATTGCTCACCAGCGCAACCTGAGTGTCCGTCCCATTCCAGTTGTCGGTCAAAAGAGCCTCGAGCGCGTACACTGACTGCACGATATCGATTTCATTGCCCTCCCGCCCCGGCACAAAGCGAAAGCCCCCATCCTCCCGTACCAGGGAATTGTCCAATGCCTTAACATTGAGATTTTGGGTCTTCTTGTGCAAAAGCTGTGCCGTCGCCTGCTTATCCATAGCCAGCTTCAGGTCGATGACCAGATTATCCCGTTTCAGATCCTCCGAAGCCTGATAGCGCCGAATCAGATTGCCGGCACGACCTGCTGTGACCGCCTCCCACATAGCCGTATCCACATCCGCAGATATGTCCATCTCCTCTCCCGTCATCTCGACGGAACCGTTCGTCCCGCTCAGCGTGAAGGTTGTTGCACGCAGTTCCTTTATATAAGTATCCAGCGCTGTCTGTGCCTCATTTTCACTCATCCCACCCACATCGACACTGCCGATATGGATCCCGTCTAAAATCTGCCTGGATTCCTCCGCCCGCACAACACTGCTCCCTGCGGCCGTGAGTGCCGCCGCGCAGAAAACTGCAGATAAAATTTGAAATAGTCTCATTTTTCTCATAATACACCTCGCATACTAATTTCAGTTTCTCATGCTTGATTATTTATTGTAACACAATGTTTGACTTTTGCAAGTCAAATATGGGCAAAAAAACAGACGCTGCTATGCATAGTAGCGTCTGGTCTTTTTGCTGACACAGTTCGAGCCCAGGAAGATGCAGTTCCTTCCGTTTTCTTTCGCCCGATATAATGCCTGATCCGCCTTCTCATAAAGCCTGTCAATATCCGTTTTCTGCAGATGCTGACAAAATTCGATGCCGACGCTGATCGTCACAAACGGGTAAATATTTCCGGGAGACTGCGGTATTTTCAGTTCCTCCACAGATCGGTTCAACTGTTCCGCCAGTTCGATCACCTCGTCCTCACTCCGGTTTCTCACGGCAAGCACGAATTCCTCCCCACCGACTCTGGCGCAGACCCCACCGGCCAGATCCGCAGCCCGCTGGATCTGATCCGCCACAGCAATGATACACTTATCTCCCTCCGGATGGCCGAAGGTGTCGTTAAATTTTTTAAAATTATCAATATCCGTCATGATGACCGCAAGCGGACGATTCCAGTTCCTGCACAAATCCAGAAAACTTTTTAGGCGCGGCTCTAACCCGCGGCGGTTGTATAGCCCCGTCATCGGATCAACCTCTGCCTTCTGATTCGCCAGCCGCAGCTGCCACAGATCCTCGCAGCGCTGTTCCCGGAAACGGTAGATATAGTATGAAAGGATACAGCTGTTTACCACGAGCAGTATATTATAAAGAACCGCATCCACCCCCAGCTGCAGGCGAATGATCAATGTAGCCGCAACCACGGTCTGCAGTGCCATTCCCACACAGAATTCGGTAAAAACGCACACATCACAGACCGTATATGCCAGCGTTGCAATCCAGAGCATCAGTTGGGCAGATGTGGAAAGCTTCATATTGAGAACGAGCAGATCCGAGCACAGCAGATATCCCGCCCACAGAATTCTCAAAAACCTGGCACACTCCGCCCTGCCTTTTCCGGAGTACGCGCGGATCATAAACACCGCGCCAAACGCCAGCGCCTCCGCGATCACTCCCCAGAGCAGACTGTTTCCGATATACCAGCCCTCCGTCAAAAGCTGCACGCCTGTCAGCGCAAACGGCATAGTTACCATCATCAGTACAAAAAAGAAATAGGCGCGCCGAAAATTTTCGTGTTGTATCTGTTTTCTAATAAATCCGGCCTTTGAGGCAGCCATGGCAGGCTCCTCCTTTTCTTAATCTTTTGCAAAAAGCTACATTTTCATTCATATTATCGGTTTTCTTTTCCTTCGAATTAACCCTTTTTAACCCTTTGAAGAAAAAGACCTAAACAACCAAAGACACAATTACTGACGTGACTACCATCGCTCCGATCAAAATCAGCGCCACCAGCGCAAATAATCGTTTTTTCTTTTTAGAGCTATTAAAATTGTACATCCTATTCACCTCTTTCAAAAAATATTGTATAATAAAATTATCTTACGATAAAAGAAAGGATTTTGCAATGTTTCCCTTTTTTACTGCTTTCTTTATATTTGTTATTGTGCTCAACATCGCACTCCGCAAAAACAATCGTTCCCAGGAGGATTTCCGGAGCCGTTTCTGGGAGCGCGAGCTTGAGGCAAACCATACACGCAGGCAGGACATCAGTTCACTGGACTACATCCGGATTCCTCTGGACAAAATCCCGCAGAATCTGCACACCGACTCCGAACGGGAGCTGGTGGAACTCGCCTCCGAGAAGCTCTTGAACCTTGCGGGAGAAACGAACACGGACCTCAAGTTAAAGTACGGGGTTGCCAATCTGGAACAGTTAAGCGCTTTCGATGCAAATTTCGCTCGCTTTGTGTCCGCACTCTCCGTCTATGCCAAAGAGCTCCTGGATGCCGGACAGACCTCCGACGCTCGAGGGCTCTTAGAGTTTGCCGTGGACTGCCGGGCGGATTCCAGCAAGATTTTTTCCATGCTGGCAAAGCTTTATCAGGATGCCGGAGAGCCTGAGCGCATCGACAGCCTGCTCGAGATCGCAAAAACCTTCGACTCCTTGTCCGGCCGCATGATCGTACAGTCCCTGAGCACCCTCAAGGAGGCTTAAACACGCCCATAATCTGTGTAATAAGTATCCTGCAGGCGGGAGGCCTCACTTCTGGTCAGCGTCTCCCAGCAGATTTCGTCCGTGATATTGTGCTTTTCACGGAATTCTTTCAGCCGCTGTACCTGATGCGCCGTCGCCGGTGACCGCCGCTTTGCGCGGCAGCAGAGCGGTTTCGGAATAAGCAGCTCCGGTGACTTTTCCTGTGCCAGCGGAATCAGGCGCTCGAAGATCCGGTAAGTCTCCACCGCGTCGTCCAGCGCACGATGCGCATTTGCCCGCGGGATCTGAAAATACTCACATAAGCTTTCCAGTTTCTTCGACTGCTCACCCGGCAGCAGCGCCCGCGCAAGCCGCAGCGTGTCGCAGGCCTCAAGCTCAAGCGGTCTCCGATGATCGGCCGCCCACTGTTTCAGAAAGCTGTAGTCATACCCTACATTGTGCCCGACAACCACATCCGTTCCGATCAGCGCAATCAGCCGTTCCATCGCCTCATCCTCATGTACTCCGCGCGCCGCCAGCTCATCCGTAATCCCAGTCAGCCTCGTCACCTCCGCCGGTATCGGCCGCATCGGATTCACCAGAGTGCCATATGTGTCTGCAATCTGCCCGCCGCGCACCTTCACTGCTCCGACCTCTATGATCTTGTCCGACTTCGCCGAAAGCCGCGTCATCTCCAGATCAATTACCGTATAGTCCAAAATTCATCCTCTCAATATACCGCTCCTCAAAGCCCTCGCACTCCGGCAGCATGATCAGTTCCGCCCTGCGGCAGATCTCCTTCATGCGCTGTCCCGTCACCTCCGGGTCAGCCAGATATTGAACGGCTCCCTCCAGCGAAGTGTTTCCCATCGCCACGATGCGCCCTTTCAGTTTCTCCGGCAAAAGCCCCACCGCCAGCGCGTCCTCCGGGTCGAGATAACAGCCGAAGCCTCCGGCCAGACAGACCGTCCCCACCTGCTCCGCCGAGATCCGATATTCCGCAAGCAGCATCTCCACTCCCGCACAGATCGCGGCCTTCGCCATCTGCAATTCACGGATGTTCTCCTGCGTCAAAACGCACGGCTCCTCACCCGAATCAGAAATGCCGCCTTCCGCTGCATCCACCGGATAGCCGGAATCAAAATATGTCTCGCACAGGGTTCCGTACTCATCCACGATCCCCTGCTCCAGCAGACGGTGGAGGAGCTTCAGCATCCCCGCGCCGTGAATCCTCATCGCCAGCCCGCTCCCTTCAAAAGCAGGTCCCGCCGCCGTTGAGGTGACGAGGAGACGTTCTCTGCTGCCCAGTGCCATCTCCCCGTTTGTTCCCAGATCAACAAAAAGCACCGGATCTTCGCGATGCAGAATATCGATGACGGACAGTCCGCTCACAATGTCTGCCCCCACGAATGCAGAGATACCCGGCAGCTGAACGATCTCCGTTTTCCCCATAAAAAAATTTCGGAGAGAAAGCTTCTCCGGAACAAAAGGCGCCGCTCCCAGCCGCTCACAGGAAATCCCCTCCAGAAGGTGCTGCATGGTAGTGTTTGCGCTGACCACGAGCCGGCAGTCCAAAGTACTCCCCATTTCCTTAACCGCCAGTCTCAATTCCTCCTGCAGACGCTCCCAAATCAGCCCCTGCAGCTCTTTTCCTCCGCCTTCATTAGCAGTGCGAATCCGGCTCATCACATCCGCTCCGAATCGCCGCTGGGGATTCACGAAATTCCTGATAACACTGCGGTCCTGATAGAAAACCTGAAGTACCACCGTAGTGGTGCCGATATCCACCGCGGCTGCCGGAGTCTTTGCATCCAACACACGATAATGTCCGAACGACTCCACCGCCGTAAACTGCCGCAGAGGAATTTTCTCGATCTCCACCTCTCCCGGCGTTCTGTACTGGCAGGCAGGCACACTTTCCCCTCCGCTCAGAACTACCGCGCAGCGCCCGCAGGTTCCTTTGCCGCCACATGGTCGATCGATCACAATCCCCTTCTGTGCCAGCTCCTCCCAGAGCGTCCTCCCCGGACGCACAGTAACCCGGATCATCCCGCTACTCATCAAATTCCAGAGTGACGAAAAACCCTTTTTCCGTCTCCTTGACGTCCACCACATCGCCCTCACTGCTCTGCAGACGCTCGCCGACCGGATAATTGCCGGACATCGCGATTGCGTGTTCAAGCGTATAATAATAGGAAGTGGGCAGCCTGCTCTCGGTAACCCCCAGATGGTCTCCGATCTTCACCAGTCCCGGGCGCTCCATTTTAAATTCCATTGTCCTCATTGTGATCCTCCACAAACTCCACATCTATGGTTCCGTTCCGCCTCTGGTAATCCCTCGCGGCATATGTCACAGACATTGCGATCCAGATATTTGCCAGGCCGCCGATCACAAGGATAATGCCCACCAGCATCACCGCTTTCTCCATCACGCCGAAGGCGTCAAAGATGCAGACAAGCCCGAATACGATTTCAAGAATAGACAGCGTCAGATTCACAGCCCAGGAATTCAGTCCGTACCGTTTCGCATCCAGCGTCTCCTTGACACCGCGCACGCCATGAAAAGCCAGAATCACGCCGATCACCACCGGAATCAGGCTGACGATCACCGCAGGCTGAATGATAAACCAAATCCCAACCGCCAGGATCACAACTCCCATGAACACGGACACTCCGTTTGTGACAATGTTTAGAAAATAGCTGCTCAGATACACCGCACCAACCACTATAAGTCCGATTGCCAGCACCGTGCCAATCGCTCCGATCACGCCGTCCTTCCAGATAATGAACACCAGCCCCAACACGATCGTTAAAATGGACGAAAAAAGAAAATCCGCCCTCACTTTTTTGAGAAAATCTTTCATTATTATACACCTCTCCTTTTACAGCCCTGTCTCTTTAATAATTTCAATGATCCGCGGCAGTTCCGCCCCCTCCATCGGGGCCTCCCCGTGATCCAAATGTCCGCCGTCACCGGCGATCTCTCCAAGCTGCCTGCCCCCCCGCTCCCTGGAGCGCTCAATCGTGAAATACCGGGCGCCGCCGCTCATCTCGTTCCACGCAAGATACACGCGCCAGCAGGAGGTTTCTTTGATATCTTTATTTGGCAGATCCACCCGCACCAGAAGCAGGTCATCGGAAATATTCATCACCATCACCGAAAAATCCTCCGGCAGATAGGGATACATCCGTTTCTGATCGTAGGACTCCTCAAAAAGCCGGTCGATGTACTCCTCCCGATCCGCGCACAACTCGTCAATCATCGCCTTCTTATGCTCAAAAAAACGTTTCGGCAGAAACCTGGATTCAAAACGTCTGCGCTCATACACTGCATACGGTTCCAGAGTCCGGGGCCCGGCTCCATCATCTGCCTCATCGTTTTCCATCTCCGCAATCTGCTCTAACAGTGCAGTCCGAAACACCAGATTGTCGGTAAACGGGTTGATTAACAGCCCGGCAATATGATCCGCCGACCGCGCCGCCATCCGGCAGATCTCAACAAACGCCATATTGATCACCGCAGGATTCTTGGATATGGGAGGAATCCGCTCCATACAGGTATAGGCAGAAAAGAGTTTATCCTCCTCGGGAGTTGTCACGAGGCAGGGCACTGGCTGTCCGCTCCTGTTATAAGTGGCCGGCAGAAGTAATCTGACACTGCGCAGTGCCTCGATCAGACGGGCGAACGTATCTCCCGTCTTCTCCTCGTTATAAGCAGCCAGCAGCTCCTCAACCTCGGGATTCTTTACTGCCGGGGTCAGATTCGGATCAAGGGGCATCCGATTCACCCGATTCCCCCCATTGACCGCATTGCGGTCCTTCTCCCTATTATCCGTCATAGCGCATCTCTCCGTCCTTCCACAATAATCTCACAATCTCACGATCTCGGTAGCTCCACGGCTGGCTTTCACAGAAAGGTTCATTGCCGAAGATGATCTCCTCCGGCGTTGCCCACACCAGCCGGAAGCCTTTGTCAATCTCACTCTGCGTCATTTTGGTTTCCGTCATGCATTCTTGCACTTCGCACGAAAAAACCAGCGAATGGCACTCGTAAACCTCTCCCTGCTCAAACAGATCCCTCCGCCGCTCCAGAACCTCCCCGATCTCGCAAATGCTCTCCGGGATAACCACGAGGCCGGATTCCTCCTGCACCTCCCGGCACAGCGCTTCCCGCACAGTCTCACCCTCGTCCACGCCGCCGCCCAAAAGCTTATAGTCTCCCGCATCGCCGCGCTGGGCGGCAATCCTGCCGTCCCTTGTAATGATCGCCCTTGTGGAATACTTGATGTGCACCGGCATCTCCGGCGTATAATTTCCCTTATCCAGTGTCAGCAGTCTTTTCATAATGTGCTCCTTTATGCAAAGAATTATAGCACACTTGCACTTGACATTTCAACATAAGGACACGCTCCGCGTGAATATAAATAAATGTTGCTATGAATAATAACAAATAAATCGTGCGGCGCGGCGGCTCTTGACAATCCCATGCCGTTTGCTTTAGTATGTTACAAAAAAGAATCAGGAGTGATGAAGTATGGATATGCAAAAAATCAACAGTGTCATCAAGGCCATCGACGATTTTGTCTGGGGTCCCGCTATGCTGGTGCTTTTAGTCGGAACCGGAATATTCCTGACCCTTCGCACCCGTTTCCTCACATGGCGCAACCTTGGCTACGCAATCAAGAGCACGTTAAGTAAAGAAGCGCGCACAAAAAGCCGCGGTACAGGCGACGTATCCCCCTTCTCCGCGCTAACCACCGCTCTCGCAGCCACCATCGGCACCGGCAACATTGTCGGAGTTGCCACGGCCATGGTGTCCGGAGGCCCCGGCGCCCTGGTGTGGATGTGGATTTCTGCCGCCTTCGGGCTGACCTCCAAATTCAGCGAGTGTATGCTTGCGGTCAAATACCGCGAGGTCAACGAGAAGGGCGAAATGAGCGGCGGTCCAATGTACACGATGAAAAAGGCACTCAAAAATAAAACCTTCGGGGCCGTTCTCGGCTGGCTCTTCGCCCTGTTCGCAGTCATTGCATCTTTCGGAATCGGCAACATGACGCAGGGCAACTCCATCTCCACCGCGCTGCATACCACCTTCTCCGTGCCGCTGGCTGCCACCGGTGCAATCATTACCGTCCTTGTCCTGCTCATCGTTGTGGGCGGAATCAAATCGATCTCAACGGTATCCTCCGTGGTGGTACCTCTGATGGCGATTTTTTACGTGATCTGCGGTGTAATCGTGATCATCTGCAACATCAAAAACCTCCCTGAGGGAGTCTCCATGATTTTTAAGATGGCGTTCTCTCTAAAAGCTGTGGGCGGCGGTCTCTGCGGTTCCATCGTCGCCTCCATGATGAGCGCCATGCGCTACGGCGTGGCGCGCGGCGTGTTCAGCAATGAAGCCGGCATGGGAAGCGCCGCCATCACCGCGGCCGCGGCAACCACCGACAATCCGGTGCGGCAGGGCTACATAAACATGACCGGAACCTTCTGGGACACCATCGTGGTCTGCACGATCACCGGGCTGGCAATCGCATCCTCCGGCGTGCTCGGCATGACCGACGGCGCAGGCAATCTCATCGAGGGTTCGGATCTGACCATCGCCGCCTTCCAGGCAGTGCTTGGCACTCCGGGCGGCTGGCTCGTGACCATTGGCATTACACTGTTTGCCTTTTCCACGATCCTCGGCTGGGAGTACCACGGGGAAAAGGCATGGGAATATCTTTTCGGCACCCACCGCTACAATATGATTTACCGGGTTGTATTCTCACTGGTCGCCTTCGTCGGCTGTACACAGTCCTTAAAGCTGGTTTGGAACTTCTCGGACATCGCTAACGCGCTGATGGCAATCCCGAACCTGATCTGTATGCTGCTTTTGAGCAAGGAGATCGCGGCAGATGTGTTCGAATTTCAAGAACACCTGACCCAATAAAAGGAGTGCCGGGTTAATCCCTGCACTCCCTCTAGTTAAGTACTGTCGCTACTGACCCTTTTTATCTGCGATCAGAGGCTTAATGCTCTTGTAGATCTCGCTGGCCTTTTTGCTGTCCTTAAACTCCTTCGCCAGCGCATTGTTGATGCCAAGCTTTGTCTTGTACTTCTGGATGTAATTGACCACCAGATCCACCACACTCTTGTCCGGAACTGCCTGCTCCACCTGAATGCGCAGTTCCCTGACCTCCGGGGACTCCTCCTTCTTTTTGCCGGATTTCTTTCCGGACTTGGAGCCCTCATCTTTTTTCTTCTTTTTCTTTTTGTTACCCTCGCCTGTATTCTCCGTCGCCGCCTCAGCATCATCTGCGGGATCTGTAATCAAAAACTCCTCCGGCTGTAAATCGATCGACCGCGCAGAATCTCCCTGTGACGGGGAATCCGACGTTTCCTGCCCGTTTGGAATGATCTTGCTGCTGGCCAGACTCCCGACCAATGTGACCCGATAGCTGCGCTGCGTCCAGTAGGTCTCCAGACTCGAATAGCCGCGATCCTTCGTGACCACATAATACCGAGCTTCCCGTCCCTCCTTCTCATTCTGACAGATCAGATATCCAAGATAGGTAGCAAGCTGAAAATCCAGCGCGTTCTTGATTCCCACCGCCACCTTCTGGAAGGTGATATCCGCCTTGGATTTATTAATCTGCTCATGCAGATCAAACGTCATGCTGTCCGCATTCTCGCTATAAAAAATCACCACCCGATCGCTCTCATCCAAGCGGCTGACCCCGTTCAGCCCGGAAGACTTCACATTTTCAAAATCAACGATAAACACATTCATAATTTCCGTATCCCTCCATCTGCTATTCATTCTAGCCGAAGTAGGACAGATGCGCAACCGCAATTTCAATTATCTGTATAAATTCCGTGTGTTTCAAGGAAATCCCTAATGGTATCATAGTAATCCTGCGGCGCCTTATCCTGCGACTGTGCATGCCCCGCCCCCTCCACGATCAGCAGCTCCTTCTCACAGGCAGCCGCCTCATACAGCTCATAGGCCATTTCCACCGGGATCAGCGCATCCTCCTCCCCGTGGATAAAAAGCGTCGGCGTATCGCTCTGGGCAACCGCGCGGATGGCAGAGGCATTCCGCAGATTGTACCCGCCCCGCAGGCGCAGCATCAGACATGCCGAGTCCACAAAGGGAAATGCCGGCAGCCCGAACCAGCTTGTGATTTTATCTGCAAACATCGAGTAGGCATCCGTGTAGGCACAGTCTGAGACAACGGCTTTCACATGGTCAGACAGGTTCTCATCCCCCGTCATGATGAGTGCGGTGGATGCCCCCATGGACTGGCCGTGGAGAACCACCTGTGCATTTTCGTCCCTCTCTAATATGTACTGAATCCAGAGATTGCAGTCGTAGTGATCCGTCCAGCCCATCCCGATAAAGTCGCCCTCGCTCTCGCCCTGACAGCGCAGATCCGGAACAATCACATGAAACCCCTGTTCAAAATACCATGCCGCAAACGGGTACATCTCCTCCTTCCAGCCTGTATAGCCATGCAGAAGCAGCACCCATTTATGACTGTCTTCCTTTGCGTAGAATTCCTGAGCGACCAGACGGTAGCCATCCTCCGATTCCAGCGCAAGCTTTTGCCCCTTCGCCTCCGCGAGCCAGCTTTTCGTGTCGGCGATCGCTGCCTTACGGTTCTCCCCGATATCCGCTGTCTGCACCTGCTGAGAGTAACTCATCACCGTGATGTCCTCAAACGCATCCAGCTTATTCATGAACGACGGAACCAGACACGCACTGACCAGAAAATAGATAAATACCGTATAGAGAACAAACAGCACAATCGCTATGATAACCGTAATCCTTATGATTTTTTTCTTTCGCATAAATAGAACTCCCCACACCGCATACTTTTATTTGATTATAACATTTAAACGGACAGATTTCTATGGTGGATTGCTCCCAAAACGGCATTGTATTTATTTGGAAAAGATGCTAAAATACAAGCGTGACATTTTTAATATAAGGAGGAGCTTATGGATTATACAGCAGAATACAGACAAAAGCTGGTCTCCGCTGACGAAGCCGTAAAGGCCGTCAAATCCGGTGACTGGGTGGATTACGGATGGTGTACCGGCACGCCGGACGCGCTGGACAAAGCGCTGGCCAGGCGCACGGACGAACTGAACAATATCAATCTGCGGGGCGGCATTCTCTTAAAACCGCTGGCCGTATTTGAACGCGAGGATGCGGGCAGCCACTTCACTTGGAACTCCTGGCATCTCGGAGGTTTCGAGCGCAAGCTCATCGCGAGGGGATGCTGCTATTACGCGCCGATCCGTTACTCGGAACTGCCGCGCTACTACCGCGACCTCCCTTTCAAGACTGATGTCGCAATGCTGCAGGTTACGCCGATGGATCAGCACGGCTTTTTCAATTTCGGTCCCAACGCCTCCCATCTCGGAGCAGTATGTGAGACCGCGAAAATAATTATTCTGGAAGTCAATGAAAATATGCCCCGATGTCTGGGAGGCACGGAGTGCGGCATACATATCTCAAAGGTAACGCACATTGTAGAAGGAGAAAATCCTCCCATCAGCGAGCTCGGCGCAGGCGGTCCTGCCACGGATGTGGACAAGAAGGTCGCACAGCTCATCGTGGATCAGATTCCCAACGGTGCCTGCTTACAGCTCGGCATCGGAGGAATGCCAAACGCCGTGGGTTCCCTGATTGCAGAATCCGACCTGAAAGACCTCGGCGTTCACACGGAGATGTACGTGGACGCGTTCGTAGACATTGCGAGGGCCGGCAAGATCACCGGTGCGCACAAGTCGCTCGACCGCTACCGCCAGGTGTACGCGTTCGGCGCGGGAACCAAAAAAATGTACGACTATCTGGATGATAACCCGGAGCTCATGAGCGCTCCTGTGGACTACACCAACGACATCCGCTCCATCAGTGCGCTGGACAACTTTATCTCCATCAACAACTGCGTGGATATTGACCTGTTCGGACAGATCAGCTCCGAATCCTCCGGCACCAAGCAGATCAGCGGCGCAGGCGGGCAGCTCGACTTCGTTCTGGGCGCATACCTGAGCAAGGGCGGCAAGAGCTTTGTCTGCTGCTCCTCCACCTTCACCGACAAGCAGGGCAATATGCATTCCCGTATCCGCCCGACGCTGACAGAAGGCTCCATCGTCACAGACACGCGCCCCAACACGCACTACGTCGTCACAGAGTACGGTATGGTGTGCTTAAAGGGCCTGTCCGCATGGCAGAGAGCGGAGGCACTCATCTCGGTTGCACACCCGGATTTCCGCGACGGACTGATTGCGGAGGCCGAAAAAATGAATATCTGGAGACGTTCTAATCAATAAAAAAATGGGAGGGCAACCTCCCATTTTTATTGCAATCGTTTTTGTATTTTATATTTTTTTGAGCACTTCCACCGCATCAGCCAAATCATTGTTCTGAATCTGATAGAATGCTCCCGCGTCCGCCAGCTTTGCAAACTCAGGATTAAGCGGCAGCTTCCCCAGCACTTTCGTCCTCAGCTCCATTGCAGTGGCATCGATATTGCTCTCGCCGAAAAGCTTGATCTCCTTCCCGCAGTCCGGGCACTTTAAGTAACTGAAATTCTCCACAATTCCCAGCACCGGAATATGCATTTTATCCGCCATGTTGAACGCCTTTTTTACAATCAGCTGCACCAGCTCCTGCGGGGAAGTGACAATGACAATTCCGTCCACCGGAAGAGACTGAAATACTGTGAGCGGCACGTCGCCGGTTCCAGGCGGCATATCGACAAAGAGATAATCGAGTTCTCCCCACACAGTCTCACTCCAAAACTGTTTTACCGCGCCGGCAATCACGGGACCGCGCCAGATAACGGGCGCCTCCTCATCATCCATCAGCAGATTGATGGAGACAATTTTCATACCCTCCGCCGTCTCGAAGGGATACATCCCCCTCTCATCGCCCACAAGATGCCCGTGGGCCCCGAACATTTTCGGAATCGATGGACCGGTAATATCGGCATCCATGATGCCGACATGATAGCCCGCCCTTGCCATCTGCACCGCAAGCAACGAAGTCACAAACGATTTCCCGACCCCTCCCTTGCCGCTGACAACTCCGATCACGTGTCTGATATTTGAAAACTTATTCACAGGCTCTTTCATGATCTGTGAACTATGATTGCTGCTGCATCCCTCGCAGCTCTCCTTCGTGCAGGAAGACGCCCCCGCACAATTTGTATTTTCCGGCATGATGATCCCTCCTATCACAACATCATTTACTGTACAGACTTCCAAACCTGGAAAACGGATAGTAAATGAAATACGCTTTTCCGATAATGGCATCCTTTGACACATAGGTATTCTTCCAATACCTCGCATCCTCAGAATCGTTGCGGTTGTCGCCCAGCATCAGATAACAGCCCTCCGGCACATCAAACTCATACGGCCCGGTAGCCCGTTTCCATTCTTCCTTCAGATAATTCTCAACAAGCGGTGTTTCAGAATCATCGATAAAAACCTGCCCTTCCTCGATCGTAACCTTTTCTCCCGGAAGACCGATCACACGCTTGATGTACTTTTCACTCTCATCGTCCGGTGCCTTGAATATGACGATATCGCCCCGCTTTGGCTCGGAAAACACATAGGAAAGGCGCAGTCCAAACAAATTGTCCTTCGGCTCAATCGTGTGCTCCATGGACCCCGTGGGAACCGTAGCATTGATAATCACATAATTTTTGAGCACATACGCCACCGCGATCGCAATCACGAATGTCAATACCCAGCTTAGTGCCTCCCTGACGGGCGAGCTTTTTTCCTCCGTTTCCTCTTCATTCGACTCCTTGGGATAGTCTACCACAAGAGATCTCTGAAGATTTTCACCGTCCTCCGGAATATCCACTCTGTCTTTACTCATGTTCCACCTATATTCTCTCTCATTTATTTTTTTAATGCCGACATTTACTGCTGGGGTGCATGCCACCAGGGGATAAAATCTTCCCTGCGGAAAGTCAGGTGCTCCAATTTGTAAGTCATCAGCTCCCATGGAGTAAGCTTACTATACACAAACTCGTTCAGCGAAGTCACAAAATCCGGCTCCAGGCAACCGATTGCCTGAATTGAAGGCACAAGGTCACCATTCCAGTCATCGACAAACGATCCTCCGAAATCCACCAGCTTATTCCATGTATTCTGGGAATTGATGATCCTCTGTTTGATATTCTCCAGAATGACCTCAAGCATATTGTGCACCTTCGACTCATACCAGACCGGTTCCAGCATCTTATACAGACGATGTTCCTGATTGAGCAGAAGGTTTAACGTCATCTGCTCCTGATTGGTCACAATGCAGAACAGCTCCTCATAGCCCAGTTGCTGCGGGTGCAGGCTGTACAGATAACGGTAGGGGGCCACATCCAGTTCTATGTGGAAATCCGCTACCATCTCCTCGTAGATGATCCCCGGAAATTCACTGACCACATAGCGCTGCGACTTCATGTAAGGTGCTAAAAACTGGCAGAAAATGTCCTTGTTTTTTTCAAAGACCACCAGTTTGTTCTCCTTTAAAAATCTGTGAAAATCTGTTAGGTAGTTTTGGCTGTAATAATCAAACAGCTTCCGTGCAATAAATGCAATTCGTATGGTCTTGCCGCGAAATCCATGGATGATCGTCTCTATCGGAAGGGAAATCTCGCGGTTTTTTAATAACACATCTACCATCACGGCCTTTCCCAGCAGCTCAATCTCCGCTTTAAACTCCGGAACCACCGGCTGATTTCCACGGCTTAAATACTGGTTTACCGCAATCGGATTTTTCAAGAAATATGACACGATCTTCTGCCCAATTAACCCCCGAAGATCCTTTAAATACTCGTCATTAGCCACTCCGTCCCTCGTGGCGCGCAAGGTCAGAAACCGTTTTTTGATGTGGAGGCGGTAAGTCATATCCCTGATCCACTCCGGCTTTAAGTCGATTTGGTCTCCCACCCAAAAGCCCTGCTGATAGAGACTGGAGGAACCAAACATCTCCTGATATTTGGTCGGGTAGAGCCAGACAAAGCCCTCCATCAGTTCATCCGTCAGCGGTATCGACACAATTCCCAGCATATCCGTAAACGGATTGTCCAGCATCGTATTGCGTTCCTGCACGACAATCTTCCGATTGTCAAATTCCACCTCAATCGGAAACGGCTGATAAAGCATATATTTGCGAACAAGCTTCACAAGTCCCTGAAGGCTGATACGCATTGCATATTTTGGCTTGAGCACCAGCGTCACCTTTGTCCCGGGCTCCTCCCGGTTGGAGTAAATGTAATCCATCTCCTCCGCCCCCTCGAACCACTTCGCTGTGAGCGGTTCCAGAGACTGCTGATGATCCAAATTCCACGCCGTATTGACACACTTGTCTTTTTTTGACTCAATGAGCAGGGCACGGGAGACCATAAAACACGACAGAAGACCGATCCCAAAATGGCCGATCGGCTCATACTGCAGATGCTGAAGTTCAAACTCCGGGCTGGCGTAATAGCTCTTGCCAATTTGGGACACATACAGTTCAATATCCTGCGCGTTAATCCCAATGCCGTTATCTTCAATGGTCAGGCGCTGGGTCATGGAATTGTAGGAGATACGGATCTTTGGTTCAAAATACCTGCGAATGGATTTGATAGCCTCTGCCTCATTGAGTTCCAGGAACTCCGTTCCCCAGCTCCATTCATAGGCGCGTTTCGTCATGCAGGCATCCATCGCATTCTGCAGAAGCTCCCTAAGATATACCTCCTCGTCTCCGTAGAAATCCGCGCTGGTCATCATCTCCATCAGATTGACGCTGTCTATAGCAATCTTAACCTTATTCATTTCCTAACTCATGTAACACGTTCTCATTTATCAATTTCGCCTGTACCAGATACCGGTTTGCTGCCGCCCCTCTGATACAGGTAGACAGGGTTAGAATATGGCTATTCGCCGTGATTTCCATCTCGCGGTATCTGGCATTCTCACTCTCACTCCGGATTTCATCCAAATACCCTTGCCGCCCTGCCTCTGTCTCAAAATCATAAGCATACAGAATATGCCTATCGTCTCTCTTGTAGGCCGCAAAGACCTCATAGACCAGAACCTGATCCTCTGTATACACAAAAACATACGGATAACTGTCAAAAAAAGACTGTGTCTCAAAATAGTGAAGCGACGCAAACATCGTGCCATTTTTCATGTTGTGCCCGTATAATATCGTGTTAAAGTCCGTAAAATTTTTGCTGTTAATCTTTTCTGTATAAATACAGCCCGGATATCCCTTGCTCCCGTTGAGATTGTAGTTCAGGTAATGGGTGTCATCAGTCGGATGCTGGAGGACCGGGTAGTCAATCGCAGTGCCCGGAATATAAATCCATGCGTAAATATCCTGATTTTCTTTCCTTAAGGCATCCCAATCCAGTGTTTTCTCAGGAATTTCGATATCCAGCGGCAACTCCGTCATCTCTGTCTCTGTACCGTCCGTCTCTGGCTCTGCCGGCTGTGTCTGGGTTTCTTCCGTCTCCCCGGTATCCCACGTCGTGACCGGTGAGGTCTGCGGCTTGTTCACCTTATTCGCCAGCTCATTGTACTTAAGTCCCGCCTGATCGGCGACATACCAGTTGCGGATCAATACCGCAAGCGCAATAGTAAACGCTATCGCAAAAACGATCGTCAGTATTTTATATATATTGAATTCTTTTGTTTTCGCAGTCTTATCTGAATGTGTGTGTGAATGTGTGTGTTTTTTTCTCTCTTTCATCTCATATTACCTTTAGTTTTATTTTGGAAATACAGAGGGCCGCGGATTCCCTTCCACCGACCCCCTGCAATCGGGGTATTCCCCGCTCGGAACCCCCTATAGATTTACATGTCTGTGCTGTATCCAGTGTAATGCCCACTCTTTGGGCATTTTCAGATGTCATGAAAACATCTTTCATTTACTCTTTCGAGATTTTTTTCCGCATACCCCGAGCCCTGCCGCAGACATAAGAGCAAACGGCAGTGCCGGAAATGCGGCGCCGGTCTTCGGCGATTTCACGACCTTTTTCGTAGTGCTGGTGGTGCTGGTTTTACTGGAAGTCGTTTTTTTCGAAGACGTGCTGCTCGTCTTGTTCGCAAGAACATAACCGGCCAGGAATCCTTTTGCATATCCGTCTTCATATTGATCCTTCGACGGATATTTAACCGTCACATTCTGAGTGACATTCACCGGATTATTCTGGTTGTTGACCTGTGAATTACTCTGGTTATTGTCATTCGTCTGGTTGCTGTTCTGATTATTGTTGTTGCTCTGAGTCTGGTTGTTCGTCTGATTCTGCGGATTGTTCTGGCTCTGGCTGTTCGCTTGGTTCTGAGGATTGTTCTGAGCGCTGTTCTGATCCTGCGTGTTCGTCTGCGGATTGTTCTGAGCACTGTTCTGATCCTGCGTGTTCGTCTGCGGATTATTCTGAGCACTGTTCTGATCCTGCGTCCCCGTCTGCGAACCGTTCTGATCCTGCGTTCCCGTCTGCGAATTTGACTGGCTGTCGCCCGAAGTATTCCCGCTCGAGGTACCTCCGTTCGAGCCGCCGTTGCCACTCGGATTAGAACCGGGTCCTGAAGTGCCCGGCGTCGGTGTAATGATCACATCCTTCGGATACAATACCACCGCAACCGGCGAAAAAGAATACATCACAACAATCAACTGTTTTTCACTGACAGACGGTCTGATCGTTTCCCATGACCCGTTTTCCAGTTTATGAATTACATACACATTATCATCCGAATCCACGTTGGAAACAGCAATTGTCACCAGAAGCCCGCTCACAATTATGCTGTTTGCATCATCCAGTGTAACATTCGCAATTGCCCGTATCTCAGGATCTCTCCCCAGCGAAGCTGCATACTCTTTCGCCTCGGACAATTCCGAACCGGATACCGGACCAGGTCTCAATCCAACCCATCTTCCCTCGGCATTAATCCCTTTCACACCAGTAATTTTCCGAGCCAGCTCCTCAGCTTCTTTGCTCAGATCAACCGGTTCATCGGGGCCCTCTGAACCCTCTGTTTCATCCTGTCCACCCGGTTCATCCGAGCCCTCTGCCAGCAGCTGAAACAGCAAATCACGGGCCGTTGGAGACGCCGCCGCATATACGCTTGTCGATCCCAAAACAAGGATCATCATTGCAGCAAGCACTCCTGCAAGTTTTCTCATCATTGGTACACACCTCCTTTCCTCTTTATACTGAACATGTAAAATCTATCTCTAGTGCGCGCGCACTGGATACCATAAAATAGCTGTTTCTTATATTTTAGTATAAAACACTTCATAAATCAAATCCTGAAAAGCTTCCTCATCTATATAATATTCCTCAAACCTCTCACCCATAGTTACTTCGCCCGGGACCGTGTACATACGCGCCTCCGAAAACTCGTAATCCATAAGCTCCGTGATCAGATCTGTGAAATCCACACTGGTCACCAGATAGTCCGCAATCGAACGGTAGACTCCGACTACCATGGAGGGATTGCTCCCCGCCAGAGCCGTTAACTTCTTCATATAATTATTAATGTACTGTTCCTCGCGCCTCAGGCGGTCCGATGCGCTGTCAAACTCCTTCACATCCCTTCCCCGCAGATAGCAGTACGCCTCCACTCCGGTCAGGGTGCGCTTCTCACCCGCGCGAAGGTTCACTCCCTTATCGGCTGCCTTCACATCCTGAAGAACCGTCACCTCTACGCCTCCGACTGCATCGTTCATAATCGGAATGCCGCCCATGTTCATGGACAGATAGCCGCTGATAGGGATATTCCCAAAAAGCTCTGCCACCACGTCCATTGACCTGGAGCAGCTCAGCCTCCGGCCGTCTCCGAATGCATGCTGCAAGCAAATCTGCCCTTTCGTGCTCCCGAGTGAATTCCCGTTCTCATCGTACACATCAATCTCCGTCATCGTGTTGCGGTTAATAGAAATCACGGAGAGCTTCTGAGTTCCGGAATCTGCCACAAGCAGGAACATCGCATCCGACTGTCCGCCGCTGACGCCGTCCGGCGCTTCCTCCACCCAGTTGTCATTGTCAATTCCCATGAACAGATAAGAGCGGATATTGGAATTATAGCGGTAACTCGTACCCTTGTATTCCACCACGCCTTCCTGCCATTTTTCCAGATTGTTTTGTCCGCCGTTTTCCTGCTGCGCATTCCCGCCGACGGAAATATTCCCTGGCATATTTCCCGGCATATTGTCCGGCATCCCGTAATCATATCGGGTCCCCTGCGCCGTCGTCTGTACTCCCACAACGATAATGAAGGCGAGAACGACCGTCAGCATGCCCGCCAGAAAATATAGCGCATTATTTACTTTAGAAGATGTTCTATGCCGCCTTCTCATTCACCCTGGTCCTCACTGCCATAACTGCCGCCGTAGTAACCGCCATAATAACCGCCGTAGTAACCGCCTTCGTAGCTGTTCTTTTTCATCTTTACTTTGTTGAGCACCGCGCCGAGCACCCGGACTCCCGACGCCTCAAGCTGGCGTTTCACATTCAGGATCAGCCGTCCGCTCGCCATACCCTGCGCAATCACAAGGATCGCTCCGTCACAGTGCTTTGCGATCGCCGCAGCATCGATGGCGGCGCCGATAGGCGCACAGTCCAAAAGCACATAGTTGAAATGCTCCTTCGCAAACTTCAGCAGATCTTCAAAATATTGTTTTTCCAGAATCTCGGTGGGATTCGGCACGGACGGTCCCGCAAAGATCATGAACATCCCCGGAGCATCCGTGCCGTAAAGCACATCCTCCAGCCGTTTTTGCCCCGAGAGAAAATGCGAAAGTCCATAGATCTCCCCGCCATCCGTGGACACCGCCCGCAAGCGGCCCACAAACACGGACTTCCGCATATCCGTGTCAATCAAAAGCACCCTCTTGCCGGATTCCGAGAGCGATTTTGCCAGATCGAACGTGACAGTACTCTTGCCCTCGTTCGGCACGGCAGAAGTCACAACAATCGTGCGGATATCGTCCCCGCAAAACTGAATATTCGTCTTTAATGCGCGAAGCGATTCCTTCATCGCATATTTCTGAGTCTTAATTTTACCAAATCTGATTGACTTCATGTCATTCTCCTATACGGCACCGTCTGAATCTGCCCCTGCTTACTTTCCCTTTTTTGCGGGAATGCTCTCCCCGTCATCCTCCGCGTCCTCCAGCGGCAGCGAACCGAGCACATTCAGCCCCAGCTTCTTCTCCACATCCTCCGCGGTCATGATCGTATCATTGAACAGGTAGGAGAGCACAATGACTGCCACTGCGAGCAGCATGCCCAAAAAACCTCCTATCACTGTATTTTTCATCGTGTTCGGGCTTACCGGCTCCCCGTCCGCATAACCATATTGAATGATTGTAGGCGAGTCCTGATCCATCTTCATCGCAATAAAGTCCGACCCCACCTCTGCGATCTTGTCCGCAATCGTCTTTGCAACCAGCGGATTTTCGTCCCGCACCGTAATCATCAGAATGCGGGAGTTGGACGGATTTTCCAGAGACACCTTATTTTTCAGGGATCTGTAGGTCTCGTTCAGTCCCAGATTTGCAATCACCTGCTCGAGCACCGGACGGCCCTTCACCACAACCATATAATCATTCGTCAGGCTCGTTCCGGTCTGGATATCCGCAAGACTGGTGATGCTTGTGCTCTTGGAAAGCACATACAGCTCGGAAGTGGCCTCATACTTCGGCGTCATCAGAAAACGGCTGATCGCAAAGGCAATCACGGCGCCAAGCGCTAACGCCAACACAATCACCTGCCAAAAAGATACCAGCTCCATGAACAGATCTTTTAAATCAAGCTCTATTTCATTGTCTCTCTCTGTCTTTTTTTCCATGGATTTCTCCTACATCACAAGAACCGTCCCGCAGTCATCGATACTCATTCCTCCAGATCATAGCGGGATTCCTGAGTAACAGCCTGTCCGCAGTCCCTGCGCCAAATTTCTTCATCAAATAGTCCCTGCACTCTGCCAGATGGCACACACGCCGATCCGCCCCGTGGCTGTCCGAGGCAACCACATCCGCGCATTCCCGCGCAATCAGCCTCTTGCAGAAACGCTTGGGGGCACGTCCCTCCAGCCCCAGCACTGCGTCTGCATTCAACTGAATCCACGCGCCGAGCCTGCGGAGTTCCTCCACCCGCGAGGGTTCCTGCACAAGGCAGGCGTACCGCTCCACATGCGCAACCACCGGCACATATCCGTGCCGAAGCAGTTCTTCAGTCATCTGATACAGATAGGCAAACTCACTGTCATGTGAATACTCGCTGAGCACATACCCGGACCCTGCCAGTGTCCTGCAGCGCCCGCTCTGCAGCGCCTCCCCAATCTGACTGTTCACATGGTACTCCGTCCCGAGCGCCAGCTCAATGCCAAGCTGCCCGGCCAGCGGCAGCAACTTGGAAAAGTGAGCTTCGATCGTCTCATTCGGGTGTGCAAACATTCCGTGCCGGTAGTGGGGCGTGAGGATCATGGCGGTAACTCCCTGCTTTTTCGCATGCTGAAGCATCTTCACTGACTCTTCAATTGTCGCCGCCCCGTCATCCACTCCGTAGAGCAAATGGCAATGAATGTCAATCATTCAGCCCCCTATTTTGTGTTATTCATCCCTATAATCCATATTATTATACTATATCGGCGATTGATGTGCAATGTCTGATATCGAATTTCTTTGCATATTCCATAAATTACAAAAAGAGCCGGAGATGTTTCTGCCCCATCCCCGGCGTTTCTGTTTTTCTATACTATACATAATAGATAATAATCGTTCCGAAATTGGTTTCCTCGCGAACGCACAGCGTGTGCCCGCTGGTTCCTTCCCATTTGCCCTTCTCCATGACCCTGCCGAACATCCATACCGACTTCCTTTCGACCTTCCATGCCTTGGGAATATACAGGTTGATCGTTCCGAAATTATTTTCTACCCAGAGATAGGCCGTCGGATTCTGAATGATGGCGTTGTCAAAGTAGACCGTCATGGTTCCGAAATTATTCTCCAGCTCCGCACTGCAAAAATTGTCCGAATTGATATATCTGCTGACAGTGCTGAAATTATTTTCAAATTTCTGACTGCCATCGGAATAATATTCCCCTGTCACTCCCGCATCAGACCTCCTCGAAAAAAAGGAAACGCCCCTTTTCCATGCCTTTTTTTTATTTTTAAATAAAAGCGATAAACCGATCGACCCTAAAAACGCCGCACCCAGCAGCGTCCACGGGGTCAGCGCCTCAATCCCCAGGAGCTTGTCGTACAGACACCCGATCAGGGCAAGCCCGAACAGAATAAAAAAGAAATTGAGCTTTCGGATTCCCTGAATGACAATACTCAGCAGAAAAACCGTCAGTATCACGGTAAACGCACTGATTTCCGGCAATTCAAAAATCTGGCTGACGATCAGATACACCGCCCCGAGCACAAAAAAAATCCCCCAGAAGATCTTCCACACATTTTTCATTGACGCAACCTCTTTTCCTTTAATTTTTCCACCAGAACCTTATAGTAATTCCGCGATACAAATACCTGCTTGGGGCAGTTTTCAAAACATGCCACGCTCGACGCCGCCAGATTGCGGGTGAGGGAGTAGATGCACCGCGTGTTCAGGATTGCGGACTTGGATACACGCAGAAACGCCCCCGGGAGAAGTTCTTCCAGTTCATACAGTTTATAGCGGGTCTGGTAAATATCCTCCCTTGTGTGAGCCATAACCAGACTGTCCTCCGTCTCAAAGAAAAGAATTTCCGTCAGAGGAATAAAATACTCTGTACTGCCCTGATACAGCTCAAGACCCTGACTTGCGGCGGTCGCTTCGCTGATAGCTTTCTGCACCGCCCGAACCTCCTCCGAGAGCCTGGCACAGCGTATTACCACCTCGTCCTCGGCCAGCGCCTCATCAATCTCAATCTTTATCTTCATATCCGCGCTCCTTATGAATCCCAAGTATAGAGAAACTTGCTCTGCTTGTAAACCCTTTGGAGGCAAGAGGTCGGTTTTGCGTCCTAAGAGGTAGCTTAGAGATGATAATAAGACACGGCGATGGCGCCCGGACCCGCATGCGTACCGATCGTAGAGCCGATGGTGCTGATGGGAAGCTCCTTCACTTTTCCCTCCCAGAGGGCCGCGCTGTCCTTAATATATTTTTGCAGCAAACTGTCATCCAGACCGCTGTAACCCAGACAGTAGGGCATGGAAAAGTCAACCCCGCCGCTCTCACGCACATTTTCAATCAGCATATTGTTTCCGTTCTTGGAACCCCTCGCTTTGCCAAGTACCACAATTTTTCCCTTGATGACCGAAATCACCGGCTTGATCGAGAGAACCGTTCCTGCCCACGCCGCGGTCTTTGAAATGCGTCCGCCCTGCTTTAAATACTCCAGCGTGTCAAAAACTGCGAGCACACAGATTCTGTCCCTGACACGGCTGAGTTCTTCCGCGATCTCAAATGCAGACAGTCCGTTTTCCCGCAGTCGGATCGCATACTGTACCAGATTCTGCTCACCGATACTTACATTCAGACTATCCGCCAGGCAGATGCAGTCCTCGTAGCCTTCCAGAGCGATCGCGGCGCTCTGATAAGTCCCCGAAAGCAGCGAGGACAGGGTAATTACCACAGCCGTATCCCCGGCAGCCTTCACTTCCTTAAATTTCTTTTCATATTCATAGGGCGTAACCTGACTGGTCGTGGGGATGGTTCCGCTCTCAATCAGCTTTTCGTAGAATCCCTCGTGTGACAGAGTCACCCCGTCCAGATACTCCTCCTCCCCAAAGAGCGTCTTAAGCGGCATATAATCCAGTTTCCATTTGTCCGCCTGTTCCTTAGTCAGATCAGATGCAGAGTCAATAATAATTCTTACACTCATAGGATCTCCTTTCACATTCGAGCATTATTCATATCTCAAGGAAAATTTTAACACCTCTTTCCTGCAAAATCAACGGCAGAAAGCATGAAATATATATTGAACAGAAAGCGCACGAATGATATAATTTCTATTAATAATAGGAACACTGTTCAGAAATTCTATGAAAAAGGGGGAGATACGCCATGAAAATGCAAATGAGAAAGACAAAGATTGCAGCTGTTTTCATACTCGCTGCGATGCTTGCCGTCTGTCTGCCCGGAATTCCCGTCCGGGCGGCCGACGTCCAAAGTTATTCCATAACCGGAACCTACCGACAGACCGATGCGCGAACAATGCTGACAATGATCAACAGTTTCCGAACCGGCACGGAGGCATGGCAGTGGAATGACACCAATACACAGAAGGTACCGATAACCGGGCTGCAGAGCCTCCAGTACGATTACAATCTGGAGCAGATTGCCATGCAGCGCGCGATGGAACTGGTTGTTGCCTACTCGCACACCCGGCCGAACGGCGAAAGCTGTTTTACTGCATATGCGGGCGACCGCTACAGCTCTATGGGCGAAAATATTGCTATCGGCACAGGCAATATGACGGCGGCAGATGCATTCAGGCGCTGGAAGGAAGACAACGAGTCCTATGCCGGTCAGGGTCACCGGAGAAATATGCTTAATCACCAATTTGGAGCAGTGGGA
>CAZWRT010000019.1:0-39931 GCA_964636375.1 uncultured Lachnobacterium sp. | reverse complement strand
AATCATAAGCTTCTGTATCAATATTATTTTTAGCCAAATAAATTGCGTTTCGTCCCTCACCGCAACCAAATTCGCAAGCACTTCTAATATTGTGCTCCTTTATAAAATTAACAACACACTTATCTGGCAACTTATTATACTTCAAAAAAGGAGCGGGCTTGTCCCTTTTAGTATAAAAAGTATCCCAATCCACTCCTTCAGTATACCTGTCAAGCATATTATATAAATCTTCTATTGTGTTTATATAATTCATAATTATTCTACCTCCATAAACCCTCAATTTTTCTTTAATTATACCACTTCCACACTCCATTTACCACTATAAAATACAGGGCATAGCAACCACCACGCCCCATATTTCTTATCGTTCTAACGATTTTTCTATTTTCCATTTCCGCCCTTTCAAGTCGTTCTGTTTTTCATAAAGGCTGTTGCGTTCCTTGCAAAGTTCTTTCATACGCTCCAACTGTGCCCTCATTCCCTCCCGACAATCCGGCTCTATCTTCTTATATTCCCCAGTCAGATTGCGGATTGTATTATTATTTTCCTTTATCTGCTCCGACACACATATCCAGTCAGTTAGCAACTCCTATGTCAAATGGGGGTTAGTTTTAACCCCTTTGGGTTATTTCTCTGGTTCCGCCAGAAGCAGGATTCCGCAGTACCTTCTTTACTGGTTGCCTCCTAAAGGAGGCTCTATGCTTTGATATGGCCTGCGAAACCAATATCATTATTACATAGGAGTTTTTTGGTACTCTAGATCATGCTACGGCTTTGCTGGTTTCCACATCTCAGATGGGGATTAAAAAACATTTTCATTTATATACATAATTTGGCTTAAAATATATATTGGGTTTGTTTTTGATTTCCCTTTTATATACTTGTTCACCCCAATCATTTCGATTTATTTCTTCAATCGCAACTGAGACATCTCCAATATCGACATTCAATTCTTCTGCAACTACATTCGCTACCTTTTTTGCGAGATTAACTTTTATTTCGTCATCTCTCCCAGGCCACAATTTTACAACTATATGCGGCATATTACCCTATCCTTTCATTCGCTTTTCTACATCCCAAGCACTAACACATCCGTCAACACATTAATCGATCAGGGTGATTTCCCACAATTCATATGCTTTTTCCTATATACAAACAGAAATCTTCCATAATTAAAGGGAACTCATTTTTCTATAAAAATATGTTATTTCACTAATTACTATGAACCGCCATGTCCCCTCGCTTTCTATTGTGTACAAAATTTACTTTTTGCAAAATACAAATAATACAGACAATGGCAGATAATCCAATAAGCTATCTGCCATTTAAAATAATCTATATGATAAAATAATCACTCGAACTCGGCAAGTTCACATGATAACTTAAATTATTTTGTTTAAGTTTTATTCATTTTTTGCCGTTATTTTACTTCAATTGCATAATTTATTTTGGCTTACTGATTTTCTGTTGCCAAAGTGTTGCCACGAAGATATTATAGCACAACTGGTAATAAAAGCAATCAGCAAAGAAGCTCCGTAGAACTGAAATTTATCTTATTCCTTGCATCGAACAATCCAATCATTTTCAGCCTCTTCGCACGACCGAAAGTTACTTTTCAACAGGATACATTATTCTTAATCTTTGTGCTTCATTAGCTGCAAAACCGAATTTTTCATAAAATGGAATCTTATCAGGCATAGCACACAATTCAACAAAAATATGAGTGTCTGGTACGCCATTTTCATTTATAAACTTCAATAATTCCTCAATCAATAATCGTCCAATACCCTTTTTTTGATATTCTGGCAAAACAATAACATCTTTGATATAGTAACACAGTCCCTTATCGCCTATAACTCTTGCCATAGCAACTATCTGTTCACCGTCAAACACAGACACTCTAAATAATGTATTATCCATCGCAAGCTTTGTCTGTTCTAAAGTTGGGGACTGCCCCCACACTGATTCCCATAAATACACAAATTCTTCAGCCGATAGTTCATTATGCTTTACAAATAAATTACTCATAGTTTCCTCCCTTAAAATATATTATACAAGACCTATTTCTTATTCGAACTCTATCGTCCCGGTTGGTTTCGGCGTAAAGTCATAGAGTACGCGGTTGACCCCCGGCACTTCATGGGTGATCCGGTCGACCAGATGGCACATGAGATCAAACGGAATGTTCTCAACCGTCGCCGACATGGCGTCTGTGGTATTAACCGCGCGAATGATGACAGACCACTCAAAAGCGCGCTTTCCGTCCTTGATACCAGTGGATTTGAAATCCGGCACCACAGTGAAATACTGCCACACCTTCCCTTCCAGACCATGCTTCGCAAACTCCTCGCGCAGAATGGCGTCGGACTCACGAACCGCCTCCAGCCGATCGCGTGTAATCGCACCGGGGCATCGCACCCCAAGTCCGGGACCGGGGAAAGGCTGGCGGTACACCATGTTGTCCGGCAGTCCCAGCTGCTTACCTACCACACGTACCTCATCCTTAAACAAAATTTTCACCGGTTCCACCAGCTCATATTTCAGATCCTCAGGCAGACCTCCTGCATTATGATGCGCCTTGATGCCTTTCTCGCTCTCCAAAATGTCCGGCCAGATCGTTCCCTGCGCCAGAAACTCGATACCGCCCAGCTTGCGCGCCTCCTCCGCAAAGACCTCGATGAACTCGCTGCCGATAATCTTCCGTTTCTGTTCCGGCTCGGTCACTCCTGCCAGCTTATCGAGGAATTGATCCGTCGCATCCACATAGATCAGATTTGCATTCATCTGATTGCGGAACACCTCGATCACCTGCTCCGGCTCACCCTTGCGCAATAGACCATGATTGACATGCACACAGACCAGTTGTTGACCGATCGCCCTAATCAGCAGTGCCGCAACTACCGAAGAATCCACTCCTCCGGACAGCGCCAGTAAAACCTTCTTGCTGCCCACCTGCGCGCGCACCTTTTCCACCTGCTCCTCAATAAACGCGTCAGCAAGCGCAGGAGTCGTGATTCTAGTCATGTTTTCCGGTCGTCTCTCTGTTGCCATCTTGATACCTCCATCCTCTGTACTTAATATTTCACCCGACATCCATATTTTAACGTTTTCCGCCTGATTTGTCTAGTGAATCTCGCTGTGTGTTTGTATTTCATCCATTACGCGAGGTTAGGTTCGCGGACTCAGGTTATAATTTTTCGCCTGAGCCATAAACATTTCCGCATAGATTCCATTGTTTTTTTTCACAAGTTCTTCGTGCGTTCCATACTCCTTTATCGTTCCTTCTGAAAAAACGGCTATCTGGTCACAGAACAAACAGCTCGATAAGCGATGAGAAATGAAAATGGCTGTTTTTCCCCCAATTAAATGATCTAATTTACTGTATATTTCATATTCAGCGACTGGGTCCAACGCCGCAGTTGGTTCATCCATAATAACAATCTGGGCATTTTTGTGAATTGCTCTTGCAATTGCCAGCTTCTGTTGCTGTCCTCCGGAAAGCTCAATTCCTTCTTCATCAAAATCCTTAAACAAAATGGTGTTCAATCCTTTTTCCAAAGATTGTATTTTTTCATCCAATCCCACCAATTTGCATTGTCTCATGACTTCTTCGTCGCTTTCTTCCCCCGATAGGATTATGTTATCTTTTATGCTGAATGAAAATAACTTGAAATCCTGAAATACAACCGACAAAATTCTCAGATACTCTTTTATATCATATTCTTGAATATTGATTCCATCCAAAAGAATTTCGCCCTCACTTACATCATATAACCGGCAGAGTAATTTAATAAATGTTGTTTTCCCGGCCCCGTTCAAGCCAACAATCGACAAATGTTTTCCAGGTAATATTTTTATTGACACATGCTCTAATACATTTCTGTCTGCATGGGGATATTTGAAAGAAACATCCCTAAATTCAATCAGGTGCTCCGTATCGGAAATCTCCCTGGTTCCCACCTCGCTTTTCGAAGGGTAAGTCATGAATGTCAAAAATTCGTTAAAGTATGACGCCTTTTGAAGAATCCCCTGAAGATTATTAAGCAGCCCCACCAGTGCACCCCCCAACCGGTCTGATGCTTCCAAAAGCTGCGTAAATGATCCAATCGTAATCATTCCCTTTATCGCTCTGATTCCGAGATAAATATAAATGCATGCCTGACCAATCAGGTAACTGATTGTTTCAGCAACATTCCATGGTTGTATTTCATTTACACGCTCTTTCTCGATCTGTACTATTCTCTTGATCTCGCGCTCTGTTTTATCCATCATCATATCAGCGGCTTCATAAAGCCGGATATCCTTAGCATTCTTAAAATCAACCAATTCAAATAATGTATAATTAAATTCCCTCTCCACGAGTGATTGTCTCTTATATAATCGTGTATTTACACCAATCATTTTCTTATTAATAAACCCTTCCACTATCATGCCCAAAATACATAGCAGAACTAACACCGGTCCTTTACTTAATAAGATAAAAAGTACACCCGAAAGAACAATAATATTTTTAATGATATCCATGAGAGGATTTATGATTCCGGCAATTCCTCCCGACCACCCTTCTATACCATTTTTAGCCCGCTGCAGCTGATCCAGAGCTACCTTATTTTCTGTCAGTTCATAATCCATTTCCATCGTTTTTCCGGTCAATTCCTCCTCCAGGAAATTATTATAAAGGGATTCGTATTTTCCTGCCTGCAATCGACTATAAGTTGACAACCTACTGAATAAAACATCCAATAAAATCAGTCCTGCAGTATATCTTACAACCAGTTCCACCCGCTGATTCATGATCAACTCGTCTATAATTAATGGCATAAAAATTAAATTAACAAATGGAAGTATAATGTCTGCAATCAATTGCAAGATTCTAAAGACAAAAAATCTTTTTTCAACTCTCCATCCGGTTGAAATGCAATATCTCATCACTTTAATAGAGGTATGTAAATCATTCTCTGCATTTTTACCCATGTCTTATCCCTCTTATTCTATTGCTCATTATAGTATTGTGCCTGTATCTGGAACATCTTCGCATACTCTCCGTCCACACTAAGCAATTCTTCATGACTGCCATACTCTATCAATTGTCCGTCATGGAACATTGCAATTCTGTCACAGAATTTCGTTGAAGAAAGCCTATGCGATATATATACTGCTGTTTTTTTACCAACCAACTTATCAAAGTCACTGTATAATTGATACTCTGCCAGCGCATCTAAAGCTGCTGTTGGCTCATCCAGAACAATCACGGGAGCCTCCTTATATAAAGCGCGTGCTAACGCCAGTTTCTGCTTTTCGCCCCCCGAAAGGTCCACTCCATCACTGTGAAATACCTTCAACAATTCTGTGTCCAATCCGTTCTTAAGTGTCTTTACTTTTTCTTCCATACCTGCAAGCTTTAACATACTTTCAGCTTTCTCTTTGTCTGTCTGGTCCGGTCTTTTCATGGATACATTTTCCGCAATGGGAAACGCATAGATTTCGACATTTTGAAATACCGGGGCAAAGAGCTGATAGTATGAGTTCCGATCATAACTTCGTATATCTACCCCATTCAACAGAATTCTTCCTTCCGTAACATCATACAATCTTAACAGAAGTTTAATTAAAGTTGTTTTTCCGGCACCATTAATTCCGACGATCGCAAGTCTCTCCCCTGACTTGATTTTCAGATTCAATTTTTTAATCGTATACTCTATCTGATTCGGGTATGCAAAACTTACGTTTTCAAAGCAAAATTCGTAATTGTCATATGCCGGCAATTCCAACGTGGACTTTTCCTCTTCCTTAATGTCCAGAAATGAGCGGAAATCATCAGTTTCCGATGAAGCCCTCGCAAATCCGCCTAACTGTTTAAAGAAATTCAGCAGCATATTAGATAATGTAAAAGAACAGGTAATATATAGAGTAAAATTCCCAATACTGAGCCCTGTATATACAACACGATATATCAAATATCCATATAATATCGTGTTTCTGAGTACTCCCATACATTTTTCAATCAGGTCATAATTAAGCCAGATATCTTTTGAGGCTGCAATCTTACTATGTCTTTCCTTCAAGTATTCCGCCTGGCGCTTTCTCAACCATTCTTTCATATGAAACACTCTGATATCTTTTGCATAAGAAAAATCCGTCCCTATCCGAAACATATAAGCGATTCGCCTTGAAACAGGTGCCATTTCATCCCAGGTTACCTCTTTATCACGATTCAATGTTTTGCCAAAAAAATAGAACTGAACAGAAGTAATGAAAACCACAAAAAGGATAATCAGAGGTCTCAGGGTTGAAATAATTACTCCGGCGCACAAGAACGATAAGACTCCGTTCATTATGTTATACAAATTTTGCATCATTCCACCAAGTCCATTTGTTCCTATTGTAGCCCGATCTGCCCTTCCCATAAGATCCCGAATCTTAGGCTGTTCCAACAATTGATAATTCATTTTCAAAGATTTTTCGATCTTTAACTGGCTCATTTTCATACGGACATAAAGATAATTGTAAAACAAACGATTCCCGCATATATTTCTGGCAATTCGAAAGACCAGATAAACCGCAAAAATAATCAGCAGAATCTTAGTATAGGACATAATTGCCTCCATCTGTTCTGCTGCATTAGTCTGTATCATATCAATGCATAGTTTCCCGATAAAACTCCATAGATATGTATTGAATGCCTGGATCAAGGCACATACCAACATCATAATCAACAAACCTTTTTTATAGCGATGCATCATTGATATCATGTATTTGGCGTTGTTCCAAAATCCATAATGAATATATAAATCATCACTTGTATTCTTGCTGTTCTGTTTTTTATGTTTAAGCATCAAAAGTACTCCCCAAATCTTATTGATACCAGCCAATCTGCACAGAGAATATTTCCTTGCATTGACCATCCTTGGCCACCAATTCCTCATGTGTGCCTTGCTCAATCAATTTCCCATCGTTTTTCCAGCAGATGCACTCCGTTATCTTCCCCCAATACGTCAACAATCTCTTTTGGCTTAAGCCTTTTTTATTTCCCTTACATTCATTGCACAACTCCACTCGATATTGTTTCCCGGTGTTGACAGCTATTGAAAATAGTATTTGTATACTTATCTGCTTCCTCAATTCTTGGAAAGTGCCCACTATTCTCAAAAACAGCCTGCGTCGCATTTGGCGCGTTGTTGAGGATATACTCTGTTTGATACTTTGTACAGGCAGGATCATATTTACCGTTAATCAACAGTATCGGAATTGTTATCTTTTGAATCATTGGTAAAAAATTGTCTGTCATGATCACTCTTTTTTGAAAAGAGGCATTGGGCATTGGATGCGTCTTCGGCACTTCGTCTCCCTCATTGAGCAATTTCATCAAATGCCGATCCCCTTTTGCCCACATTTCGTTTGTAATGCCATTGGTATTCATACTCTGCTGGTATTCTTCAAATGAAACACCATGCAGATAGTTTCGCAGTTTCATATCAGTGATATATTGAAGCAGCGCGATTAAATCATATACAACCTCCTGTTTGCCCCGATAATCTGTAGATTTGATTTTTTCACAGAGTTCACTCGCCTGCTTGTTATTCAATTCATGAATGTACTCGCTCATATATTCCGCTACAGATTTCGCTGAATCCTCGAAATACAGAGAGGGACATTCTAAGATGACTCTGTGAATGGAATTGGGATAAATATACGCATATAGAACTGCAAGCATACCACCATAAGAATGTCCAAGTATACTCCATTTCTCCACTCCAAACAGCTTTCGCATTTCCTCAATCATTTCAATTTGATATTCCATGCTGTAATCTTCATTTTCGGCAATGGCCTCGGACCGAAGAACACCCAACTGATCAAATATGACAACCTTCATTTTTTTCCCCAATACTTTTGCCTGATTTACAAAATCCAGACAGCTTGCTCCGGGACCTCCATGAAGGTATAACAGAGTGTCATTATTTTCCGCTCCATATACTTCGCAATAGATCTTTTTTCCAAAAACATCAACATACATACTTGTGCACCTCCGTCTTTCTCTTCGTATCCGCACTCCTTATGTATCCAAGTATAAAGAAACCTACCCTGCCTGTAAACTCATTGGAGGCAAGAGGTAGGTTTTGCGTACTAAGAGGTAGGTTAGAGACGGTAATTTGACCAGTACGTTTCTATCTCACTTTTATTGTTGTATGAATTTAATGCCATCAAATAAAAGAAAAAGTCCGATATTTCTTCCAATGCCGGCATATTCTGATATCTTTCATATCCTGCTTTGAAGCTATCCCAGTCTCCTACAAACCTTTGCAAAAAACTGAGTTCCCATTCTACCGGCCCGATTACATAGGCATCCAGGTCTACACAGGTATCAATGTTTTCTCCATCGAAAAGAAACTGATCTGCACTGATATCCGTCATAATAAGCGAATACCCGCTGCTTTCAAAATGGCGTTCTTTCAATTTCTCAAAAAAGGCTCTCATCTTTTTATCGATTATTTCGTCACTATTCCAGTGGGTACCGATGCATTCCTCCATATGTGACAGCGCAGCAGAAAAAAATCTGGTACATCCTCAATTCCCAGTATCCCGCAGTCTTTGTGCACAATCTGATGATTATATCCTACATACTGACCCAATTTGTATGCATTGTCTTTTCCTTTCGGAAATTCATCCTCAGACCAGCAATTTCCTTTCACAAACTCATATATCATTGCTCTTTCATCAGCAATAATAAATGGAGCAACACGAATATGAGGATTCTTTTTCAATAAATTATAAACATTTCCAAGAGCGGCATTTTGTCTTTCAATAGTATAGTGAAATACCTTCTTCATCATGAGCCAGAATGGCGACAGATGATCTCCCACCATTAACGGCGTTTTCAAGACATACTTCTTCTCATCATATTCAAAAAAACGGATTACATTAGAGGATACATTGCCCGCTTCAAAAGAAGCAATATTGTCTTTTGCGTATTTTAAAATATCCTTCATATGATCTTTCTCCCCTTCCATAAATCCATTATGCGACAAGGAACTGCTTTTTTCCAGTGCAATTTATAAAAAAGTTTTCCCCTTATACTCCAGACACAGCATTGTGATATCGTCAAACTGTGGGGCTTTGTCCACAAACACCTCGATATCCGCCTTCACCCTCGGGAGCAGTCTATCCGGGGAAAGCCCCGAGGATGCGGCAAGGATACGGCCAAGCCGCTCCATCCCATACAGTTCATTATCGCAGTTCGCCGCCTCCGTCACGCCGTCCGTGTACTGAAAGATCTGATCGCCGGGCCTCAACGTCAGCAGACCGCACGAATATTTCATGTCCTCCATTCCGGCAAGAACAAAGCCTGCTTTGACGGGAAACGGCTCAAACTTTCCTCCCTTTTTGCAGAGGAACGGGATCTCATGCCCCGCGTTGACGTACCGAAACTCCCCCGTCACAAGATGCAGCACTCCCTCAAAAGCCGTGATGAACAGCCCCTCGCTGTTGGACTCGCACAGCAGATTGTTGACTTCGGAAAAAACCTCCCCCAGATCCCTTCCCGGCTGGGTATGATCCTTGATCAGCGTCTTTCCGATCACCATGAACAGCGCCGCCGGAACACCCTTGCCCGATACATCTGCAATCACGATCGCAAGGTGTTCGTCGTCCACCATAAAAAAATCATAGAAATCCCCGCCCACTTCCTTCGCCGGCTCCATCGTCGCATACACATCGAACTCCTTTCGGTCAGGAAATGCCGGAAAGCTGCAGGGCAGCATGGACTTCTGGATATTCTTCGCAATGTCAAGTTCCGCTCCGATCCGCTCCTTTTCTGCAGTGACATGTTCCAGATGATCAATGTAATCCCGCAGATCAACTGTCATTTTCTGAAAAGCGGCCGCCAGCTCCCCGATCTCCCCCTCCGCTTGAACCGTGAGGCAGTAATCCAGATCTCCGGTACTGATTTTCTCCACGCCTTCCGTCAGCTCCTCTACCGGCCGGACAATGGATCCCGCAAGCCGCGAGGCAACCAGAAACACGAGGGCGATCATGATGGCTGCAACAAACAAAAAGGCGAGACTTACCCACCGAATCCTCTCGTCCAGAAAAGCCAGAAACTGGTCGTTGCTCCTTGCAATCGACTCCCCCACGTGGTTTGCAGGCCCGGTGATGGTGTCATAATCCATCAGGACAAAAAAACTCCATCCATTCACAGGTATCCTCGCATGACCAAGGATCACCTGCTTATCCGGATAAATTTCCACTGAGCTCTCCTTCCCGGAGCTTATGACCGCCTGCACCTCCTCATTGATCTCCAGCTTCCCGGGGGTTCCGTTTTCAGCGATCCTCTCTCCCTGCCCATCCGCGATAAAGGAATACGCAAACAAATCCGAGCTGTTGGTAAGGATCGCGTTACAAATCCTGTCCAGATAGATATCCTGCGCGACAACTCCACGGACAGTCCCTCTTCTGTCTCGAACCGGGCAGGAGCAGGTCAGCGCCTGCTGCCCGAAGAGTGCATCCTGATAGATTTCTGTCCAGTAGATGTCTCCCGCATCCAGCGCTCCCGTATACCAATCCCGTGTCCGGCGATCGATCTTGTCCCCGCCCGCACTGTAATCCACCTCAATATTTGAGAGCAGCATGCCACTCTCGGATACATAATAGATTGCGGATACATCGCGGTACGTATTTGCCGCGTTGTCAATCAGATCTCTTGCCCCCTTCACCTGCAAAAACTCTGCCTCCACCGCCTCCCAGGACACGCCCGGCTGCAGATAGACACAGCTGTCCGGAAATTCGGAAGCACTCTCGGCCCCGCCGTCATACAGATCTGCAATATCCATGGCAGTCAGCCGCACAGAATCCTCTATGTTTTTCATATTGCCGCTGACATCCCGGGCATAGCTCACCGCAAGGAGACTCAGGCTCTCCCTGGTGGAATCCGTCAGGATGCCGACATTCGTCTCGTAGAGTTCCGTATTCTCCTCCTCTTTTGTCCGGATGATCAGCTTTTTTGCCTCAAAGAATTGGAACAGAGAGGCAGCGCTAACCACAATCACCGCCGCAACCGAAATCCCCATCATGGCAAGAAACAGTTTTTTCCCGAGCTTCCCCGCACGATTTTTCCTCTCTGCGGCTACCACCGTGGTGATTGCAATGTTGGAATACACGCTGGCAAACACGGACAGCGGATCGATTACCGGAATAATGGCAAGATAGAGGAGGACTATGATCTCGCTGGGAACCCCCACCGGCGACAGGAGCATCCCCAGCATGGACACCGCCACAATCCCCGGTATCCCTACAATCGAACACGAATACATGATGGCTCCGATCAGAATGACCGCCACCGTGTGAGCCCCCAGCTGCACATCGTAGAGAAGGCTCCCAAACATGGCGGCCACTGCAGCGCAGGCAATCACACCGCTCTGAAATATCGTGATTCCCACAGGCATGATAGAGCGCGCCATGCCTTTATCCAGATGAAAATATTCCGGGATGTCATCCATTGCTACTGAAACTGTCGCAATGCAGCTGCTGGTACCGACAGCAATAAAAAAAGTCCTCTTTATCGCCCGCATATGCTCCCGCAGGGTACATCCGGCACTCCGCTGCACTACAACAAAGGAGAGCAAAATAATTGCGAGCAAAATCACATAGATCAACAGGATCAATAGGAACAGGGAGGCAACAATTCCCGAAATACCCTCCTGAGAAAACTGAACCGCGATCATGGCACACAGCCCCAGCGGGAGAAATACCAGGATCATATCGATCAGGCGGCAGAATGTCTGATAGATTCCCTCCATCCCCTTCTGAACGGCAGATGCTTTCTGTTCATCGATAAAGCCGAGCATGATACCGAACAGAGCGAAAAATAACAACACCTTCAGGGTATTATTTTCCGTAAACGCAGTAAAGATATTGGTGGGGATGGCATTGACAAGAAAGCTTATCACCGAGTAACCCGTTTCCTGTTCCGGCTCGGTTTCCGCCTCGTTATAGTAGCTCACCTCCGTAAAAAAAGAATCCTCGGGATTCTCCGCCTCCTGAAGCCCGGCAAGGGCCAGCTTTGTCTGCTCATCCGGCGTAATCAGATTTCTTGCAGCAAATGAAAATCCCACGGCAATTCCGGCAGAAAGCACCAGGGTGACGGCGACCGCAGTGATCCACCGTCCCAACACCCCCTTGGATTTTCCTTTGAAGAGGGCTCCGATATTGACTG
The DNA here is from genome assembly GCA_964636375.1 of uncultured Lachnobacterium sp. Taxonomy (GTDB): domain Bacteria; phylum Bacillota; class Clostridia; order Lachnospirales; family Lachnospiraceae; genus Roseburia. The sequence goes on along the minus strand of CAZWRT010000019.1, from coordinate 27,723 downwards.
CGACGGCACAGGATACAATCGGCAGCACGCACATCTGCAGAAGACTGATATAGATCGTGCTGACCGCTTTCAGATACGGCACTGCCCCCTTTGCATAAAATGCCGTCAAAAAACCGGCGATGATTCCGACAACCAAAGTCACCGGACTTTTCATTCCCTTTATTAATAATTTCATTTTTCAGCCTCCCATTACGGATAATGACTTCGATAGCGTTCCTGCACATCTGATACCGTAAGTCTTCCATAGGTCGCAAGATACAGGTTGACATAATCTAAAAGCTGCCCATGCCCCAGGGGAATCCCGACACAGAATTCGTCCCTCACATCAGAAAAGACATAGGTATCGGTATAGATTCTTAAGGTCGGCTGCGCAAGATATTGGGAATAGAATTCCAGCTCGCCGCAGAAAAAGCCAAAGACCTCGCCGGTTTTCACCAGTTCTACTGCCTCGTCATAATTTTCCGTTTCCACAATCTCACAGGCGCTAAAAAGCTGTTTCGCCATCCTGACATGAGAGGTTCCCTGTACTGCGGCGATCCTCTCCCCGTTCTCCTTTAAATACGCTACGGGACTGCCCTCAAGCCCGCGCATCACCATCGCCTGTTTGTTGACCATGAGCCCAAACCGCAGCTGAAGATAGGTGTCCGAGAAATCGATGTATCGTATCCGATCCAGACTGTGACTGAATGTCGCAATTACCAAATCCACATCACCGTTTTTCAGCCGCTCCGTCAGTTCATCATAATTTTTCGATGAGCGGTCAAACACCGCCTCTACCCCCAGAGAGGCCGCGATGCCTTCTGCCAGCTCGATATCGATTCCAGACAGTTTCCCGCTCTCATCCTTCTCGAAAAAGGCCGCCAGATCCTCACAGGGTATTGCAACACGCAGCTTACCCCGGTCAATAATCTCCGCAATATCCTCAGACATTTGATCTGTCGAGATACGATCTATCTGCACTTCCTCTGAGCGCGTATTATTTCTGGCATAGACCGTTCCGGAGGTCAACAGCGCCAGCAACAGGAAAATCCCCAGCCAGCACTGCTTTTTTCTATACTTTACCGCCATTGTTTCCATCCTTTCTACGATGCGTACCATTCCATGATTTCTCTCATGTTTTTCCCTGCACTGAGAGCTTTCTGCAGCTCCTTTGCCGGATTTGTCAGCAGCGACGCCCGCTTGTGCAGGGGCTCCAGAAGACGCTCCTCCCCGCAGCCTCTCGCTGTCAGCCCGTCCGCTGCGATGTCGAGCATCCGCTTCAGAAACGATTTTAATTCCTGTTCCTCTGCGATCGATTTGCCTGTGATGACCGCTTTTCGCAGCTTGGAATTGGATGCCGTTATCCGGTTTCTTACCAGAAAATTCTTAAGCTCCGCCGCCGCTTCCTGACAGCATTGGGCAATACCCACGTGGAAAGCAGCCGTCACCAGACTGTCCTTCACCGGCTGCACACAGTCTCCCCTCACCTCCAGCACATGATAGGAATTCAGGACAACGCGCTTAAAGCTCCGAAAATACCGAATATCCTCCTCTGCTGCATCTGGATTCCGAAAGTATTCTTTGAGCGTTCGGGGTTTCACTCCAAGCAGATCCTCCCCCTCTTTTCTGACGAAGATTTTCTCCTGGGCCAACGCCTTTGCAACCTCCTCCAGAGAATGAAATTCCGTGTCATAAATTCCGGTATTGGGCAGGCCGCAGCTCTCCCAGATCAAATCCCTCACACAATAGACCGTCCGCCCCTTTTCGTCCTCTCCCAGAGAATTGGCGAACAACAGGCCCCGGACAAAATCCAGCCGGTTAAACAGATTGTAGGTGTCGAGCAGATTGGCATAGGGAATGTCGATATGAGTCTGCACGGAGCACATATTCGGAAAGTATTTTCCCAGATCTTTCTCTCTGGCATAATCCAGCACAAAGCGGCGGATCATATTGTAAAAAGGGTCATAGGTATATTCGACCTCACCCAGCCTGACAGGCCGCGTCCCCATCCCTGTCAGCACACAGTCGTATGCATGATAATAGCCCTGTGCCATCCTAAGGATTGTGAGCATCCGCCCCTGCAGCTCCCAGAGGTTTTCCTGCTTTCCCATGGACAGCTCAAGCAGGCTGTAGGAAAAATCAAACGATACACTGTCTCCACCCCTTCCGACTCTGACCAGACATCCGTCCGTTCCCCGGATTTCCTCCTCATAGCCGTAATCTTCCACAAGCCTGACCAAAAAACGGCACCCGATTTCCTTGAGTGAGGTCTCCTTTCCCAGACAGATCACAGGAAATTCAAACTCCATCCCGATATATCCGTATTCCTTTTCCCGGAAGGGTTCCAGAATATGGGTTCTGACAATCTCTTCCGCCCGGTTGCTATGTTTCATTTTCACCACTCCTTTTCCAGCACTAATTGATTGAGACCGCCGGAATAGGCATATTCCATACGGTCCATCATTTTTTTCACCATATGGATTCCCAGTCCCCCGGTCTTACGCTTTTCGGCGGACAGTGTAAGATCCGGTTCCGGCGCCGTGGCCGGATCAAAGGGCCTGCCATCGTCCTCAAAACGCATGACAGCCCTATGGCCTTCTGCCTGCAGGCCAACACGGACAAACCTTGCCCCACTGTAACGCGCAATATTAGAAAAAATCTCATCCACTGCCACATTGACCTGCGCAATGACAGCAGACGGTGCGCCTGCTTCCCTTAATTCATTTTCAAAGAGGGCCGTAACCTCCTCCATACGGCCAATTTCCGGTAACACCTGTTTCATATGCATTGGCTTCATACCTCTTTGTCATACAACCGTTTTGCCGCTGTGATCCTGTTCCTTACCTCCGTATATTTTTTCACCGGTATCTGCAGAATTTCACCGTTGGACAGCTCCAGGCTGCAGCGCACAATCCGCTCCACATGTATCACGTTCACAATAAAGCTTTTATGGATTCGGACGAAACGATCCGGGAGTTCTTTCTCGACATGCGCAAGGCAGCCCGTCACCTCAATGACCTTATGTCCGATGTGCCAGTATGTTCTGTTATGCCCGGACTCCAGATACAGGATGTCGGCCTCCCGCAGATAATAGGTGTGTTCCATGACGTCCGTCAGGCAGAACTCCCTTCCTGTTCTCTCTGAAATGTGGAGCGCGGTCAGGCATACCTGTTTTTCCCGCTTCTGCAGCAGCATGGAATATTGACAAACAGCTCCCTTTTTTCCCCCGTTTTCAGTCCGATAGGTTACCAGACAATCTCCCATCAGAAATACCGCGTCCTGCCTGTCCATGCAGACCCGGCAGTTGGGGCTGGATATCCTGCTCTCATACCTGCCAGTAATATCCGGCGAAACGCAGACCATGTCGCCGGCGTAATATTTCGATTTCTGTAACTGATCCCCCTCATAAAACAGCCTTATCATAGCTCTTGCAATTTTGGCAATATCACCTTTATCCAACACCTTGTCCCCTATCACTGTGCATCCGCTTTTGTACAAATCTTCAGTCTTACGGGGTAATCATAATTCTCAGCAACTTACGGATTCACTCTAAACCGCCGATGTGGCAAAATCGTCCAGTTTATGGCATTATTTCAGTGTCAGAATCTTGTCAAAGCCTGTGATCGCGAACACTTCCCGAATCTCCCGATTGGCATGCTCCACCACCATAGTCCCATCCGCCTGGTCCATCCGCTTGGTCGCTGCGAGCAGAACGCGCAGTCCCGCGGAGGAGACATATTCGAGCCCCTCTATATCCAATCGAAGCTCCGCCACATCCGCAAGCGCCCCATCCAAAAACTGCTGCAGCCCCGGCGCGGACTCTGTGTCCAGCCGCCCGGACAGTTTCAGCGTCAGCTTCCCGCCCTCACGGCTGTCTGCAATATTTAATTTGTTTTTTCCCATTGAACACTCCTTCTTTCCTACGATACTGTGCCAAACGATGTCTCCGTATCCCATGGCGGCCTCCGTTCAAACCCTACATGGTATGTAATCTTTTCCATGGTAAGCTCATGCTCCCCGATCATATACCGCCCGATCGTAATGTCCTTTCCGATGATCACCCCTTTCGGATATTCATTCAGGCATCGGTTCAGCAGGGCTGCCTGACGCTCTTTCGACTCCTCCGAAAGGGGGTTATTGGGATTGACACTTCCAAGGGTGACAAGTTTGACATAATGGATATCCGTCAGGGTCTTTTTTTCCCTCTTATCCATGTGACAGACCTCTTTTTACTGCCTTGTTTCACTAGCTTCCGCACCGGAAATCAAACCGTTATACTCCGCCTTTTTCTCTATCAGCGCCTGATCCACCTCCAGAAGCTTTTTCTGGGCAGTAACAGCAGAAGCCTGTGCCTTGGCCAGTGCGTCGTACTTCGCCTCTCCGTTTGCGTAATCCACCACCTCATCCGCACCTCTGAACGCCTTAAGGGCGAAAATACTGGAAACAGTGTTGGAGTCCTCTGCCGAGTCTGCAATCATCCTGATCAGGTCTTCCGCCTGAGCCTTCAGTCCATTCCAGCTTTCCGTCACCACGGAGAAGTTTTCATCCGCTTTATCCTTCTGCTCATCCGACAGTCTGGACAACTCCAGCCTGTACACACTCATCTGAGAATCCGCCACGTTTTTCAACACCGTAATACAATCCTGTAAGCTGTTCGTCGCCGCGTTCTTCCGCGTTTCGATCGAGCTGATTTCCGCCCGTGCCTTTTTTACTTTTTCCGCACGTTTGCGGGATGCCTCCGGCAGCTCTGAGCCATCCGCGCTTTTGATGCTGCTCCCCACCAGTGCAGGAGCAACATTGGCCGCCATCATATCCAGTACCCTTGCCAGCCCCTCCGGTATGCCGTGGTTGGTGGCCCGGACATCCACATGATATTTGGCAGAATTGTCGGAGGTTCTGGTGTTCTCCTTGTGGGAACTGACACTTCCGCTGATGTTGACCTTGACAAACCATGCCTTGGCAGAGGCGTCCATAGACGCGCTCATATCCGTGGATGACTTAGAGCACTCGCTCTGCTTGACCTCCATGTCAAAGAGGACATTCACCTCATCAATCTGTAAATTCGGTATGGGCACGATCGCCAGCAGGGGGACATTGACCTTCAGCTCGTCCAGACTGCTGGTTCCGTCCTCATTGGGCGTCTGCTTTTCATAGGAAAACGCCACCGTCCGCGCCTTCCCGGAATTGTCAAAGCCCACCCTGTTGATAAAATCCGCCGTGGAATTGGCAAGCAAGATGCTCGCATCCGCTGCCGCCGTAAGCGGACCTCCGATCAACATTCCCATGTCCAGTCCTGCAAATTGTTCTGCTATCGCCATATTGATATACCTTCCTTCCCGCCGCTAACGCGGCAAACAATTAAATACGTTTTCTGAGGACATTAATTAAAATTTTCAAGCCCCTCCTCCATCCGCGAACAGGCTTTGCCGCCTCATAAGAGGTCAGGGTGATGTTCTCGATCCAGAGCATTTTTTTGGACGCCGCTATGCCGATATCCCGATCCCCAGAAGCCGGATTATTCTCCCCGGATTCCAGAAACAGGCGAAGGTTCAGCTCTGTCACCAGCGCGGCAAGGTATTCCTTCACTTCCTCCTCTGTGGGACCCAGGCTATCCGGTTTTGCACCGTCTTTTTTTCGCCTACTCAAAGTCCTTTTCCAGCTCATAGAGAATATCCCTGTCGATGATCCGCTCCTGATATTCCATGATGCGGTTGATAATTCCCGACTGCGCCATGAGATATTTGTCGCGGTCAAACTCATGTGTATCTTCTTCAAAGGCCTCCTTGCTGATCTGGTGCAGACGGTCCTGTTCGCTGATCATGTCGGAAATCTTCCTGTGAAGCTGCTTTAACCGGGTGATCTTCGCCTTAAGCAGTCTGTTTTCCAGCGTCGCTGTCTTCTGTTCGTCGCTGCTTAGATCTCCGTTTAACGCAACCGGCGTAGTATCCAGCTTTTTCGCCACCTGATTTGCGCTGAGGGAGTCTGTCAGCCTCAGGATTCCCTCTGACGCAGGGACAGAGGAAACCTGAAGCTTGTATGACACTTTGGGGAGAAAATCCGAGTCCCGCTGGGACGGGGAACAGATGCGGGCGCCGATCTTCGTATCCTTGGTCTCCTCATTGGTCATCGCTTTGACCTCCGTGGAAAAGCTGATCTCCGCCTTTTCCACGTTTAAGCCCGTCAGCGGGACAATGGACAGCAGCGGAACCTGCACCTGCAGATTGTCCACACTGTAACCCTCCTCCGCCTCCTGACGGATTTGGTCATAGGCAAGATTAATATTGCTTAAGTGTATTGTCTCCTCCTGACCGTTCTGCCGTGAGGTTCCCATGCTTTTAATTGCCTCCACAATGTGCGCCTGCAGCTGTCGGTTGGATGCTGCAAGCGCATGCAATGGAGCATATACAAGCTCATCCAGTGCGATGAACTCGCTGTCCATAATACCTGCCCCCTGCGCTCCGGTCACACCGGAATCAGGCGTATTAGTCCGGTTGGGCATCGTTTGCCTCCTTACTCATTCTCACAAAATATGATCCTGTCCCGCGTCCCCCGTGTATGAATCAATCAACAGAACATGACACGCATTCGGCGTGACGGCAAAAATATCCGACCTCAACCCCGCATTGTATTCCTGTATGGATACCCTATCATAGACCTGAAGCCGATTTTGGTTAGCCGGATGATAGATGATCCCCGAATATCCCATATCACGAAAAATATCCGCGAGCTCCTGCTGTTTTAAGGGTTCGGCTGTAATGTCTCTTTCCACATATACATTTAGTCTGTTGTAATGTACTCTCTCGTGCATTTGCACAAGCCGGAACAGATCATTGTTTACTCCGTCCGGGTCATAGACAGCGCCCGACGTACCCGCGTCTGCGCCCGCATGTACAAAAAGAAGCATATGATCCTTTTTTAACACTGCCACACTGCAGCCGTTCAACGGTCCGGATGCAAACAGCGCATTGCCCTGACGGATATCGTATGCAGTTCCCAGCGCTCCCCGCTCATGGGGATTGAGCACTGTATAAAACGGAATCACGAGGCTGTAATACTCTTCATTGGTCGAATAGGATCTGATCCGATTATCCTCGATTCTCCCAATCCGCATGAACTCCTGTGCATTGTTGTCTCCCGTCTCATCATTATGCTTTACATGATACTTGATCATAGCTGGCTCCTGTTCCATTTGGAATATGTATTGCCGCGGTGCGGCAAGAACAGAAAGATCGCCATTATTCAGATTTTGTGTAATATCTCCCATAAAACTCTTCCTCCTTCTCGCTTCTATGCTTTTCTTAAATTCTCCTCGTGAATCGGACTGCAGATAGCACGGGTTCCGCCCTCATTGGCATCAACCACCACCCGATCCCCACTCACGGATTTTACAATCCATACATCATTCACAACCCAGTCCGGAACCGGTTTTCCCCCATAGTAGGATGCCCCCGGCACAATCCTTACCCGGTCTCCGGGGACAAAGCTCCCTGCCTGCCCCGAAGCGGTTTCCGGCGCGTCCTGCTTTGCGGTTTTTTCCTCCGGCAGATCCATTGTTTTGTTTGGAACCGCGTTTCCCATCGCTGCAGCTACATCTTTACGGAAACCGTTCATTGTGTAGCCTGCATCCAGCCCCTTCCAGAGATGGTCCGGATCTCCATGCGCGGAAGCGATCCCCCGGGCATTCCCCTCCTTATGGCTCACTATGACCCCGTCTCCAAGCGGGTCTAAATGAAACTTCCCGCACAGCATGGCAAACAGCTCCACCGCCGCGTCATAGGTACGCTTCACGACCGCGAGGGCCTGCTCCCTGTCTGAACAGGTAAAGCTTGATCCGGCAGTATAGCGGATGCAGGCAGGTTCGCACATCTCCACGCCGATATGGGTGTTATTGGAGGAGCCGCCTCCATGCCATCCCCGGTGGTTCCACGGAAGTGTCTGGAGCACCTTCCCCGTGTTGCCGTCGATAAACGCATGGACACAGGCCCGCCCGCTCTCCGGCTTGTTAGCGTTTTTTACGAATACCTCCGCGGAGGGCTGCGGACATCCGACGCTGTGCAGCATCAGCCCCTTGACCGCAATCGTTTTTCCTGCCTGGTAGCAGGGATTTTGGGTTACAAAATTCTCCACAAGTTCCATTTCTTTTTCTCCTTTCATCGAAAGCTGTATTTTGTTATGCCACTACAATACCCTGCAAAGAAAATGAAGGCTATCAATTTGGCGCAACAGCCAGTAATGCAGGCGAAAAGACACATGAATGCCCTTTATTGACCTTTTTTACCCTGCATGCTATAATGCATTATGTGATTTTATCAGGGGAATGCGATATGGATGATACATTGATGAATCGTGATGACACCAATATGTTTCGTGTCAGCAATCATTTGCAGCCACAGTACCAGTGTCATTTTCACGATATTTATGAAATCTATTATTTTATATCCGGAGAGGCGGATTATCTGGTGGAGGGCCGGGAGTTCCACCTGACTCCCCACAGTCTGATACTGCTCTCGCCCTATGTCCTTCACAGTGTAAAAATCAATTCAAATGCCGACTACATTCGCTGCTGCATCTATTTCCGCCCGGAGGAGATAATTCCCGAACGACGGGCTTTTTTGTTGTCCTGTTTTCCCGGCAGCTCCAAATACGAAGAACAGCAGGAGGTTTTCTTCGAGAACACCCAAAAATATAATCTGGAAACCTATTTTCGCAATATTTTGAGTTTAAAAGCACTTCCGAAGGAACAGCAGGAACTGTATTATCCTATTTTTTTGGAGGCGCTTCTCTCGCAGATTCACTTGATGTCACAGGCATTGCATCCATCCAACTTTGACCACAGGACTTCTTCTAAGATTACGGATATTATCAATTACCTGAACTTGCACCTTTCCGAAGATCTCACGCTGGATGAAATATCCAGACACTTTTACTTGAACAAATATTACTTGAACCGTGCCTTTAAAAAGGCAACCGGAACTACTATCATAAATTATCTGACTTATAAACGCATCATACTTGCCAAACAATATCTGTTAAACGGCGATACGGCGTATGAGGCGGCTGTCAGGGTCGGCTATTCCGATTACTCCGTCTTCTTTCGAGCATACAAAAAAGTGCTGGGGCACAGCCCCAGCACAGATAAAGAAACGATATAGCCCAGTGTATTAATTTGGTTGTTTGGCATTGGGATAAATCCTGTCCATCCGCTCATTATCGAACCGCTCATCCATAACCCTCTGCCACGCATGTTCCGGCGGTACAGCTTTGCTCCGCTCATCATAGCGGACTAATGCCATGCACGAAACTATGACATTGCAGACCATAAAAACGACAAGGATCCATGTGATGATTATCCCCTGTTTTACCGGGCATTTCTCGATGAGGGAGGAACAGCTCCCGTACAGCCCTTTAAACCACACAACTGCTGCGATCCCCCAGAAAAAGCAGAACAAAAGATTGATCCTGCCGCCAAGGTTAAACTGGTAGGCGCTGTAATCCCAGAAGATCTTGCCAAAGAAGATCTCTGTAAAAACACTGCAGATATATTCAAAGGTACCGCCCAGAAAAACGCCGATACAGAACAAAAAGCTGCTCGAACGTTCCCGGTATTGATAGAGCAAAAGTGTCGCACCCGCGATACCGATTCCCCAGACCACGCTGAACGGCCCCCACACGAGGCTGCTCCTGCTCATCCAGACGCCCGCCGTGATTCTGCAGAAAACCGTCTCCACAATATCTCCCAGAAACGCTCCCATAACGAACAGCAAAAAAATCTTATAGAAACCGCATCCCTCCGCAAATACGCCCGTCTTTACAACGACAGGCTCCTCCTTCATCTTCGCGTCAGGGTACGCCCGCCGGATACGCAGATCTACCCGCCTGTAGATCCACTTGCCGAACTTTGTACTGATGTCAGTCAGCCATTCATCCACAGACTTCCAGTTTTCCAGCGCTTTGCTCCGCCCCGACAAAATGGCCAGAGAGGCGAGGATGTCCAGAACTATAAGCCCGAGAGCAGTCAGGATCAGAACCCGACCCAGCAGTTCAGGAAACAGATGCAGCAGAAACAGAAGAAGGGGATTGCATAATTTCATCGTCAGAACGCCGAGCAGTCCCCAGAACGCAGACATCGGCGCACAGATATAGCCGTCCAGATTGAACGTTATCCCAGAGTAATCCCACCACCTTTCGTGGTATATTTTCTCCACCAAATGTCCGCTGGTCCACTCAATGAGGGTCGCCAACACCATACTTCCGACGAAAATCCAAAACGCACTCAGCCCTACGGTAAAAACCGTGAGGATTACGGCCGTGAACCCGTAAATAATACAGAATGGGCCGTTGACAAGACCACGGTTGGCAAACTGACGCTTTTTAAAAGCCGTAGCGGTCGTTTCCAGAATCCATCCCATAAAGGAATAGAGGATAAAAAGCCAAAGTAATTCATAAAACGTATAATACATATGTGAGATACCTCAACTGCGTTTCCCTAAATAATAACTTCCCGGTCATCCTCTGCCCAGCATCTCCCGCAGGGACTTATAAACCTTCTTGCGGGTGAGTTCCACCAGCCCCAGTTTTGTGATATCGATGAATTTTGCCGGAACGGAGTCCTTTTTCAGTTCCTCCTTCAGACAGAGAATTAATTCTTCCTGCTCTTTCTCGTCCTTCATATTGATAAAGTCCACAATAATCATACCGGAGATGTTGCGCAGGCGGATTTGTCTTGCAATCTCTCTCGCCGCCTCAAGGTTTACCGCAAACAATGCGGTATCTTTTTTCGAGGTATTTTTTCCGCTGTTCACGTCAATGACCGTGAGCGTCTCTAAGAATTCAATGATGATGTTGGCGCCGGAGGGCAGCCAGACCTTAGAGCTCAGCAGATTGTCCATCGTTCCGCGGATATTGTAAAGCGCCGCAAGGCTCACGGAACAGTCATCATACAGCTTTAATTTCCCACAGGCTTTAAGCGCGGGCAGACATTCCCCGATCTGTTCAAACAGTGCGGGCACATCCGTATACACAAAATCCACATCGGCGAGGCTCTGCCCCTTCAGCCGTGCGAGATACCCCGGCAGGTTCCGATGCACCAGCTCCCCCTGCCGCTGATGCAGCCCCGTAGTCAAAATGCTGTCATAATCCAAAAGTACCGCCTCGATGTCCGCCCGTATGGCCTCATCACTCTGCTCACTGGCATTGGTGCGCAGTACCAGCCCGAAGCTCCGATTCTCATGACCCGCGCAGACTTCGGCTGCCAGCGCCGAGAGCTGTGACGCCCTCTCCTCCGCGATCTTGTGGGATACGCCGATCCTCGTGTTGTCCGTGGTGAGAAAACAATAGGCGCCATGGATAGTCAGTTTCGTGCTTACCACCGCATCCTTTGTCTTCACCGCGTCGCGAATCACCTGAACCAGCAGCTCATCCCCCTCACAGACAGCCTTTTTTTCGGACTGCTTTTTCACAAAAAGCGGCGACTTTAATTCTTCCAGCGGCAGATAACATTTCTGACCTCCGCCGATTCGCACAAAAGCAGCGTGTATACTGGGAACTACCTTCTCCACATAGCCGACGTAAATGTGATCCACAATGGTCTCATCCTCCGGCGCAAACACCTGCAGCTCAACAAAATCCCTCCGCTCGTTCAGTACAATGTACGCAGTGAAGCTTGCGCCCCTGTATTCCAACCGGGTAATGACAATGCGGTTCATGGGATCTGTTCCCCCATATCCGAGAGGGCGATGAGACTTCCGTTTTCTCTCGCATAGACCTCCGTGCGATGGATCTGGATTGCTTCCTCCCGGTATGGATATTCACATTTTCCGCAGACGGATGCTAGAACAAACTCCGGCTTTATGTTGTCCGTACTCCCGGTGGACACCGAAAGCACAAAGACCGGCGAACCGCAATCCTCCACCTCGAACCGGTACACAAACGGCTTTAAGTCCAGCTCACGCTCACTCTTTTTCGTTTTTTTCACAAGGATGAATTCCGGTTTGTCCCAGAACTCTCGCTTTATGATTTCCCTCCACTCATCCACAGAACAGGGACTCTCAAAGCCTTCCTTATAGCTCAGCCGATAATCCGCCGCAGCGACAATCGACATGGCAGTTTTTGCATGGTCAGGCAGTTTCACGTAGGATAAGATCTCCACGCCCTCCACCATCACTGCATTCAAAGCATCAACTGCCTCGGCGCTGGAAACTGAGGAATTAACCTCAATGTCCAGATACTCCCCATCGCTGGTAAGCCCCACTCCGAGGGGCGCGGCAAACGACATGATCTGGTGGGGGCTGAACCCTTCCGAGTAGCAGATGTCGATATTTGCCCGGCGCATCACTTTCTGAAAATACCGCATCATGTCAAGATGTCCCACAAATTTCATCACACCCCATTTACGGAACTTAATTCGGATCTTCATAGCACACACCTCCCCCATACTGCTTCGCCCCACAGCCCGAACAGCGCGCCCGGCAGTTCGGCGTGACATCGCCGGCCATAGCCGCACGCCACTCCCTGAGGAGGAATTCCCTGCTCACGCCGACATCAATGAAATCCCAGGGAAAGATCTCATCCTCGCCCCGCTCCCTTGTGTTGTAAAAGTCTATGTCGATGCCACAGGCGTCAAAGGCATTCAGCCATCTCCCATAATCAAAATAGTCTGACCAGGCATCGAAAACGCCCCCGTGCTCGTACACATGAAGAATCACATCGGAGAGTTTCCGGTCTCCCCTCGCCAGCACACCCTCGATCACAGTGACATCTGCCTCATGCCAGTTATAGCGAATGCTCTTGTGATTCAGCTGTTCCTTCATGTGATCATTCACGATTTTCGCCCGGCGCAGATACTCACCCTTTTCCTGCATCGAGGCCCACTGGAAAGGCGTAAACGGTTTCGGCACAAAGAAGGATGTGCTGATCGTAATCTGGCACCTGCCGTTTCTCTCCTCCTTCGGCACGGTTTCGTAGTAGAGTGCCGCGATCTCGTTGGCAAGCTCCGGGATCGCCCGCATATCGTCCTCCGTCTCGGTGGGCAGTCCCAGCATAAAATAGAGCTTCACCTTATTCCATCCGCCGGCAAATGCCTGTCCCGCCCCGCCAAGGATATCCTCCTCGGTCAGGCCCTTGTTGATGACATTCCGCAGACGCTGGGAACCCGCCTCCGGCGCGAAGGTGAGGCTGCTCTTCTTCACATCCTGCACCTTTTTCATGATATCCAGAGAAAAAGCGTCAATGCGCAGGGACGGCAGAGAAATATTGATGTGTTTCCTGTCACACTCTTCGATCAGATAGTCCAAAAGCTCTCCCAGCTGGTTGTAATCCGAGGAGCTTAAAGAGCTTAAGGAAATCTCCTCGTGCCCCGTGGACGCTAACATGGCAAAGGCCTGCTCCTTCAGTCGTTCCACATCCTTCTCCCGGTTCGGGCGGTAGATCATTCCCGCCTGACAGAAACGGCAGCCCCGGATACAGCCTCTCTGAATCTCCAACACCACCCTGTCCTGCGTGGCTTTTAAGAAGGGCACCACCGGTTTTTCCGGGTAAACGGCCTGCGTCAGTTCAGACACCACCTGCCTTTTTACCTGTGCGGGGATGTCCGGCACAATCGGCAGAAAGGACGCGATCGTCCCATCCGCGTGATAGCCGGCCTCATAGAGGGAAGGCACATAGATCCCCTCGATCTTTGCCGCCTCATGCAAAAATTCTGTGCGGCTCTTTCCCTTATCCTTCATGCTGCGATAGAGGTCAAAGAGCTCGTCGTATCGCATCTCTCCCTCCCCGATATAAAAACAGTCGAAAAAGTCCGCGATCGGCTCCGGATTGTAGGTGCAGGGGCCGCCCCCAATGACAATGGGGTCCGACTCTGTGCGTTCACTCGCCAGGAGCGGAATCCGGGAGAGATCCAGAACCTGAAGGACATTCGTGTAGCACATCTCATACTGCAAAGTAAATCCGAGAAAATCCGCATTTTTCACAGGCTCCTGCGACTCCAGGCAAAAAAGCGGGATCTGCTGTTCTTTCAGGATAGCCGCAAGATCCGGCCACGGGGAGTACACGCGCTCACACCAGACATCCTCCCTGCGGTTAAACATGTCATAAAGAATCTGGATGCCCAAATGGGACATGCCGATCTCGTACACATCCGGAAAACAGAAGGCAAACCGCAGTTTGCCCTCTTTCTCCTTCACGACGCTGTTGACCTCATTCCCTATGTAACGCGCCGGTTTTTCAATTTTTAATAAGATTTCATCACTTAATGCCGGTTTTATCATTCCACCCGTCCTATCTCTGCGCCAGCTCCGTGGCAATCTCATTCCAGGTCAGCCCCTCCTCCACCATGAGGATCATGCAGTTATACATGAAATCTGAAATCTGGAACTTTAACTCCTCCTGCTCCGAATTCTTCGCCGCGAGAACAATCTCGACCGACTCCTTGACAAGCCCTTTTAAGATCTCATCCATTCCCTGCTTGAACATGTGGTTCGTGTAGGAGCCGTCGATCGGGTTCTCCTTGCGCTCCTTGATCGCATCGTAGACGCTCTCCAGGACCTTTAAGGGATTTTTCTCTACGAATTCCTTGCGGACAATCTCATTGTAAAAACAGCTCCTGCTGCCTGTGTGGCATGCCGGTCCCACCTGGGACACCTTCGCCAGAATCGTGTCAAAATCACAGTCCGCCGCGAGGGATTTCACGTACTGCACATGGCCGGAGGTAAGTCCCTTGGTCCAAAGTTCCTTGCGGCTCCTGCTGTAATAGGTCATTTTGCCGATGTTTAAGGTCGTGTTGAAGGCCTCCTCGTCCATGTACGCAAGCATCAGCACCTCATCCGTCCGGTAATCCTGCACAATCACAGGCACCATGCCGTCAGAGTTGAGCTTTAAATCTGCCCATTTCAGATTCGGGGCAAAATTATCCATCTTGATCCCCTCACCGGAGAAACGCGACTTCAGCTTCATGATGTCCGTGTCCGTACTGTTGATGTAAGGTCCTGTAATCCCACGGATGTTCTGGCGCTTTAAGAGACTTACGGCATGGTCATAGTCGAATTGCCGCAAAACCACCACATAAGGCACACCGGTAAGATTATCCACCGCATCCAGAATGCCTTCATCCAGCACATGAATCTCGTGGAATGTGTCTGCCATGATTTCCCGATTCTTAAAAATGAAGTCCAGATTGCTGACCGAGACCAGAATCCGATCCTTGCCAAAACGCTCGCTCGCCTCCTTCGCCAGACCGATACTCGAGGGTTTCGAGGCATTCAAAATCACCTGAAGGCAGCCCGCGTAGAGAAATTTGCGCACATCCTCCAGCCGGTTGATGTTGCCGCCCGCACACACCTTAATCTCAATGTTGCGGTTAATATTCTTGATCGTGTGGATGTTCAGTTCATGCTCATCGTCATCCGTAGACAGATCCAGAATCGTAATTTTATCAATACCGCTGTCGTTATAGTTCTGGCATAACTGAAATACATCCATCTCTGTCTCCGTGAAGTCCGTCAGGGAGCGCACGGATTTGCCGTTTTTTAAGTAGACCGTCGCAACAATATTCTTATGTTCCATCGCTTATAAACTTCCTTTCGTAGACAAAATACCGGCGATCCTCGGATCGAGCGTCACCGCCTCATCCAGCGCACGTGCAAAAGACTTAAACATCGCCTCCGCCATGTGGTGATTGTTGCCTCCGTTTAAGACCTTTAAGTGAAGATTCATCCCTGCCGAATATGAGACAGCATAGAAAAATTCCCGCACCATCTCCGTGTCCATATAGCCGATTTTTTCCGCAGTAAAGGTGCCGTCAAACCCCAGATACGGCCTGCCGCACAAATCGACGGCGCACAGCACCAGTGTTTCGTCCATCGGCAGAATGCAGTCGCCGAACCGACGGATTCCCGCCTTGTCGCCGAGCGCCTCTTTGATCGCACTGCCAAGCACAATCCCGCAATCCTCAATGCTGTGGTGGCTGTCCACCGCGAGATCTCCCGTGCACTCCAGCTCGAGGTCAAAAAAACCGTGCTTTGCAAATCCCTCCAGCATATGGTCGAAAAATCCGATTCCCGTATTTACCTTCGCCGCACCGCTGCCATCGAGACTTAAGGTGAGGCGGATGTCCGTCTCTTTCGTCTTTCGCTCTAAACTAACTGTTCTTTCTGCCATGATATGTACCCCCGCCTCAATCCTGTTCAAACCGGACCCTGACCGAGTTTGCGTGAGCTGTCAGCTTCTCACACTCCGCAAACTGCTCGATATCCCGGTGCACCTTTTCCAGCGCCTCTCTGGAATATGAGATGATGCTGGATTTTTTGATGAAATCGTCCACAGACAGCGCAGAGAAGAATTTCGCAGTTCCGCTGGTAGGAAGCACGTGATTCGGTCCCGCAAAGTAATCGCCCAGCGGCTCCGAGGAGTACTCCCCGATAAAGATTGCTCCCGCGTTCTTAATCTTCGTCATCACGTGGAATGCATCTTTTGTCACGATCTCCATGTGCTCGGAGGCGATCTCGTTCGCCGTCTCGACGGCGGCATCCATATCGGGAGCCACGAGAATGTAGCCGTAATTGTCCAGGGACTTCTGAATGATTTCCCGTCTGGACAGCTCGGCCACGAATTTGTCCACTTCCGCAGAAACTGCATCTGCCAGCGCCTCGCTCGTCGTGATCAGAATCGCAGAGGCCATCTCGTCGTGCTCTGCCTGTGACAACAAATCCGCCGCCACATAGCGCGGGTTTGCGCTATCGTCTGCCAGCACAAGGATCTCGCTGGGACCCGCGATAGAGTCTATGCTCACGTATCCGAACACCGCCTTTTTTGCCAGAGCCACATAAATGTTGCCCGGGCCGACAATTTTGTCCACCTTCGGGATGCTCTCCGTTCCGAACGCCATGGCGGCGATCGCCTGGGCGCCGCCTGCCTTGTAGATCTCGTCCACCCCGGCCTCCTTCGCGGACACCAGCGTAAACGGGGCAATCTTGCCGTCTTTGCCCGGAGGCGTACACATGACGATGCGGCCCGCTCCCGCCACCTTCGCCGGAACCACGTTCATCAGTGCCGAGGACGCCAGCGGAGCCTTGCCGCCCGGCACATACACGCCAACCGTCGCCAGAGGCGTGACCTTCTGTCCCAGAATGATCCCGTCCTCTGTGGTAAACCAGGAATTCTGCACCTGTTTCTCATGGTATTTCCGGATGTTCACCAGAGACTTTCGGATAACTCCCAGAAGCTTTTCATCCACATTCGCGTACGCCTCTTTTATCTCCTCCTCCGTCACGAGGATGTTGTCTGCATTAATGTCGGCGCCGTCAAACTGTTTCGTAAAAGAAAAGACAGCCTCATCCCTCTTTTTGCGTACCGCCCCGATGATGGCATTCACTTTGCTCTCAAACTCACCGGAACTGTTTAAACCGCGATTGGCAAGGTTCTCCAGAACACTTTTCCCTGTTTCTTCCGTAAGTTTTAAAATTTTCATGCTGTAACCTCCTTCAACCTGCGAATGAGCTTTGTAATCCGCTCATTCTCCATCCTCATGCTGACCTGATTGACCACCACCCGCGCCGAGAGGGGACAGACCTCCTCCAGCACAGCCAGACCGTTCTCCTTTAAGGTGGTTCCGGTCTCCACAATATCACAGATAACCTCGGATAGCCCCACGATCGGCGCCAGCTCGATGGAGCCGTTCAGCTTGATGATCTCCACAGTCTGATACTTTTTGTTGTAAAAATAATCCCTCGCAATCCGCGGATATTTCGTCGCCACGCGGATCTGCTCATGGTGCTGCAGGAGCTCTCTGGCACTCTCCGGTCCGCAGATGCACATGCGGCATTTTCCGAAGCCCAGATCCAGCACCTCATAGATGTTGCGGGCCTCCTCAAGGATCGTATCCTTCCCCACAACGCCGATATCCGCCGCGCCGTACTCCACGTAGGTCGGCACATCCGGCCCCTTCGCGAGGAAAAATTTCAGTTTCAACTCCTCGTTGACAAAGATCAGCTTTCGCGTTTCCGGGTCATTGATCTCCTCACACGTAATCCCGATTTTTTCAAAAAGCTCCAGCGTCTTTCGCGCCAGCCGCCCCTTACCAAGTGCAAATGTTAAATATCTCTTCTCTTCCATCACTTGTCCTCATCCATAAATTCCACCTGAACCAGGTGATTTTTCTTTGCGTAGGCCAAATAATCCTCCCGGGTGCGCTTTCCGTCCATGAGGACCGTTTTCACGCGCTGTCCCCGCCCTCTGAGCAGGGTCGCCCTCGCGATCGCCTCCTTACTGCGGGCCTTCGAATATGCAAGCAGCAGCGTATCCTCCCTCACCTCCAGACGGATTTTCTGCCGTGACAATGCCGCCATAAGCTGATCTACCACGATTCCAAAGCCGATGGAGGGCGCGTCCGTCCCGAAATAGGCCAAAAGTCTGTCATAGCGGCCGCCGCGGACAATGGGCTCTCCCGTGCCAAAGGTGTATCCGAAAAAGATGATTCCGGTATAATACTGGTAATTGCTGATGATGCCGAGTTCAAAGGAAATGTACTTGTCAATTCCATAGTCGTGCAGCAGCTCGTCCAGCTGCTCCAGCTCCGAGATCGCGGAACCGATCTCCGGATAAGCCATGGCATGCTTCTTCGCCTCGCCAAGACCTGCAGCATCCGTCTCAAAACTTCCCAGCAGAAGGAAAAGCTGCTTTAGGTTCTCCTCCAGCTTTAATGTCCCGATAAATTCCTCCACGCCGAGAAAATTCTTATTGGAGATCAGCTCTCTAAGCTCCTCCTCAGCCTCCTCGCCAAGGCCTGCCGCCTTCACCAGCCCCCTGAAGAACCGGGCGTGTCCCACGGAGATCCTGAACTCCTTGAGTCCCCCCGCCTTGAGGGAATCCACCACCATGGCGAGGATCTCTGCGTCGGCCTCCACACTGGAATCCCCGATCAGTTCCACCCCACACTGAGTGCTCTCCTTGAGCCGCCCCTGATAGTCAGAAGAATTGATGAAGGTGTTTCCCATATAGCACAGCTTGACCGGCATATCTTCCTCGGTGTAATACCGGGCGGCACTCCTGGCGATGGACGGAGTGAAATCCGGCCGCAGCACCAGCGTGTTGCCCTCCTTGTCAAAAAATTTGTACAGATCCTTCGAGGGCGTCGTCCCGACCTCCCTGGCAAACACATTAAAAAATTCAATGGTAGGCGTCTGGATATCCCGGTAGCCGTATGTGAGCAGCACATTGTAAAGCCTCTCCTGCAAGAGCAGCTTCTGGCTGCACTCTCCGTTATAGATATCCCGCACGCCATCCGGCGTATGTAACATCTGATTTTTCATAATTTCCTCGTTTTACTTTAATATAGTACAGTGATAGCGTGATAATTCGGTAGCACGATAAATCTCTCTTATTATATGGGAAACACAGCCGCTTGTCAACTACCAAAAACAGCATCTTCCCTTTTCATTGCTTATGCACGCACCAGCACATCCCGACTGGTCAGTCTTTCCCCCGGAAATCGAAACCAGATATAGTCATTGTAAGAGACGCCGTGGGTGCGCCGCACAATCTGCTGCGGATTGTACTCGCTGAGACCGATCCGGTTCAACAGTTCCTGGATATCCGCCCTCCCCCGCTCCCAGCAGCGGAGTTCTAAAATCCGGTTCAGCTGGTTTCTCGTCATGCGGTCCGCAGCAAACAGCTGCTTGACCGGATGTTCCACGAAGCGTGAGACAATCGCCTCCCGCTCGTGCACATAAACGCGCGCCGTAATTTCATCTTTCCAGTATACCTCAAACGTATAGCGGTCCACCAGCTTCTTTTGAGGCCGTTTTTTCTCCGCCTGTTCTAATGCGCTCTCAATATTTGCAAGGAGCAGTTTTTTCTCTTCAAGTTTCTCCTCCATGAGCCGCTCGTTTAAGTACCGGCTCTCTATTTCCGCGATGCGGCCAGGCTTCACAACCCCCAGGGAACGGGAATGCAGCTTCCCCTCACTGTGCCACTGTTCATAATAGTAGAGCCTGCCCCGGATTTTCTTGATCACGATGTTTTTTTTCTGTATCTCCCGCTGAACCTGCCCATTCTCTAATTCATCAATCGAGCGCCTGAGCAACTCTTTTTCATAGGTCAACATCCGAATAAACTGTTCAATATTCTCCATCTGTTCTCCCCCTTTTTGCGACAGCATGCTGCGTCAGCTGATAGATTAGGACTTCCTTCTCCCTGGATTCCGGCTCCGCCCGCAGCCAATCCATGGCAAGGTCCACATCAAATGTGATGCCGTTTCCAAAATACTCATACATCCGGTCAAACGATCCGGAAAACGGCCGCGCAACCACCCGCCTGACATTTTCCGCCACAGGGAAGTTCCAATTGACGCTCTGATTCGCCGTCAAAAGCGAAATTCCCTGATCAAAGACAGGGGCCGGACGATAGTTGTTTCCGTCTGAAATCAGCGCAAGATTATTTAAGTGCCGATCCTCATTCAGCACAATGCGGTCCAGCGTGATCACTTTGCGAAGGTAATCCGTCACGTCAATCCCACAAGTCTGCCGAACGAAATCAACAGTATATCTGATTCGTTCTTCCATGGATTCCATAAGCGCAAGCTGCCGGGACAAATCCTTTCCGAACTCGTTGAAATACAGCCGGTAAAAAGTGATCAGTTCCTCACCCGGCTGTAAAAAATTGACGCTTCGGCACCCGGCTTTCTGATTGATGATCCCCTGCTCATACACGATATATTCCGCCGGATCAAGACTGCTGAATTTCAGCAGATGCGAAACCAGATACTCTGCAAGTCCTTCCTGCCCGCGGCTGTCCAGCTTATACCAGTATTCTCCGCTGCGGTATTTTTTCTGAGTTCCCTCACTGGTTGCCGTATCGGCGATCAGTGCATCCTCTGATAAGCTTACCTCAAACATTCCCCTCGCCTCCATAACTACATTAACATATTTTATCCATATTTTCAATTATTATATGTTAATCTGACATTAATTTTACAAACAGCGTTTCCCTGACAATTGGAATTGTCAGCCCGGAAATACTATAATAAAATAAAAATAATTTTACCGCACATTTTACATGCCTTATTCGTTATACCTATTGAAAGGAGGTTCCCGCGATCCATGGAAATCGAATGTGAATACGACAAAATCTACCGCTACTGCTACTTCAGGCTGCGCAGCCGGGAAACGGCAGAGGATGTCACGCAGGAAACCTTTCTACGGTATCTGCAACACCGGCAGTACCACAGCGGCGGGAAGTCCCTGCAGTGCCTCTACACCATTGCGCGCAATCTCTGCACGGATCATTTCCGCAAACGGCAGACTGCCGAGCTCCCGGACGAGATACCGGAGACTTTTCCGGAGGAACAACTGCTATCCGGTCTGGCGGTGCGCAGGGCACTGGCGACATTTCCTGAGGAAACGCAGGAACTCCTGCTTCTGCGCTATGCGAACGGTGTCCCTGTATCGACTCTTGCAAAACTGACGGGACTGTCCCGCTTTGCCGTGCGCAGGCGTCTGCTCGCCGCCTCTGAAAAACTAAAAACTGCATTGGAGAAAGAAGGCGTCTATGAATAAAACTTATCGAAAACTACTGCAGAGTGCGTTTGAAGCCCCACCCCCTCTGCGCAAAAACGAGTTTTTACGAAATCTGCCGGGACATCCCATGTCTCTCACCCGCTTTCTGTGCTCCCAGATTGGCTACATCCGCAAGCGAATCTGGTTTCTGGATGCGGTCGTGCTTGCCGCCGCGCTGCTTCTTGCGCCCCGTCTGGCCGAGAGTGCAATCTGGACAGTGGCCGCGCTGGTTCCGCTCATGGCGGTCTCTGTCATCGCGGAGAGCGGACGCTCCCAGCGGTTTGGCATGTCTGAGCTGGAGATGGCATCGCGCTTTTCCCTGCGCAGTGTGATATTCTCCCGGCTTGTGATTCTGGGCATAACGAACATCTTTGTCTTTACCGCCCTCATCTTCGTGGTCGGCTCGGCTGCAGGGACTTCCTTCCTGCAAACCGGAGTCTACCTGCTGTGCCCGTATTTTATCACTACCAGCCTCTGCCTGTGTGCGACCCGGCACATCCATTCCGCCGATTCGATCTATGTCTGTCTGGGGATTGCCGTATTTATGAGCGCGATACCGCTCCTGCACCAGCTCCTTAACATCCTTGCAGAGATCCAGTTTTCATGGTGGATATTCGCACTGGCAGCATCGGCGGCGGGCGTAATATTTGAAGGTGCAAAAACAATGAAACAAATGGAGGTTTCTTATGGAATTAGTGATTGACAGACTTACCAAACAATACAAAAACAAAATTGCGGTTGACCGGCTTTCCTTTCACTTTATGCCGGGCGTCTACGGTCTGCTGGGCGCCAACGGCGCCGGAAAGACAACGCTGATGCGGATGATCTGCGGCATCCTCACGCCCACCGGCGGAACGATCGCGCTGGACGGAATCGACGTCAGCGAGGAAGCCTACCGCAGCCGGCTGGGCTATCTTCCGCAGGATTTCGGCTACTACCCGAATTTTACAGGCAAGGACTTTCTCATGTACATGGCGGCGCTCAAGGGACTGGATAAACACGCTGCTGCCAGGCGCGTGGATGAACTTCTGGAGCTGGTCGCCATGAGCGACCATGCCAATAAGAAAATGCGCACTTACTCCGGCGGAATGAAACAGCGGATCGGCATCGCACAGGCCCTCCTCAACTCGCCGGACCTGCTGGTTCTGGACGAGCCGACTGCGGGACTTGATCCGAAGGAGCGCGTGCGGTTCCGCAATCTGATCGCGTCGCTCGGAGAAAAAAGCATTGTGCTCTTCTCCACGCACATTGTATCGGACATCGACCGGATCGCCAACCGTATTCTCATGATGAACATGGGACAGCTCGTGTTCGACGGAACGAAAGAGGATGTGCCGGAGGATCTCGAAGCATTTTACTTAGAAGAATTCGGAGGATTGGAGGAAGAATGATGCGTTTATTCTATTATGAACTAAAAAAGATATTCAAAAAAAGGAGCACATGGATCACCTTCCTTGTGGTGCTTGTACTTCAGGCGTTCCTCGGCTTTTCCAATTTCATCAATGATTTTCTGAACGGAGGCAGTGCCTCCGAAATCCGCGAGAGCGGCCACATCATTTCCGGCCGCACCCTCGACGACGCCCTTCTCGCCGAAATACAAACCTCCCGCGAAAAGCTTCAGAGCCTGAGCGACCTCTACTGGAAGAGTGAAATCTATCTCGACGAAATTCTGCCCTATGAAGATCTCTATTACATACTGTCACAGACCGGCACAAACCTGATGTCGGCGGCGACAGCGGAGGAGATCCTTGAGGCAAGGACGGAGAGTGTGCGTAAACATTGGGAAACCTACGGTCTCTCGGAATCGGAAAAAGAATACTGGGAGAAACAGGAATCTCAGCTCCCGGCGGATTTCACTTACGAGTACGCCTATGCCTACCAAGATCTCGTTTCAATGAACGGATTCTATATGACCTGCATGATCCTGACCTTTTTCTCCGCCGTCTGCATGGTCAGTGTGTTCACCGAGGAGGAGAGCTTAAAGACCGACCAGCTCCTGCTGAGCAGCCGGTACGGAAGGGGTTCTCTCTACGCGGCAAAGCTTACCGCCGGATGTGCAGTCAGCCTCCTCGCCACTCTCCTTTTGTCCGCGGTATATATGCTCGGAAAATTCCTGTACTACGGGACGGACGGCTTTGGAGCTCATTTTCAGATGTCGTTTTTCTTTTTGGATTCCAAGGATTTGAGCATCGGACAGGTCATGCTCATTATGTTCTTCCTGCTGCTCTTATCCTCGATTATCACCGGGCTCGCCGCGATGGTGCTCGCACACTCTCTGCACCACAGCATCGGCGCAATGGCAATCCTTGTGGCGTTTCTTTTCGCGTCACGACTCATTCCGATCCCACTGCACTGGCGACTGCTCTCCCAGTTCTGGAATCTGATTCCGATCAATCTGCTGAAGGCGGATCAGGGATTTATAGATCCAAGGCTCTTTCGGCTGTTCGGACTCCGGCTGACCAGCTATCAGTTCGCGCCAATTTTATACCTGCTGATCGCTGCAGGACTCATTTTCCTCGGCTGGCGCGCATACTGCCCGCGCCGGCCCCGCAAATAATACTATCCCCTCGACTCCAGATCCTTCTGCAACACATTCAGGTAAGGCACTAAAATACCGGAAACCTGCGGCAAAAAGTAAACAGGATCAAGCTCCTCATAGCGGAAGCTCTTGCGCCCGCCCCCTGCGCCGCGTTCCCAGAACCGCAGCAGGTCGGCAAAGCGGAGGTAATAGAATTCATCCCGATGCGTAAAGGAAATCAGGAGGAATGCGATACCGTCCTGCTCCTCGAACTGCCGCATGAACTCCACCTGATGTTCATGGATGTTGGCGAGGGGAAAAGTGTCCGTGTTGCACTCCTTGGCATCAAAACACACAGGAATTCCCTGCACTGCGCCAATGTAGTCCACGGTGCTCTTCTGTTCGAAGTAGGCAAGGGTGATGTGACGGCTCTCCTTGTCAATGTTTATGGGAGTGATCGGTGTGGGAATTTTCTGAATCAGTGCGAGGTGATTTTCTCTGTACTTTTCGTTGGTCCTGTTTATGAGATCCTCTAAGGTGGAACCTCTGAGCCCTCGGGAATTCCATGTTGCCATCGGGTAATTCTCCTAAATGTTATATTAATACAGTGGAAGATAATGCGCACGGCTCAATGAGCGCCGCACGGACAGTCTGAACCCATCACCCGCGCAAACACTTCCGGCGGCTCGGCGCAGATTACTCTGCCGTCTGTAAACTCAACACGATATGCATGAAGCAGTTGATGTTTCACATGAAGCTCTTCATGCAATTTCTTATTGATCTTCTCATCCCCATACTTGAGGTCGCCGATGACGGGATGACCGATCGAGGCAAGATGCGCCCGGATCTGGTGGGTTTTCCCGGTGATCAGATGAACCTCCAGCAGCGTGAATGCGCCGCTGTGCAAGACCGGGCGGTACTCCGTCTCTATCGGGACTGCCCCCTCACGTTCTGCCGGAAGGATCTGAACCTGATTCCGGACCTCGTCCTTAATCAGATACCCCTTCAGGCGCGCCCCCTCTTTCACCTCTCCCAGCACAATTGCACGGTAGTACTTCTGCATCGCCCGCTCACGCAGCTCCCTGGAGAGCGTCTGAGTTCCTTTTAGGGTCTTTCCCATAAGGATCAGCCCGGTCGTGTTGCGGTCAAGACGATTGCACACGGAGGGACGGAAGGTGAGAAAATCTTCCGGCAGAAGAGCCTTCGTCCGAATCAGCCAGCCCAGAAGATACTCGTTTGCACTGACATCCGATGCGTCCGCTTTCTGCGAGAGCATGTTGTACGGCTTGTCAGCCGCGAGGATGTCCGCATCCTCATAAACTACTTTCAGTCCGTGCATCGGGAGCTTTCCCAGCATTTCGTACTCGCGCATAAGCTCCCCACGGTCAGTTGTAAACTTTAGGAAGGTATCGTCGCCCAGAAAGAGCTTCACGAGATCCCCTTCTTGCAGGATCTCACTGCCTGCGGCCTTTTTCCCGTTCCATGTGATGTTCTTCTTGCGGAGCATCTTGTAGAGAAAGCCCGCATTGGCGTTCGGCAGAATTTTCTTTAAGTACTTGTCCAGCCGCTGGCCGGACTCATTGGACGTAATCGAGAACTCTCTCATTGCAGGCTCCTACACTTCAAAAAAGAGATTCATGATCCTGCGGATCTCCCTCTTTAAGTCCGCGTCCGTGTAGACGCATTTCATCACGGCGCGCCTGATCCGATCCTCGTAGTCGGTTCCGGCGCACTTGCCCAGCACCTCCCGCAGAGTGAGCTGAACCAGACTCAAATCATGCGTCTGGGGGTCTTCGACCATATTTTCGTACACCTTGTGGTTGTAATTTGTGCTGACCGTATCGTACTCGACGATCGCATACTCCACCCACTGCTGATAATCCATCACTTGTCGTTCTTCCCCCTCTCCTTCTTTTTATGAATGTTTCTGATTGTTTTCTTTTTACGAATTTTTTCAGTCGCGCGTGTCTCTGGAGCACGCTCCTTCTCCCACAGGGCTTTTCTCGGACGGATCAGGCATTTTTTGTCATAGCCGATCAGATCCATTCGTCCTGCCTTTGTCAGCGCCTCGTAAACCAGATCGTAGTTTTTCGGGTTACGGTACTGGATCAGGGCGCGCTGCATTGCCTTCTCATGGGGATTGTCCGCCACATACACCGGCTGCATTGTGCGCGGGTCGAGCCCCGTGTAGTACATGCAGGTGGAAATCGTGGAGGGCGTCGGGTAAAAATCCTGCACCTGCTCCGGCATATAGCCAAGGTCTCTCAGATACTCCGCAAGCGCGACCGCCTCCTTTAAGGTTGAGCCCGGATGGGAGGACATGAGATACGGCACCAGATACTGCTTTTTCCCAAGCTTCCTGTTCATATTATCATACGCCTTCACAAACCGATTGTAAACCTCCGCCTTCGGTTTTCCGAGTTTTTCCAGCACTGTATCGCAGATGTGTTCCGGTGCAACCTTGAGCTGTCCGCTGACATGGTGCTCACAGAGCTCCCGCAAAAACGCCGGGTCACTGTCATACATCAGATAGTCAAAGCGGATGCCGGAGCGGATAAACACTTTCTTCACACCCGGCAGCTCTCGCAGTCTTCGCAGGAGCGCAATATAATCGCTGTGATCGATCTTGAGATTTTTGCACGGTGTCGGAAACAGGCACTGGCGTTCTTTGCAGACGCCCTTCGTGAGCTGTTTGTCGCAGGAAGGTCCGCGGAAATTCGCTGTCGGGCCTCCCACATCATGAATATACCCCTTAAACTCCGCATCCTGTGTGAGAATTTCTGCCTCCGCGACAATCGACTCGTGGCTCCTCGTCTGAACAATCCTCCCCTGATGGAAGGTCAAAGCGCAAAAGCTGCAGCCGCCATAACAGCCCCGGCTGCTGACCAGCGAAAACTTGATCTCACGGATGGCCGGAACCCCGCCCTCTGCGTCATAAGAGGGATGTGCACTCCTCATATAGGGAAGCGCGTACACCGCGTCCATCTCCTCCGTAGAAAGCGGCAGGGCCGGCGGATTCTGCACCACATACAAATTGCCGCCGTAAGGCTCGCAGAGGCGTTTCCCGGAAAAAGGGTCCGTGTTCTGATACTGCGTGTAGAAGCTCTGGGCAAACGTCCTCTTGTCCGTCCGGACTTCATCGTAATCCGGCAGCTCTACAGCGTCTCCGGCCAGACTTTTGTTTCTGGTCTTAAAGACTGTCCCTGCAATGTATGTGATATCCTTCACGTCGATCCCTGCCGCAAGCGCGTCCGCGATCTCCACGATACTGCGCTCCCCCATTCCGTAGGAGATCAGATCCGCCCCCGAATCCAAAAGCACGGATCGTTTCACGCGGTTCGACCAGTAATCATAGTGTGCAAGCCGTCGAAGGCTCGCCTCGATCCCACCGACAATAATTGGTTTCGTTTTGTAGGTGCGGCGAATCAGATTGCCATACACGACCGCGGCGTAATCCGGGCGTCTGCCCATGACACCACCCGGCGTGTAGGCATCCGCACTGCGCCGTTTCTTCGAAACCGAATAATGGTTCACCATGGAATCCATATTTCCCGCAGATACTAAAAATGCAAGCCTCGGCTCACCGAGAGCCGATATGGAGGCGTTGTCCTTCCAGTCCGGCTGCGCGATAATCCCCACGGTGTAACCGTGAGACTCCAGCACGCGGGCAATAACCGCATG
>CAZWRT010000018.1:0-42445 GCA_964636375.1 uncultured Lachnobacterium sp. | reverse complement strand
CCTACTATCGAAATTGTAATTTCTGGAATTACTACCGGGCTTGAATTCTTACTTGTTATATTGTCTTGGGTGCTGGAAGGATCTATTAACTTTGCGCAAGTGGTCATCGATAACTGGAGCTGGATCAGTCCTATCATTTATGGTATTATCGGGGCTTTGTCGGTATATGGTACTTACCTTGCAATCACCAAAGGTTTAGAGTTAGCTTCCGCAGCAGCAAAGGGGGCTATGGTAATAGCTGAAAATATCCACGCAACGGCTGTTTGGGCTACAACGGCGGCAACGTGGGCAGAAGTGACCGCACAAGAGGGACTTAATGCAGCTATGTACGCTTGCCCGATTGTATGGATTATTGTTCTCATTTTTGCTTTGATTGCCGCATTGATTTTGTTATGGGACAACTGTGAAGGGTTCCGTAATTTCATGGTCGATATGTGGGCAAATCAAGCTAAAGCGTTGGGACAATTTTATAACAGCACTGTTGTACCAGTTGGCAATGGAATCATATCTGTGCAAAATGAAATTGTGGATTCGCTGAGAAACAGTTGTATCAATATTGTTAATCTTATAGCCGACATGGCAATATCTGCTGTAAATAATATAAGTTGGCTGACGGACACAATGCGAAACATGATAGGTCTTTACAATCAGATTGCCGGCGTATTTGGTGGTACTCAAATCAATGCGGACTTTGTATTAAGTGAACAGGGAATCGAGGCAATGCGTGAAGAAGCCCTATCCAATATAGACTCCATTACTGCCAGTATGACCGTTTCAAAATTACCAGAACTTGATTTAGATAACTTCAACTCGTTAGTTGACAGTTATGCTGACGCAGCAAGAGATTTTAGGGTATCTGATTTTATAAATAGCATGTTATCTGATCTATTTGGCAATATTGATGATCAGCCATTTAATCCCGAGGATTACATAAGCGACTATCGTGACTTGCTTGATAGGATTGGAAACGGTGTTGATGATATTGCAGAAAATACCGGGACTATGGATGTAACCGCGGAAGAATTGAAATACCTTCGGGATATTGCGGAGCAGGATGCAATCAACCGATTCACAACGGCAGAGATTCGCATTGAACAGACGAACCACAACACCATAAAGAACGGCATGGACTTAGACGGTATCATGTCCGGCATGACCGATATGGTGAATGAAGCTATCGACATTGCGACGGAAGGGGTGCATGACTAATGGGAAAAAGTGGCTATGATTTTTATTTAAAAAAGTGTTTATTGCCGATTGCGCCCCCAAAGCTAACGGTGAAGATCAACAATGCAAATGAAACTGTTACCCTGATAAACGAGGGGGAAATAAACATTCTGAAGAAAGCGGGACTTACGGATATTGAATTTGAGTGCAGGATTCCACAAGAAAGATATCCGTTCGCCGTTTACAAGTCAGGATTCAAAGGTGCGGACTACTTTCTGGACTATTTTGAATCACTGAAGACGAGTAAGAAGCCCTTCCAGTTCATCGTATGCAGGATGAGACCGAACGGGAAACAACTTTTCGACACCAATATCAAAGTATCTTTGGAAGATTACAAGATAGTAGAGGATGCAAAGAACGGGTTTGACCTGCTGGTAACAATAAAATTGAAACAATGGCGGGACTACGGGGCAAAAACGGTAAATATAACATCCAACAATATGCAGAAACCGAAAGCAAGCGTTGAGCCGCGGCGGGAAACAACATCTTCACCGGCGCCGGCAGCAGCGCAGACCTACACGGTGGTAAAAGGTGACTGCCTTTGGAATGTCGCGAAAAAGTTCTACGGGAACGGATCAAAGTATACAATCATCTACGATGCAAACAAGGGAATCATCGGTGATAACCCTAACCTGATTTATCAGGGACAAGTCCTGACTATCCCTGCAATATAGGAAAAAAGGGGGGCCAAAATGAGCGTTGAACTTTTGATAGGAAATGAAAGTGGGACGAAAGCCTATCTTCCAGCGGTGAAAGAAGGGATTGAATGGACAACGGAACGGAAGAACACACCCGGAAAGTTGTCTTTCGAGGTGTTAAAGGATGATGCGCTTGATTTTTCGGAAGGCAGTGCGGTAAGGATGAAGGAAAACGGTGATGAAGTATTCTTTGGGTTTGTGTTCAAACAGCAAAGATCAAAGGAACATATCATCACCGTTACCGCTTACGATCAGCTGCGGTACCTGAAAAATAAAGATACCATAGTCTATGAAAATAAGACGGCAGATCAGTTTTTGCGGATGCTCGCCGCCGACCATGCCCTGAATGTCGGTGTTCTGGATAATACCGGTTCTGTGATTGAATCAAGGGTTGAAGAAAACACTTCCCTTTTTGATATGATTGCAAACGCCCTTGACCTGACCTTGACCAATACTGGGGAAATGTATGTATTATTTGACGATTTTGGGAAGCTGACCCTGAAAAGCCTATCGTCAATGTATGTGGGCAGCCCTGGGGCCTATCTGATGATAGATGAAGAAACCGGGGAAAATTTCGAGTACACCTCAAGCATTGATAACAACACCTACAACAAAATCAAGCTGACTTATGACAATGAGGACACAGGAAAACGGGAAGTATACATTGCACAGGATTCTCGCAACATCAACAAGTGGGGAATCCTACAATACTTTGACACGTTGCAGAAGGGCGAAAACGGACAGGCAAAAGCGGATGCACTGTTGAAACTGTACAACAAAAAGACCCGCAACCTGAATATTACAAACGCCTTTGGAGATAACAGAGTCAGGGCGGGCTCGATGGTGGTGATCAACCTTGACCTTGGAGATATAAAGCTGAAAAACTGGATGCTTGTGGAAAAGTGCAGGCATATCTACAAGGAAGGTGAACACTGGATGGATTTGACGCTTAGAGGGGGTGATTTTGTTGGCTGATGCAAATGAATTTATTGAGGCACTGAAAAGGGCAGCAGTAAAAGCTATGGAAGCAAAAAAGCCCGTCAATGTGTATTTTGGGGAAGTGGTGAGTACTGCACCCTTGAAAATCAATGTTGAACAGAAGATGGTACTGGGTGAAAAGCAGTTGATTCTTGCGAGGAATGTTACTGATTATGTTACAACCGTTTCAATTCCCGCTGAATACGGATGGGAAACACAAAACCGATCAGGGGGAAGCGGGGAAGCCGCTTATGCTTCACACAATCACGGCATTGTTATCAACAAACAGAAAATCACTGTTCATGACGGGTTGGTTGTCGGTGATGAAGTTATCCTGATAAGGCAGCAGGAAGGACAGAAATTTATTGTGATTGACCGGATAGGGGGTAAGTGATGATTCCATCAACGGTTGGTTTTTTGGATAAAGATTTTGAGATTGAAGAGCTGCCTAGCTATACTTATAAGATGCAGCCAGATAAAAACCTTGTCCGTAGCTATACTGATGGACTGGAAGCAGTAAAGCAGGCTATTCTCAAAATCATCATGACAGAACGTTATCAGTATATCATATATAGCTGGAATTATGGGATCGAACTTCTTGATCTTTTTGGGGAACCCGTAACCTATGTATGCCCGGAACTGAAACGGCGGATCACGGAGGCGTTGCTTTGCGATGATCGGATTCGGAGTGTTGATAATTTTGAATTCGATTTCCCGCAAAAAGGGGTTGTCCATGTAGCATTTATAGCACATACCATTTTCGGGGATGTGCAAGCGGAAAGAGAGGTGAATTTTTGATGTATGAGAATGTAACCTATGAAGTAATTCTTCAAAGGATGCTTGACCGGGTATCAGATAAACTTGATAAGCGTGAAGGTTCGGTTATTTGGGATACCCACTCGCCCACAGCCATAGAACTTCAGATCCTGTACATAGAACTGGATACGATCCTACGGGAAGCATACGGGGATACGGCTTCAAGGGAATTTCTGATATTGCGCTGCAGGGAACGGGGGATTGTTCCTTATCCGGCAACCCGCGCTGTATTGAAGGGCGTGTTTACCCCGGCATCCGTGGATGTGATCGGCAAGCGGTTCAGTATCGAATCCATGAATTACATTGTCACGGAAAAAATTGCAGATGGGGAATATAAAGTTGAATGTGAAGAAGCGGGAAAGATCGGCAATCAGTATTTGGGTAGCATGATCCCTGTTGAATATATCAACAATCTTGCAACCGCTGAATTAACGGAAATCCTGATTCCCGGCGAAGATGCAGAGGAAACGGAAGATTTGCGGGAACGTTATTTCAATTCTTTCGGTGATCAGGCTTTCGGCGGAAATGTCCGGGACTATCTGGATAAAACAAACTCAATCCCCGGTGTAGGTGCTACGAAAGTAACGCGAGTATGGAACGGAGATATTACCCCCGCCGATATGATCCCTACGGAAACCGTTGATATATGGTATGAAAGTGTCATTGATACGGTCAACCCGGATGTGAAGTTCTGGCTTTCTTCCGTTTATCACGCTGGAAAAGCAAAGAAACTGACAACCGGGGGAACTGTGAAGCTTACAATTCTTGATTCTGAATTTGGGATTCCTACGGATACCCTGATTCAGACGGTGCAGGAAACCATTGATCCAGAGGTAAATGCTGGTGAAGGATACGGCCTTGCGCCTATCGGTCATGTTGTGACTGTGGAGAAAGCGGAAGCGGTGAGCATTGCCGTAAAAACAAACATAACCTTTGATGTTGGATTCGGCTGGACAAACCTTCAAAACTCCATTGATGGAGCAATTTTAAGCTACTTTGAGGAATTGCGGCGGGGTTGGGGGGATGCGCCTTATTTGATTGTGCGGGTGAGCCAAATTGAAACCCGTATTTTAGCAATCAATGGGGTTGTGGATATTCAAGATACCCGTTTGAATAATGCCGCCGAAAATATGACCTTGAATAAATTTCAGGTTCCCGTATTTGGGGGTGCAAGCGAATGATCCGAGAAGTTGACCTTGTTTCATACCTTCCCCCATTTATGACAGAATATCAGGAAATCAACGCGACGCTGAATGCAGAAAATCCTGAATTCAAAATTGTTTGGGAAGCTGCTGACCAGACCTTGAAAAATGAGTTTATTGCAACTGCAGATGAATACGGCCTATCTCGGTTTGAACGGATATTGAGAATTTATCCTTCAACTGAAGATACCCTTGAAAGTCGCAGGGCAAGAGTACAGGCGCGTTGGTTCGCGTCCTTGCCTTATACGTGGCGTATGCTGATTGAAAAGTTAATTTCAATTTGCGGCGAAAACGGGTTCACGATTTCTAAGGATTTTCTTTTTTATAGGATTAAGCTGGAAGTCAATCTTGACATGTTCGGACAGGTTGAAGAATTGGAACGCCTGATCGAAGTAATGACCCCGTGCAACATGGTTTTCGATGCGCAAAATAAACTTCCTTGTATCGCGGAAGGGACTCTTGCGATTATGGGTGGAGTGTGTACCGTTGAAACCTTCATCATTAGCAACGATTGGCGAGAGGATATCATCATTCGGGGCGCAGCTAATATCGCCAGCGGCTTTGTATGCGCAGAAACTCAAATGGTAAATAGCGCAATGGTAGTTATCACAAATGACTCCGGGGGCAGTAGCAACGGAAATCATTAAAATAAATGAAAATATGAAAGGATTGAAGGAGAATGGCTGAATTTAGCAGGTTAGTTGTGACCAAAAAAGGGCAAGCCCTGATTGCAAAAATGTTTGCAGGGACAGCAACGAACATTGACTTTGTAGCGATAGGTGCTTCCGATGCATCCTTTACAGTGGACAAATTGGAGGAGCTGGAAAGCCTACCGGCAATCATGCAAGAATCTGAAATTTCTCGTATAACTCGAACAAATGAAGTTACGGTGAAGGTTGAAACGGCTTTTAACAATACCGCCTTGACCGTGGGCTATCATATGCGGACGCTGGGCCTGTTTGCGAATGATCCAGATGAAGGGAAGATTCTCTATGCGGCAGCAGTGGAACTTTCTGGCAACTGCTATATGCCGCCCTACAACGGGATCACTGTTTCCGGCGCATATATCCAGCTTATCACGACAGTAGGCAATGCAGACAATGTTTCACTCGATGTTGACTCCAGCGCAATTGCAACGATTGGAGATATCCAAGATTTGCAGACGCAGATCAACTACATTAAAATTTTTATCGGGTTGGAAGAAGGAGCCGGTGGTCATATGACCGCAACCGTGACCGACGAAAACGGTGTGCATGGTTTTCGATACAAAAATAATGAACTGCAGATTAAAACCACGGACGAAACTGGCAAGGAAACGTGGAAAGCAGTCGAGGGCTGGGAAAAGGTAATAAATGATCACAATACGAATAACGAGGCCCATGCTGATATACGACGCGAGATAAAAAACGCGCAGAAAGCCGCAGACACGGTCGCGGGGGTGGTCACCAAACTCGTCAATACAATTGATGTGGTTCCCACGCAAAACGGCACGTTGACCTATACGGGGAGCGCACAGACACCTACGTGGAACAGCTTCAGTTCTGATAGTTTGACAATCAGCGGGGAAACCAGCGGCACGGATGCAAAAACATATAACGCCATTTTTACTCCGATCGGCGAGCATACATGGAGTGATGGCACAAAGAACCCTAAAACCGTACAATGGACTATCAAGCGGGCGACAATTTCCCTTCCCACACAAAGCAATAATCCCATTTACAACGGCAGTGAGCAGACACCGACATGGAATGGATATAACAGTGGTAAAATGACCCTTGGCGGGGCAACGGAAGGAACAAACGCCGGAAGTTACTCAGCAACTTTCACCCCCGGCAAAAATTATCAGTGGCCGGATGGCAGCACGGCGGCGAAGACGGTAAATTGGACAATCGGCAAGGCGGCTGGCAGCTTGGCTCTGAACAAAAGCAGCATTACCCTTAATATCTCAAAATTGACCGACACCATGACCGTGACACGGGCCGGTGGCGGCGCGATCACTGTAACCTCCAGCAATCCCAGCGTTGCAACGGTAAGCCTATCCAACAACGTTGTAACCGTGACCGGTAAGGCAAAAGGTATCACCACGATCACGGTTAAGGTGGCAGCAGATATCAATTACAACGCCCCCGTTGATAAGACATGTAGTGTGACCGTCATAATGCCCGCAAGCGTACTTGATGATAACACATGGGCAACTATCAAGGAAATATCTGACGCTGGTAAAGGCGATCAGTATTGGGCCATAGGAGACGATAAAACGCTGACTCTTAACGGGACAGTGGAGGGAAACACCTTTAGCAACATTTCCATTAAGGCTTTCATTTTGGGATTCAACCACAACAGCGCACGCGAGGGTAGCAACCGAATTCACTTCCAGATTGGAAAAATTGGAAGTACGGCGGTTGCCCTTTGTGACAGCAAGTATAGCAGCGGCAGCATCAACGGTGCCAGATTCTGTATGAATTTTTACAACACCAATAATGGCGGCTGGAAAGACAGCTACATGAGAAATACGGTATTGGGCAACAGCGGAAGTCCAACAAGTCCCCCGGAAAATACCCTTTTGGCGGCATTACCGGCTGATTTAAGGGCTGTCATGAAGCCCACGACAAAGTACACGGACAACACGGGCGGTGGCTACAATGTCACTGCTTACGTGACCGCGACAACCGATTATCTTTTTCTCTTGTCAGAGTTTGAGGTATTCGGCACTCGTAAATTTGCAAATAGTACAGAGCAGAACTACCAAAACCAATATGACTACTACGCGGCTGGAAACTCCCGTGTAGCATATGATTACAGTAACACGAGTTCTGGGGTGTGGTGGTTTCTCCGCTCCACTCAGGGCAACTACAACAATAGTTTCTGCCGTGTAAATGCGGACGGTTCCTCCGCCAGATATGACGCTTACTACTCGGGTGGGGTGCGGCCCGGCTTTTCCGTCTAAAATCCTTTGCAATCTTATTTGGAGGTAAGAACATATGTACAGAATAATTAAAGACGGGGTCAGCGTCGGCATGACGGAGACTCCAAACTATATCAGACAACAGGAAAATGGGTGCTATGCCCTTTGCCCGGAGCCGTTGGCTGCGGGCATTGCTTTTGAAGGGGCGGTATACCATCTGTCAGGACGGGACGGTTTAGAGGGTGTGGAAACCGTCATTCTGCAAAAAACGGATGCCGGTACAGAAATCAAAAAGGCCCGTGATACAGGTGGGATCATGTTTGTCACAATGGCGGAATCCGGCAGCATTGACGATGTAACCGCGGTCGAACACACGGAATTGTTTGCTCCGTGGAGTTTCCCCATTGACTACCAGAAAAGGCAGTTGCGGCAGTACAGGGGGGCACTTTACAAGTGCGTGCAGGATCATACTTCACAGGCAGATTGGACGCCGGATGTGACCCCCAGTCTGTGGACAAAGGTGGCTGATCCGGCAGAGGAATGGCCGAAATGGGCGCAACCTATTGGAGCGCATGACGCGTACAATGTCGGGGACCAAGTTTCCCATAATGAAAAGCACTGGATCAGCAACGCGGACGGCAATGTGTGGGAGCCGGGTGTATATGGCTGGAAGGAGGTGACACAGGATAATGCATAAAACCTTTATTGCCCGGAAACGTGCACGATTCGAGGCCGCTTGCGGCCCGGTCAACATTCCCTATGGGACACCCCTTCAAGTTGAAGGGGATTTTTTATGCCTGAATGGAAAACCGTTGTGCTTTCCTACAAGCCAACTTTCCCTTGACTTCTTTACACAAAATGATGATGGACAGGGGAAAGAGCGCGGGGAATTGATAAACGTGATCCTTTCCAGTCTGCAAAAGCCGGGTCAGGGTCAGGCTGACCGCTGGAAGAAGGTATGGGAAAGTCCCCTTTGTCAGAAATACAAGCGACCCGAATATAAAGATCATTGGATTTGGAATTTTGATTTCTTTAACGGGCCGGTTGAAGATTTGCGGGAGATTGCCGTCTTAGTTGGTGCATAAAAAAGAGGGCTTAAACGGTCCTACAAACACCGATTGTTTTCGGTGGTACAAACTCATAGGTAAAAGGCTGAAGGGCCTATATACCTAAATAAGAGCCGCACAGCGGCAAAAGGAAAGGAGTAGATAATATATGAAATCTAAATTTGTAACAGCGTTCAGCGTAGCTGGGAGCTTCATTGCCTCCTTGTTTGGTGGGTGGGATGCCGCCCTTATAACCCTTATGATTTTTATGGGCATTGATTATGTCACCGGCCTGATTGTTGCCGGGGTGTTCCGCAACAGCGAAAAGACCACTAACGGCGGGTTGGAAAGTCGGGCTGGGTGGAAGGGCCTGTGTCGAAAGGGTGTAACCCTGCTTGTGGTGCTGGTTGCTTGCCGACTCGATTTAGTGATGGGTTCCAATTTTATTCGGGATGCCGTTGTTATCGCCTTTATCGTCAATGAAACCATTTCCATCATTGAGAACGCCGGATTGATGGGGATTCCCATTCCCGCCGCGATTATGAGGGCCATTGAAATTTTGAAAAATAAGGCAGAAAGTGAGGGTGCGGGAAATGACATTGATTGAAAGTATTTTGACAAAAAATCCCTGTTACACAGCAGGGCGCAAAATCACGGTTAAGGGCTTGATGCTACATAGCGTTGGTTGCCCCCAGCCGTCCGCGGAGATATTCGTGAGGAATTGGAACAGCACAGCCCACAACAATTCTTGTGTCCACGGTTTTATCGACGGCAACACAGGGAAGGTATTCCAGACACTTCCGTGGGATCACAGGGGATGGCATTGCGGCAGTGGCGGCAAGGGGAGCGGCAATAATACCCATATCGGGGTAGAGATGTGTGAGCCTGCGTGTATCCGGTACACGACAGGCTCAAATTTTACTTGCTCTGATGTGGCCACGGCAAAGGCGGTGGTGAAGCGGACCTATGACGCAGCGGTGGAGCTGTTCGCCATGCTGTGCGGGAAGTTTCATTTAGACCCGCTTGGAGACGGGGTCATAGTGAGCCATAAGGAGGGGAATGTCCGGGGCATTGCTTCCAACCACGGAGATCCGGAGCATCTCTGGACGCAGCTTGACATGGGGTACACCATGGACGGTTTTCGCAGAGATGTAGCTGCAGCGATGGGAAATGCCGTGGCAGAGCCGTCCGACAGATTTACCCCTTACAAGGTTCGCGTGAAAATAGATGATCTGTGTATTCGCAAGGGCGCAGGGACAAATTATCAGAAGAACGGCTTCACCGGGAAGGGTGTTTTCACTATTGTTGAAGAAGCTGACGGTCAAATCAACAGCAAGGGAAAGATCGGAAAGTGGGGGCTTTTGAAATCCCGGCAGAAAGAACGTGATGCTTGGATTTGCCTCGCGTTTGATGCCTATACCGAGAAGGTGTAAAACGCTGTTACTAATTTGTTACTAATTGACAGCGTTTTACACAATCTAGCACAACCTCAAATACTGAACTTTTCAGCAAATTCAAGGGGTTTGAGGGTTGTATATACTCATAAATTTATGGTATAATAACAACGGCATATTTATTTGAGGAAGGAGCGGATTCCGGAATGAAGAGAAGTCTGATCATGGAGGGCGGCGCAATGCGGGGAATGTTTACCGCGGGCGTGATCGATGTCATGATGGAACATAATATCGAGTTTGATGCGGCTATTGGCGTGTCCGCCGGGGCGGTGTTCGGCTGTAACTTTAAGTCGAGACAGCCGGGGCGCGTGATCCGCTACAATGCGGCATACTGTACGAATCCGCACTATGCGGGCCTTCGCACACTCGTGAAGACCGGGGATATCTTTGGGGAGAAATTCTGCTACCATGATATTCCGGATTATCTGGACCCGTTTGATTACGAGGCATATCGGGAAAATCCGCTTGAGTTTCATTGTGTCGCCACAGATGTGAATACCGGAAAAGCCGTCTATCACCGGGTCGATGCCTGTGACAGGGAGGGCATGCTGTGGCTGCGTGCCTCCGCCTCTATGCCGGTGGTGTCCAATATCGTAAAAATCGGTTCCTATGAGCTTCTGGATGGGGGAATTGGCGATTCGCTGCCGATCCGCTATATGGAAGATCTGGGCTGTGACCGCAACGTGCTGATTACGACCCGTCCGATGGACTACCGCAAGGGCCCGAGCAAG
The DNA here is from genome assembly GCA_964636375.1 of uncultured Lachnobacterium sp. Classification (GTDB taxonomy): domain Bacteria; phylum Bacillota; class Clostridia; order Lachnospirales; family Lachnospiraceae; genus Roseburia. The sequence continues at coordinate 31,388 of CAZWRT010000018.1, read as the reverse complement.
ATGGTGCCGTTGGCGCGCACGAAGCTTCGCAGGTATCCGAATTTCGTCGCTGCGTTGAAAACCCGTCACATACACTATAATGAGGCGCTCGACTATGCGCTTGAGCGCGAAAAAACAGGCGGACTTTTTGTGATCCGCCCGTCAAAGACGATTGATGTCAGCCCCGTGGAGCACAGCCGCCAAAAGCTGCTCGCCGCATACGGCATGGGCCGCGAGGCGATGAAATCCCGGCTGCGGGAGCTGCAGCAATACCTAAACCGCTTATGGTAAGGAGGGACCCACGTAGTGGGAGGATTCCTTATCATCATAAGCAATTCTCGCAAGCTTGGCAACATTAGATGAAGTGATAGATGATTGCTGCAATGATGATTCCGAGAATTCCTGCAATGGTGATCTTGATCGTCAGCCCGAAGGTGACTATGAGGATTCCGAGATCCAGGATCAGCGGCGAGGACAGGCCGAAGGTCTGTCCGTAGTTCAGCCAACTGAAAAACGGGATTCCGGAGACCAGTTGTCCAATGAAACCGCCCAGCACGACCCCCGCCAAAAGCAGGAGCAGCAGCGCCCAATAATTTTTTCCGACACCTCTTGCCATGTGTGATCTCCTTTGTTGAATGTAGGGTACAGGATAGTTTGAACTGATCAATTCGTTCTGCAGCTTTCCTGTCCCATACATCATATCACAACAGAATGCTCCCCGCAACGTCAGATGTCCAGAATCCGATTGATGATGTCCCGAAACTCGGGGTGTTGGCGAATTTTGGAGAGCATAATGCATTCATCCGCTGTGATGTAAAAAGGTTTCTGCCGGGGAGATACCGGGAATTCCTCGTAAGGGCGCTCGATCTGATAGAGCTCGCACAGCGCGAGAAAGCTCTGGGTGCGCGGGAGCGACTGGTCACTCTCCCATCCGTAGATCGTCTTGCCGGAAACATCCAGTTCATATCGTTCGCAGAGCTCTGACGATACGTGCTCGATTGACCAGCCGTGGCGCTGGCGGTATTCCCTTAATTTTGAACCTATCTTCGTATTCATGTAAAACCACTTACTCCCCTGACATCGTTTTTAAACTACCAGTTCCATCATATCGACTCAAAAAAGTGTCAGCAAGAGATTCTCTTGTGCTAAGAAAATATGCTTATTAGGCAATTTTACTCTTAGTATTCAAGAAAATTGCCCCCATCCCTTGGCACGGGGCGGCAGCTGTCGCGGTTGATCAGGCGGCCGAAAAATTCAATCCGCAGAGCATCGGTATGCCCTTTTTGGATACGATCCATCAGAACCATGACCGCCATATGCGCCATTTCCCGGCGCGGAATACGGATCGTTGTCAGAAAAGGAGTCGTGTTTTGAGCGTCCTCAATGTCATCAATGGAGATCACGGAGATCGAGTTGCGGATACCTGGCTTTTGTCTGGAGAGAAGCTCCAAAACATGGATGGCTGTGTAGTCGTTGGCGCAAAAAATTGCGCTGAAATCCGTTTTCCCCGTCCGCCTGCTTTCCATCAGCTTCTGGAAAGCGGCCTCAGTCTCCCTGCGTGTCTGATTGGTCTGTTGAATCAGTTCATAGTCAAGCGGAATGTTATTTTGGAACAGAATATCGCAGTAGCCCACATAACGGCTTTCGTAAGAGCAATCGCCGATATAGGCGATTTTCTGATGCCCGAGGGACAGCAGATGGTTGATCGCCAGCTTTGCCGCCTTTTTGCCGTCACATAGGACTTCGTCAATACTGAAATTCATGGAATTGCGCCAGATTCCTACGATATTTTTGTTTTTATCGGATATTTGTTTCAGAAGGGCGGAGGAACAGCGTCCTAAGATAATGATGCCGTTTGCCCTTGTGAAATCCTCCTGTGAGTGTTCTCCCGCGTGAATGACATCGTCAATTGCCGCTTCCTGCTGCAGAAGCTCGATTTCCAGACAGCGCAATAACTCCGCAAAGAAAGGATCTTCGTCGGCGGTGACGCGGGCCATAACAATGATGATGTGAAACTTTTCCTGAGCTTTTCCGCCTTTTTTTAAGGTTCTGGCCGCCTCGTTTGGGCAGTAACCGATTTCCCTTGCGGCCTTCCATATCTTATCCTGCAATTGTTTGGAGGCGCAGGTGGAGGAGGTATTGTTTAGTACCCGGGAAACCGTGGAAACAGAAACGCCAGTCATAGCAGCTATTTTTTTTAAGGACATAATAATTCCTTTCGATCAAACGTTTGCGTAAATTGTGCTCGAAAAATAATAAATTTTGTGGTAAAAGTATAAATACGAGGAAATAATAACATAATATACCAAGAAAATCAAGCTGACGAGAGAAAACGTTTGCTTTCAGAGAAAGGAAGGAAAAAAGATGAAGTATGGATGCTTAAAGCGGGCGGCAGCCTTTGGAATGGCGGCAGTTATGATGACAGGGATACTGGCAGGCTGCGGCGGCGACGGAAAGTCAGGATCGGCGGCGGATATTACAATAACCAATGTTTCCTATGATCCGACCAGAGAGCTGTATGCGGAGTATAATAAGCTCTTTAAGGAGTATTACGAAAAGGAGACAGGGAAGACGATAGAAATCACACAGTCGCACGGGGGTTCCGGCTCCCAGGCGCGCTCCGTGATAGAGGGAAACAAGGCGGATGTGGTGACCCTGGCGCTGGCGCACGATATTACATTGATCGAAGAGGCCGGCATGATCAAGGCGGGCTGGCTCAGTGAATTTCAGGGAAACAGCTCCCCCTATACTTCGACCATTACATTTTTGGTCCGCAAAGGAAATGAAAAGAACATAAAGGACTGGGACGACCTAGTGAAAGAGGGAGTGCAGGTGATTACGCCGGACCCGAAATCCTCCGGCGGCGCATGCTGGAATTTCCTCGCCGCCTGGTATTTTGCAGACAAGAAATATAACGGGGACGAAGCCTCTATGAAGAAATTTGTCTCTGATCTGTACAAAAATGTGCTGGTTATGGATTCCGGTGCGAGAGGTGCCACGACGACCTTTGTGGAAAACGGACAGGGCGATGTCTTGATTGCGTGGGAGAACGAGGCGCTGCTGTCGGTTCAGGAACACCCGGAGGATTTCGAAATGGTTACGCCAAGTATCAGCATTAAGGCCGAGCCATCCGTGGCGATCGTTGACGAGAACGCCGACAAAAACGGAACGCAGGAGGTGGCAAAGATGTATCTGGAATATCTCTATTCCGATGAGGCACAAAAGCTGGCCGGAAAGAATTTTTACCGCCCGTCGAACGAAACCATCCTGCAATCCTTCAGCAGCACCTTTGATCTGTCTGTCAATATGTGCACGATTGATGATTTTGGCGGCTGGGATCAGGCGTATAAGGATTTTTTTGAGGACGATGCGATTTTTGATGAAATATACAGCGGTTCGTAATAGAATTAACGGACTGGAATGGAGATTTGTATGATGGGCAAAAAACAGAGAAGTAAGAGGGTGCTTCCGGGTTTTGGATTGACAATGGGAATCAGTGTTGCGATGTTTTCGCTGCTGATTTTTATTCCGCTGGCCTCTATTCTTGTGTACTCGTTCCGGATGCCCTTTGAGGAGTTTTGGAAACTTATTACCCGTTCCAATGTGCGTCAGGCATTTATGACCAGTATCACGTGTTCCCTGGTTGCCGCGGCCGTCAACTGCGTATTTGGGTTGATTCTGGCGTGGATTCTTGTGCGCTATGAATTCCCCGGAAAACGCCTGATGGATGCCATGATTGAGCTGCCATTTGCCATTCCTACCTCCGTGGCGGGAATTACACTGTCCAAAATGTATTCTGACAAGGGCTTTTTGGGGAATATGCTGGGCAAAATCGGGATAAAGGCATCCTATTCAAAGGTGGGAATTGTGATTGCGCTGGTATTTGTAGGCATTCCCTTTGTGGTGCGGGCCTTGCAGCCGGTTCTGGAGAAATTGCCGGAGAGCTATGAGGAAGCCAGTGAAATACTGGGCGCAAGCCGCAGCTACACCTTCCGCCGGGTGATCCTTCCGGAGCTTATGCCGGCGCTTTTGGCAGGCTTCGGGCTGGCGCTGGCCCGGGGAATCGGCGAGTACGGAAGCGTAATTTACATCTCGGGGAACAGCGAGCGGGAAGGCACGCAGGTGGTTTCCTATGTGATTATGCAGAAACTGAATTCTGGCCGGGTGGATCATGAGGGGGCTGCGGCGATTGCGCTGGTGCTGCTTCTGATTTCCTTCCTGCTTCTCTTTGCGGTGAACATGGTTCAAATCATCGCGGGGCGCAGGACCAAGCGGTAGAAAGATTGAGGTGAAAAAATGTCTGTGCGAGAAAAAAGCGGAAAAAAGCCAAAAGGCTTTGTACCGTATCTGCTGTTGGGGCTGGGGATTCTATTTTTCCTGATTATGCTGGTGTTTCCGTTGGGAGAGGTGATTTACCGCTCCCTAAAAGACGGATTTGCGGTATACGGTTCTGCCATCACGGCGAAAAATACCTTATCGGCGTTAAAAGTCACGTTGATTGCGACTGTCAGCGCCGTGCTGGTCAATACCTTTTTTGGGCTGTGCGCCGCCTGGTGCCTGACCAAATTTGATTTCAGGGGAAAAAACATCCTGTCTACCCTTATTGATATTCCTTTTTCGATATCGCCGGTGATTGCCGGACTGGCTTATCTAATGGTATTTGGACGGTTGGGCTGGGCTAAGCCGTTTGTCGATAAGCTGAATAGCTTTTTGGGGACGGACATTTCTCTTGTATTTTCCGTACCGGGCGTTGTGCTGGCGACGGTGTTTGTCACCTTTCCATTTGTGTCCAGAGAGCTGATTCCGGTGATGCAGGCACAGGGGACTGCGGAGGAAGAGGCGGCAGTGATGCTGGGGGCAAAGGGCTTTACCGTTTTCCGGAAGGTTACCTTTCCGCATATCAGGTGGGCGCTTCTGTATGGCGTTATTTTGTGCGCCGCGAGGGCGTTTGGGGAATTCGGAGCGGTGTACGCCGTCTCCAAAGCGAGAGGAAAAACCTTTACCCTCCCGCTGGAGGTGGACGCGCTCTATATGGCTGGCAGCGCGGAGTCCATCACACAGGCGTTTGCCGTGTCTTCTTTGCTGGTGCTCTTATCTATTGTCATATTGGTGTTAAAGCAAATTGTTGAATATCGCGGGAAGCGGGAACTGTAATCGGAGGGGCTGGATATGTATGTAGAAATGAAACATATCAATAAAACATTCGGAAATTTTGAGGCGGCGTCTGATATTAATTTCGGCATAGAGCAGGGAAAGCTGGTCGCGCTTTTGGGACCGAGCGGAAGCGGAAAGACTACGATCCTGCGGATGATCGCCGGGCTTGAAACCCAGGATTCCGGCGATGTGGTCATTGAAGGGAATGTGGTAAACGCGCTTCCCGCCGGAAAACGGGGGATTGGATTTGTTTTTCAGAACTATGCGCTGTTCCGTTACATGACTGTATGGGAAAATATTGCGTTCGGCCTGCGTGTGCAAAAGAAGAGTAATAAGGAAATCAGTCAAAGAGTACAGGAAATGGTTCAGCTGGTAGGCTTGGAGGGCATGGAGAAGCGCTACCCCGACCAGTTATCCGGCGGACAGCGCCAGAGGGTGGCGTTTGCAAGGGCGCTTGCCCCGAGCCCGCAGCTGCTCCTTTTGGACGAGCCGTTTGCCGCGATTGATGCCAAAGTCCGCAAAGAGCTTCGGAACTGGCTGAAAAAAATGATTGCGAAGGTTGGGATTACGAGTATTTTCGTGACGCACGATCAGGACGAGGCCGTAGAGGTCGCGGATGAGATTATCATTATAAATGAGGGGAAACTGGAGCAGATGGGGACTCCGACCGAAATATATAAAAAGCCAAAGACCGCTTTTGTATCGCAGTTTATCGGAGCGTCCTCAGTCATCGAGAATTTTGCCGGGTTTAAGGGCTTTGAGGAGCTCCCGAAAAACAGCCAGGTGATTATCCGTCCGGAATTTACAGAGGTATTTAAGAGCGACAATGAGAAATTCAAGTCGCTGCTGCCGGATGCCGAGGAGGGTGTCATCACGGAAATTGCGTTCAGAGGGAGCTATTTGGAGCTGACCCTGGAGGTAAACGGCGTACTGATTACCGTAAACCGTTCCCTCGAACGTCGCCCCGTGGAGATTGGCGAGCACATGAATTTTTTGCTTTACCGGGTATATCATCTGGAAGAGGGAGATGCGAAGCTGTACAAAAATTCGCGGCTGAAGGGCATAGATGTAGAAGCGCTGTAGGGAGGGCGAAAACGTTGAACCCTTTATCTGGTGGAAGAGATTTCATGTTGACTTCATGAGTCCGATCTGCTATAATCATCGCAATTAACATAAGAAAAGCAATGACGGAAAAGAGTAGCCTGCCGGAAACATCCAGAGAGAAAAACGATTGGTGGAAGTTTTTTATGTGGAAAGCAGATGAAAACCATTCCAGAGCTGTGTCGCTGAAAGGAGTAAGCGCCACCGTATGGCTGCGTTAAAGTCTAGGATTTGTTGGAATCTGAAGTGAAAAGTTAAGGTGGAACCGTGCATGTACTGATAATGCACCCTTAGACATACGGCGGGAGCTGTGTGCCAAAGGGTGCTTTTCTTATGTTAAGAAAAAAGAAAGGAGACATAAGAAATGAAGGTATGTGACAAAGAAGGAAAAATGCGGGAGTGCTCCTTCGAGGAGGAGCTGGGAAAGGAGGCGTTCTGGCACACCACGGCGCATGTGCTGGCGCAGGCGGTAAAGCGATTGTATCCAACCGCGAAATGCGCCATTGGGCCGGCGGCCCGGGAGGGCTTTTACTATGACTTTGAGTTTGATTTTGAGTTCACGGGCGAACATCTGCAGCAGGTGGAACAAACGATGCGGGAGATTGTGAACGAGAGTCTTGCTCTGTGCCGCCAGGAGGTGGGCAGGGAGGAGGCGGAGGCGCTCTTTGCCGCCCGGAACGAGCCCTACAAGCTGGAGCTGCTGCGCAATCTGCCGGAATCCGCAGTGATCAGCCTCTACCGGCAAGGGGAGTATGTGGATTTGTGCGCGGGCCCGCATGTGGCGAATACCAATCTGGTGAAGGCGTTGCGGCTGACAAGTCTGGCGGGCGCCTATTGGCGGGGCGACGAGAAAAACAGGATGCTCACACGCATTTACGGGATTTCTTTTCCAAAAAACAGCCAGATGGAAGAGTATCTGCACCTGCAGGAGGAGATCAGGCGGAGGGACCACCGAAAGCTGGGGAAGGAGCTGGGACTATTCACGCTCATGGAGGAAGGACCGGGATTTCCGTTTTTTCTGCCGAAGGGCACGATTTTGAAAAACCTGCTGATCGGGTATTGGCGCAAGGTGCACGAGCGGGAGGGATATCAGGAAGTCTCTACGCCAATAATCCTGAACCGCCGGCTCTGGGAGACCTCCGGCCATTGGGAGCACTACCGGGAAAATATGTACACGACGAGCATTGACGGGATGGATTACGCGATAAAGCCCATGAGTTGTCCGGGAGGCATGCTGGTCTATAAGATGCAGCCGCACTCTTACCGGGAGCTGCCGATCCGCATGAGCGAGCTCGGTGTCATACACCGCAATGAGAAGTCCGGGACGCTGCACGGGCTGATGCGCGTTCGCTGCTGTACGCAGGACGACGCCCATATTTTCATGACTCCGGAGCAGATTACCGGAGAGATCCAAAGTGTCATCCGCCTGATTGACGAGGTGTATCGAAAATTTGGATTCCGATACCATCTGGAGCTCTCCACCCGCCCGGAGAACAGTATCGGCAGTGATGAGGACTGGGAGCTGGCGACGGAAGGGCTGAAAAGGGCGTTGGAGCTATCCGGCAAAGAGTACGTGGTCAATGAGGGGGACGGAGCCTTTTATGGGCCTAAAATTGATTTCCACCTGCAGGATGCCATCGGCAGGACATGGCAGTGCGGAACGATCCAGCTGGATTTTCAGCTGCCTCAGAGGTTTGAGGCGGAGTATATCGGCGAGGATGGCAGGGCACACAGGCCGATTATGATACACAGGGTTGTGTTTGGCTCCATCGAGCGGTTTATCGGACTTCTCATAGAGCATTATGCGGGAAAATTTCCGCTGTGGCTTGCCCCGGTGCAGGTTAAGATTCTGACGATATCGGAGCGGTTTATCCCTTACGGGGAGGAGGTTATGGCGCAGCTGCGGCAGAGCGGAATTCGCTGTGAGCTGGACAGCCGTGAGGAGAAGATCGGCTATAAAATCAGGGAGGCGCAGCTGGACCAGGTTCCCTATATGGTGATCCTCGGACAGAAGGAAGCGGATGAGGGCACTGTTTCCGTGCGAAAGCGGGATGAAGGCATTGCCGGCACCAGGAGGACAGCCGAGTTCATAGCGGACCTGTGGGAGGAGATGGAGATGCAGCAGCCCGCATTGCGATAAATTTCACCTGTGCGGTTGCACAGAGGATGCTGCCATGATACAATTTACTGGGATAGTGTACCATGGGGGAATGGTGGAATGGCAGATTTTTTAATAGAACTGATCGGCGGTGTGATGGTCAAATAGGTTGCTTTTGAAGAGGCTATGTGCTATATTAATTTTACGCTGATGCAAAAGATTCTATAAACCAATGATGGAAGTTAACTGGCAAAGAATGTTAGCTCAATATGTTATATTTTATCGGAGGTGCATTATGGAATATACCGTAACTTTTACATGGGATGACGAAACAGATGTATGGATTGCTACGAGTAAAGACATACCCGGTCTTGTTCTTGAATCCGGTTCATTTGATGCGCTTATTGAGCGTGTCCGCTTTGCCATACCTGAGCTTTTGGAAATGAATCAGCCGGATCATATGCCCCTTTCCCTTGTCTTTACATCAGAACGACGTGAACGGATGGTTTTGTAATGGCTGAATATGAAAAGAAAGTCCGCAATGTTCTTGTCCAAAATGGGTGTATCTTTAAGCGGCATGGAAAGGGAGACCATGAAATCTGGTATAGCCCGATCACAAATCAGCATGTGACAGTTGACACAAAAATAAAATCTAGGCATACTGCCAATGCCATTTTGAAGCAGAGTGGGATTAATTATAAGTTTTGAAAAAATATTTACTTCATATGAGGCTGGCCGTCACTGTAGTGACGGCTATTTCTTTTCTCTGGTCTGACGAACAGAAATCACATATAAGGCTTGGTGCCAAACAAACTGAAGCCGTATAACTATCCGAAGGTATACTGGATAAATGTGGCAGATAGGTCTGCATGCCATTTATGGCAATGCAGACGGGCGTTGGATTGCAACCGCACAGGTGAAAACCGTTGCGCAGAGGATGCTGCCATGATACAATTTACTGGGATAGTGAACCATGGGGGAATGGTGAAATGGCAGATTTTTTAATAGAACTGATCGGCGGGGTAATTGAGCTTTTTCTTGACATAGTAGTAGAAATTCCGCAAAGATGGAAAAGGAAAAAGAAGAAATGAGTAATAAGGTCGTGGTGGGAATGTCCGGAGGGGTGGATTCCTCGGTGGCGGCGTACCTGCTTAAGGAACAGGGCTATGAGGTGGTCGGAGTAACCATGCTGACCGGTCGGGACGATGATCCGGCGGTCGTGGGCCAGTCGGAAGCAGACTGGGAATCCAACGCCGTAAAAGAGGCTCAAAAAACATGTGAAATCCTTGGAATAAAGCATAGCACAGTAAATTTTAAATCAGAATTTAATAAACAAATTTTGGAGTATTTTGTGTCGGAATACGCCCGCGGATACACTCCGAATCCCTGCATCGCCTGTAACCGCTATGTCAAGTGGAAATCCCTATTATTCCGCGCAGATCAGCTTGGAGCGGAACGAATTGCAACCGGACATTACGCCAAAATCATTAGGCTCGAGAACGGGAGATACAGTGTCCGAAACTCTGTGACGGCGACAAAGGATCAGACCTATGCCCTGTATGGCCTGACGCAGGAGCAGCTCGCGCGGACACTCATGCCCGTGGGGGATTATGAGAAGGAGGAGATTCGCCGGATCGCGGAACGGCTTGGCCTTGCCGTGGCGCGCAAGCAGGACAGCCAGGACATCTGCTTTGTGCCGGATCACGATTACGCCGGCTTTATCCTGCGCAAAACCGGCATGGAGAGCCGGCCGGGCAATTTTGTGGACGAAAATGGCTGTGTGCTGGGCAGGCACCGGGGCCTGATCCATTACACGGTCGGTCAGAGAAAGGGGCTGGGGATTTCGGCAGAGACGCCGCTGTTTGTGAAGGAGCTCCGGCCGGAGATGAATGAGGTGGTTCTCTGCCGTTCCGAGGCGCTCTTTGCACGTGAGTGCCAGGTTGCGGATGTGAACTGTATGGCGGTGGAGGCGCTGGACGCGCCGACCCCTGCCGTCGGCAAGATCCGGTATTCCCACAAGGGGGCGCCCTGTGTGCTCTATCCGAACGCGGACGGGAGTATCCGCTGCGAGTTCGAGGAGCCTCAGCGCGCCATGGCGCCGGGACAGGCGGCGGTGTTTTACAGGGGAGACTATGTGCTCTGCGGCGGTGTGATTGTCAAATAGATTCCGGAAGCACATAAAATAGAGGATCAGATAAAAAAACAGGATTGCTTTGAAAAAAGTGTACAAGTATGGTACTATAAGATTAGGATTTAGTTTTTTGGAACAGCGGGGAACAATCATGTTTGAGAAAAAACAGGTCATCTACAGTGAGACTCAGGGAGTATGTGCGGTTGAGAATATTGTCCGGCTTTCTGCGGTGAAGGGAGAGCCGGGAGTGCTCTATTACGTACTGCGGCCGGTCTTTGATAAAGATAAGGTGTCCTACATACCGGTGGACAACCATCAGGTCGCCCTGCGGGAGCTTTTCAGCGAGGAGGAGGCCAGGGAACTGGAACAGGACAGCGAGTCGCTCGAGAAGAACGAGAGGCTCAGGGAGGCTGTGAATTACGTTTTGCACAGGGAGGATTGACATATGGCGCAGCAGCAGGCAATACATCAATTTGTATTGGGAACAAAAGAATTAGAGGGGAAAACTGCCGAGTTTGGATACGATAAAGGCTGGTACAGCATCACGGACATTGTGGGTGAGGAGCGCACGGAAATTTACCGGTCGCGGAACGCGCAAGAGGCCTACATGAAGTGGAACGTGTATATCGGCCGTAAAAAGGAGCGCCTGATACAGGAGGAGCACCGCAGAAATGAACACCGTGAAGGAAACGACCGCTCCGGTGAGCGCAGCCGCGGCAGCCATTCGAACCGGAATAACCGGGAGGGAAGGGACAACCGCGGGAGCACAGAGGGAAATCGCGAGGGGCGTCCCGAGGATCGCTTGGAGAACCGGAATAACCGGAACAGGGATCGCGACCGGAATCGGAACCGCCAGAATCGTGATGATTCCCGCAAAGACCGGAATAACCGCGAGGAGCAGGGCGGGCGCGAAGTTCGCAGGGACCGCCGCCGCAACCGCAGTGACCGCAGTCGCAGGGACCGTGAGTCCGCGATGCAGGAGTAAAAATTACTCGCCAAATACCTTCTTGTAGTCAGCCTGGAATTTTGCAATACCCTGATCTGTCAGAGGATGCTTGGTCATGGACTCGATGACACCGTAAGGAACCGTCGCGATATCAGCGCCGGCCAGTGCGCAGTCCGTCACATGGATCGAATTGCGGATGGACGCCGCGATGATCTCGGTCTCATAGCCGTAAATATCGAAAATCTCGGAGATCGTGCGGATCAGGTCAACGCCCGGCTGTGAGATATCATCCAGTCTGCCGAGGAAAGGAGATACATATGTAGCGCCAGCCTCTGCAGCCAGAAGCGCCTGATTTGCTGTAAATATGAGGGTTACATTGGTCTTGATGCCTTCCTTGGAAAGAACCTTGACAGCCTTTAAGCCCTCAACGGTCATCGGGATCTTAACGACCATGTTCGGATGGATCTTTGCAATCTCGCGTCCCTCTGCGATCATGCCCTCAGCATCAACAGTGGTTGCTTTAACCTCGCCGCTGATCGGTCCGTCTACGATGGAAGTGATCTCCTTGATAACCTCGTTGAAGTCGCGTCCTTCCTTCGCAATCAGAGAGGGATTTGTGGTAACGCCACAGATCACACCCATGTCGTTCGCCTTGCGAATGTCGTCTACATTCGCTGTGTCGATAAAGAATTTCATAATTAAAATACCTCCGTGAATGAAATATTGATAGGTTGTACTCATACTAACATATTAGCACGTTTTTGACAAGAGGGAGCAAGTCGCCGTATGACGAATGAAAATGAAAAAAAGCCTTATATTACCTATGGTCTGGCGGCACTTAACGTGCTGATGTTTTTCGTGCTGGAGCTGAAGGGTGACACCGTGGGGGATGCGGAGTTCATGGTCCGCATGGGGGCTGTGTGGCCGGAGTATATCCGCGAGCGCGGCGAATACTGGCGGTTTTTGACCGCGGCGTTCATGCACTTTGGGTTCGGGCATTTGCTCAGCAACATGGTGCTCCTCGTGTGTGCGGGACCGATACTGGAAAGGGCGCTTGGACCTTTGAAATATCTGCTCCTCTATCTTACCGCCGGAATTGGCGGAAACGCGTTGAGCTGTATGCGGAGGCTGATCAGCGGCCAATACGCGGTGTCTGCGGGAGCGTCGGGAGCCATTTTCGGGATCATCGGGGCGCTGCTTTGGATCGTGATAAGGAATAAGGGCCGGTACAAGACCTTAAACAGCGGGGGCCTCGTATTTTTGATCGCTGTCAATCTGATCTACGGGTTCACCACCGGCGGCGTGGACAACGGGGGACATATCGGCGGACTGGCGGTCGGTTTTCTGATTGGCATGATGTTGTATACAGAAAAAATCGAAAACAGTTGATTTTGGCGCGGAAAGTTTCTATACTAAAGCTATAACTGAACCTAAGCTATGAACGATACGGGGAGAAGAAGGGATACTATGAAGATCAATATCTATTACGGCGGAAGGGGGCTCTTGGATGACCCTACTTTGTATGTTTTAAATAAGATGGAGGCAGTCCTGCGGGAACTGCGGGTCGAAGTGAAACGCATCAATATATTTGAGAACAAGAATGAGATCGCGACGCTGCCCCAGACCTTCAAGGAGGCGGACGGTATCATACTCGCGACGACTGTCGAATGGCTCGGCATAGGAGGATATATGCAGCAGTTTCTGGACGCGTGCTGGCTGTATGGCAACAAGGAGAAAATCCAGAATACCTACATGCAGCCGATTGTCATGTCTACCACCTACGGGGAGCGGGAGGGAGCGCTGCTTCTCACTAATGCGTGGGAGATGCTGGGCGGCCTGCCCTGCGAAGGGCTCTGCGGCTATGTCGAGGACCTGGTGACCTTCGAGATGAATCAGGATTTTGGAGTGATCATTGAGAAAAAGGCGGAAAATCTGTATCGGACGATTTCGCAGAGGATTAGGAGCCTGCCGACCAGCAATCAGGCGGTCAAGCAGAGTGTGCTGCGGACGCAGCAGTTGAACCTGACACCGCAGGAGAGCGAGCAGCTCTCCAAGTATGTGTCTGACGATTCTTATGTCAAGAAACAGAAGGAGGATATCGAGCAGCTTACCAGCATGTACAAGGGCCTGCTCGGCAGCAGTGCCGCTGAGGAGAACAGCCCGTATCTCAGCGAGTTCGAGGCTCACTTTATCCCCGCGGAGAATTTTACGGCGAGCTACTCGTTTTTTGTCGAGGGTCTCAAGGCGCCGCTGTATATTGGGATTAATAACGGCGAACTGGACATTTCTTATAAAGAAGACGAGAATGCTGAGGTGATCGCAAAGCTGAGCCGGGAGGTGATGCAGTCCATCGTAGACGGGCGGATGACCTTCCAGCGGGCATTTATGGCGGGTGATATGACCGCCAAAGGGAATTTCAAGACCCTGCGGATGCTGGATCAGATTTTTGCTTTCTAAGGAAACGCTGATTCAATCATCATTTTCCTAATTAATGAAGGGAGTGAATGGATATGAGAGACGACAACTGTATTTTCTGCAAGCTGGCGAACGGGGACATTCCGACGAACACTGTGTACGAGGATGAGGATTTCCGCGTCATTCTGGACGCAAGCCCTGCAACAAAGGGGCATGCGCTGATTCTGCCGAAGGAACATTTTGCGAACCTCTACGAGATCGAGGATGAGACGCTGGCGAAGGCGGCGAAGCTCGCCAAGAAGGTGATCATCCACGAGAAGGAGGCGCTGGGCTGTGACGGCTACAACATCGTGCAGAACAACGGCGAGGCGGCGGGCCAGACCGTGTTCCATTTCCACATGCATCTCATTCCGCGCTATGCGGGGGAGGAGAAAATCGTAGCATGGACTCCCCGCACGCTGCCGGAGGATGAGATGAAGGAGATCTGCACCCGGATGACGCTGTGAACCGTTAATATCGGTATTCTCCGTAAGCGCTGCCGATTTTACCGCCGGCCAGAAGATGTTTTTTGACATTTCGCTGCAGGGTTGTATTTTCGGGCAGTTCCTCAACGGGCATATCGCTCCTGGACCATATCCACCCCATAAACCAAGGGCTTTCCCAGTCCGTGCGGGTCACGTTAAACTGGTTCTGAAATGCAATGATATTGGAATTTTCGGACAAAAGCTCTTTGAGTGCAGGCGACAAAAGCCAGGAATCGCAGACAATCTGCGCCTTTGCATATTCGGGATAATATTTTTCCAGAAACGGATATACTGCGGAAATATCGCTCTTTGCAAGCTTCGCGTCAGAGGGAATATGTATCCACATTTTCTTAATGCCGTTATCTGTGAAGAACTCGTATTCATATTCACCGACGCGAAATTCGTTCATGGAGAGCTGTCTTGGAAACCACCATGCCCATGTAAAGGAGCTGACTCCCCATGCATCCCGGTGGCTTTTAATAAAGCGGGGAATAAACCCCATGGTATCAAGAAAAATCTTTTCCGGGATACCCTTTTCCCTGTAGCGTTGGAAGGTATCAATCAGGCAGTGAAGGTTTATTGTAAGAATTTTCATGCCCTGTGGGTCGTCACCGCAATATTCCTGAAGCTCTTTCACAGTCTCTTCCCATTTAGACGGCTCAAGCAGATTTTGGCACTTATCCGCGATCTCGGAGTAGTCGATCTGCGAGTCGTATTCCGTGACGGCACTCATAACCTCTTCATCAAGGTTGAGCAAAGTTGCGATGTCTTTAACGTCCATGGTTGTTCCTCCTCCATTTATCACCATTTGTATTTTATTTGTCTTTGAAATGTCATTTTGTTTCAATATGATACCAACGGATTGCTGCGCAATCGTGCAAGCACGAGCAGTTTTGATCTTGTGACCCTTGGTATCATAACATTTTGATGGCTTAATTGCAATATGGCGACCTTTATTATTGGCAAGGTTATCATGGCACTGAAAATAGTAAGCTGAATTTAGAAAGTTAGCTTATCCCATATTTTTCTTGCAATTTTACGCCTTAGATGTTAAGATAAGAAAAAGCAGATTTCTTAGCGGGCATGCTGGGTGCATGTCTTTCATAATACCTTAGAGAATAGTTGATAATCCTGAAATTCTTGCTTTTACCCCATTGATCTTACAATTGATAACGGCAGGAATGAAGGAGTTGTCGGATCCTTCTGCATCCCTGCACCATGTACAGGAGGTGTTTTTATGAAAGGAAACCGAGAGTATAAGAGTGATGTTTTCAGCATGCTTATGGAGGATCCACGGAATGCGCTAGATCTCTATAACGCAATGAACGGATCCAATTATGCCGATCCCGATCTTGTGGAGATCAACACGCTGGACAAGGGGATTTCCCTGACTGTACGCAACGATGCTTCATTTGTTTTAGATCTGCATTTGAGCATTTATGAGCACCAGTCATCGGTCTGTCCCAACATGCCGGTGCGGAGCCTGATTTATTTCTCCAACATTTTGGAGGGCATGATTAAAGGACGCAATATCTACGGGCACAAGCTCGTGAAGATACCCACGCCGCACTTTGCAGTCTTTTACAACGGCGACGAGGATCAGCCGGAGATTTATGAGCAGCGGCTTTCCGATGCATTTGAGCATCCTATGGACCGACCGGAGGCGGAGCTCATCTGCACGATTTACAATATTAATTACGGCAAGAACAAAGAGCTTCTCGAGAAATGCAGGTTTCTCCGGGAATATATGATTTTTATTGATTATGTGAGGGATTTTTACAGGGAAAACGATTACGAAGATCTTGACGACTGCATAGAGCGGGCAATTGACCGCTGTATTGAAGAAAATGTGTTGAGAGAATTTTTAATCAGACATCGTTCGGAGGTGGTGAAAGTGACCAAGCTGGATTACACATTCGACAGACAGATCACGCTTGAAAGAATCGAGAGCCGCGAGGAAGGACGCGAGGAAGGACTTGCGGAGGGTCTTGAAGAGGGACTCAAGGCAGGTCGTGAAGAGGGACTCAAGGCAGGTCGTGAGGAGGGGCTTAAGGCAGGTCGTGCAGAGGGGCGCGCGCAAGGAATTGCAGAAGGCGAGAAGAAAGGCCGTGCAGAGGGCGAAATCCGAAAGACCATTCAAGTCATCTGCAAAAAGGTGAACAAGCAAAAATCTTTGGAACAGACTGCTCTGGAGATGGAAGAGGACACAGAAGATATCCGGCTGCTGTACGACATTACCCAGTCATACGCTCCGAACTGTGATGAAGACCGGATCTACCAGACTTATCTTGAGAGTATACAGGAAAAGGCGCAGTAATTGCGCCTTTCTAAGTGCGTTTATTACACATGCTTTATTACCATAAAGAACAGCATCCCCACCCGAAGGTAGAAATGCTGCCCGCCTGTCTTATACAAATTTGAAATAATAATTTTTCGGAGCCCCCAAACCTTCCTCCCATGAAAAAAATTCTATGTTAAAGAAGAGATATTCTCCCAGATTATCAAAATTTAATAGGTCTTCTTCATTCTCTCCCTGATTGGATAAAGTCGCATTTATTACGGATTCAAGGTCATGGCTTTTTTTCTCATCCGCCCAACTTTCGTAATCAACAAGAAAAGGAACGCTGAAATCGTTATCTACATAATAAACACCATCAGCAGAGCGTGCTATTAGATCTCCATTTTCATCATACAGACCCAGCCAGCTTGCATAATTGGAATCACCTGTTTTTTTAATTTTAGTTCCCCTTGGAAGCATATATACTTTCTTACCATTGATTTTTTTGGTAGTTATTTTTGCCCCCTTTGGCGCCTGAAAAGTCAGTTTCGGAGCAGTAGCTTCTTTATTAGGATATTCATAGAATTGATCCAGATTCTTCGTATGGACAATCGCAACTACCTTGTTTTTCTTGTTTAAATAGAAGCGGATTATATAGTTATCACTCCCATTTTTATATGTATATTGCAGATAATATTTCCATATAGAAATATCTACAGCAGGATATTCATATTTCACCAATTTGTAAAATTTATCTTTTTTGCCGGCTTTTGCTTTGGCTGCGTTTCCATATTGCTTTTTCACAAAGGCTTCTGTACTTCCCAGTTTCACGTTGCGATTTGTTTTTAATGTACTGTTTTCACCCTTTGTATCTGTGAATTTAGGGGTGAATGAGTAATACAGTTCGTGATCCTTTGACTGCTTCAAAAAATCAGATTTCTCTCCGCTGGGATAAGTCTTGACAAAATCTTCTGCGCTAAGTTTTCCCGGAGTTGTATTTGCTGCCTGTACGTTTTCCGCCGGCATCAGAGTCACTAACATGGCAAGCATGAATACGGTCGAAAATAATCGTCTCCATTTCTTCATAAAACGGTTCTCCTTCAACATTTTCCCATTTTGGCTCTCATTTTGGATTCCTGTTGCCCATCAAGTGCCGGATAACATTGAAAATTGTACATCTTTTGTTTTACGCTGTCAATGTTGATGAATGTGAGGCATGTAACGAATATCATATTAACGTTAATGGTCTCTCATGTTTTATAACCATAAAAGAACAGCATGCCCACTCGAAGGTAGGAATGCTGTCCGACTGTCATTATAGCGGATTCAGGTGCTATTTTGTTGTTAATACATCAAATAAATGCTGAATTTTGCATGATTTTCAAGCATCTAAGCATATTTTTGATGTGGGAAGTTTGAGTTAATAAATCTTTGTTTTTAATGCAGTTCTTGCGAATCAATTACCTAATTTTTATGTACTTCCACGGTGATACATATGTCTTGTCTAGCTGTACCGCAAAATGAAGATGATTTCCAGTAGATCGACCCGTACTGCCTACCGCTGCAATGGTTTGGCCCTGTTTTACAATATCACCTTTTTTCACGTACAAAGCGGAAGCGTGCATATAATAAGTATAAAGACCATTCCCATGATCTATTTTTATATATTTCCCCATAGTTGAATTTTCAGAGACCTCCACCACTTTTCCCTCATATGCCGCATAAATAGCAGTCCACTTTTTCGCCGCAAAATCAACACCGTTGTGAACGGTTTGTTTATGAGTTATTGGATGAATTCTTGTTCCAAAATCACTGGATATCCTTGTATAGCTAGCCAACGGCAAAATAAATTCAGGGTCAAGAGTAATGGACCGTGGAATAAACGTATCGCTCGGCCACCCTGTCAGTTCAAAACCAAGCGGACTAGCAATTCGTTTTTCCCCATATCCATACGTAAGATAATGCAACGCCAGACTGCTGTAATCCCAATCCTGAAGATCCTGATAATATTCTTTATAAAATGATCCCATATAGTATGGGCTGGAAATACGGCCTTCATCCAAACCGTATTGTAGGAAATGCTTATAGACTGCAACATAATTATTGCCGAAAGCCGCTTTCACATCAGAGTTCCATTCCAGATAAAATTTTGGATCATAAATCGGCGAGGCAATTCTTCCCTCTTTTATTCCTGATTCCAGCCAATGTTTAAGCAACTGGTCATAGTCATCTCCAAATGCTTGCTTTAAATCTGGATATAAGGCAGCATAGTATGTATGATTAAAACAAATTTTTATGCCTTTCACCATAATATCCTTGGAAAGACCATAATCTACCGACGAAATCACAGATGAAAGATTAAGTGCTTTTACTTCCGTTGGTTTTATCGGCAACCCAATTACCATAGAAAGCGTCAATGAAAACAGCGCCAGCTTCTGAGCAATTCTCTTTACCCTATTTTTCATGATCAATTGTCTCCTTTTTTTAGAATGATTGTCCGTATTGCCTCAATTTCTGGAAACTTTTAATAATCGAACCTCCTTTCCAAAATAAATGTAATATCAAAAAAGTATAGATTCCCGATTTCTTAAGGCATTCCAAACTATGTAGTTACTCAAACTTCCCATATCAAAAATATGCTTAGATGCTTGAAAATCAAGCAAAATTCAGCATTTATTTGATGCATTAATAACAAAATAGCACCTCCATCTTTTTGCTTTTTATATTTATGGCTTGTCCATCATATGTTGGACGGCAAGAATAATTGTACACCATTTGTTGTACACTGTCAATGGTGATGAATATGGGATATTATCCAAGGTTAAGAGATTTAAGAGAAGATAGAGATTTATCTATAAGAAAACTTGCAGAGATACTGTATATGCAGAAAACCACATACCATAATTATGAATCCGGCAAAAGGGAACTGCCGTTTGAACTGGCAGTTACACTTGCAAAATTCTATCACGTGTCATTGGATTATATCGCCGGTTTGACGAATGATACGACACCGCCAGATAGAAGATAGAGCGCCCCTGTCCTAGTTCCCTTCCGCCTGAATTAGCTTCACAATGGTGCCGATGGAATCCATCTGTCCGCTCTCGGACATGGCTTTCATATACTGCGCCCGTTCGCGGTACACATCGCGCACCGCGGCAAGCAGAGTTTCATCGGTCAGGTTCTCCTCTTCGAGCACATAGGAAAAGCCCTGCTTTTGGAATGACTTTGCGTTTAAGATCTGGTCGCCGCGGCTTGCCTCCGCAGAGAGCGGAATCAGGATATTCGGCTTGTGGAGCGCCAAAAGCTCACAGATGGAGTTGGCGCCGGCGCGGGAGATTACAAGGTTCGCGAGTGCCAGCAGGTCGGGCAGCTCCTCATTGGCGTACTCCATCTGCACATATCCGGCGGTGCCCGCAAGCGAATTGTCCAGATTGCCCTTTCCGCAGAGATGAATCACGTAAAAAGTTGCGAGGAGTTTTGGCAGTATGCGGCGGACCTCATCGTTGATCGCTTTTGATCCGCTGCTTCCGCCCACGATGAGCAGCACCGGTTTTTGACGGTCGGAGAATCCGCAGAGCGTCCGCGCCGCCTCCGCATTGCCGGAGAAGAGCTCGCGGCGGATGGGGGAGCCGGTCAGAACTGCCTTGTCGGCGGGGAGATATTTCATGGTTTCCGGGAAGTTGCAGCACACCTTTTTTGCGCCCTTGACGGCGATGCGGTTTGCCAGTCCGGGCGTGATGTCGGATTCATGGATAATGGCGGGGATTCCGCGGTGTTTCGCCGCCAGCACGACAGGAACGGACACGAATCCGCCCTTGGAAAAAACGACGTCCGGCTTTTCCTTTTTCAGGATCGACAGAGCCTGGCCATACCCCTTGAGCACCTTAAAGGGGTCCGTAAAGTTTTTCCAGTCAAAATATCTGCGCAGCTTTCCGGAGGAGATGCCACGATAGGGGATGCCCTGGGCTTCGATGAGTTCCCGCTCCATTCCATTGTAAGAACCAATATATGTAATATCGTAGCCGGCTTCTTTTAGTGCCGGAAAAAGTGCGATATTTGGTGTGACATGCCCGGCAGTGCCGCCTCCGGTCATAACAATCTTCTTTTTACCCATGATGCCGCCTTTCTGTTTTCTCCTATTAATATATGATACAAGGGTCAAAAGTCAGAAATCGTTCCTGCTTGCAGGATAAGAGTTCTGACTTACTGACCCGCTCACACGCATCTGGAGCAGACGCATTGCAGTACGAACTTCGTTCGTAAGCGTCTGCTGGATGATAAGGAATCCTCCCACTTTGTGGGTCCCTCCTTATCACATAGAGCAAGTAGTGATTTTCCTTGGAAAATCAACGGATTGCGAATGGGTGCAGAATTGCGGGAGTTGCAAAGCAACGGAGCAATTCGTGTATCAAATGAGGGGCAAAATACCTTTTGACCCTCATATCAATATATGCAATCCCTTGCGTGTGGTTCCCCAATATCCTCTTTTCCTATCTTACAACTCACAGAAGAAAAGTCAAGGGTTGAAAAATCCTTGTGCGTGTGTAATGATGGAGTGGTAGCAGAAGATGCGCCAGCGGAGGATGAGACGATGTGGGAGCGGTTGTTTGAGCAGAGTATATGGAACAGGGGACGGCAGTATTACGCCAATGGCAGAGTCACCAATATGCAAAATGATGGGGATTTGTATACGGCGGAAGTCATTGGAACCAAACCATATCTTGTACAGATCCGGTTTCAGGGGGAAAGGCCGCCGGTTATGCTTTGCGCCTGTGCCTATGCGAGGGAGAATCGCAATTGTAAACACATGGCGGCGGCGCTCTTTGCGGCGGAGGATATGCAGAATTCCTCGCAGGAGGCAGACCGCCCCCGGTCGGGCAAGCTCTCGGTGAACCGGAGGGTCTATCCCTTTGTCAGGGCGGAGGAATATGAATATTTTGACTTCGCGCGGATCACAGATGCATATCGGATTATGGAGAAGGATTACGAGGCAGCGCTTGCGATGATTGAGGATAAGAGCATCTCCATTACCCGGTTTCAGAACGGTTACAGCATGCACTCCCGTGGGGATGGCATGGTTGTGAACGTGGAGGGGGTTATGCAGGATGTTTATGGGCGGAAAACCGTGGTTTCCTGCGCGTTTGACCATAAGCAGTTCCATCTGATACACTGTTCTGCCGCGAACTGCCGCGTGAGCTTTGATTATCGATGGGGAACGCTGGGCAAACCGCAGCGTCTGTGCGCCCATGTGCTTGCGCTGTTGCTCATAGCGCGGGAGCGCATCCGGCAGGAGAACATCGGCGACGCGACCAATCTGGATGCGATGCGTTTTCTCGAGGCATATCATACCTCCCGGAGAATGGATCTCGCGGAGAACCATCAGAACCTGACGGAGTCGGTGTGGCTGGAGCCGCGCGTGGAGTGGTCAGAGGGAATGCTGCATTTGTCTTTAAAGTGCGGGGTATCCAAGAGGTATGTTGTCAAGGATATTCCCGAGCTGGTGGCTGCGGTTGAGAATCGGGAGGTTTTACAGCAGGGGAAAAAGACGTCGCTGGACTTTGCCCTCTGCGAGTTCGAGGAGAAAAGCAGGGAGCTGTATCAGTTTATTCGCAGTGTGATCCGCGAGGAGGAGGCGAGAGATCGAAACAGCCAGATGAACTACCGCTATGCTGCAGGCGGGGAAAATATCCGGAACCGGATCGACCTCTACGGAGGGCGTCTGGATCAGTTTTATAACCTTTTTCAGGGGCAGACGCTGCCTTTTTTGGACAAGGATATGGGTGGCGCAAAAGAGACAATGCTCACGATGGAGGAGGGAGAGCTGCGCCCGAAAATCGTGATCGAGAGTGAAACCGATGAGAATGGAGTGTTTCATGGAATCAGAATTAAGGGTAAAATGCCGGAGATGATCTATGGGCTGGAACACGCTTATCTGTACAGGAATGCGCATTTCGTCCAGGTCAGCCCTAAGAGTGAGCGCGGGTTACGACCGCTGATGGAACTCGCGGAGAGTTCGGGAAATATCAATCTGGTGATCGGTCGGAGAAACCTGTCCGAGTTCTATTATCGAATTCTTCCCGGATGGTATGAATTGGCGGATGTCAGCGTGAAGGAACAGAAAAGTATCGAGCAGTATCTCCCGCCGGAGGTGTCCTTCGTTTTCTATCTGGACGCGGAGGATTCCAATGTCACATGTACGGCGATGGCAGTGTACGGTAAGACGGAGTACAATCTGATTGACTGGCGTATCGCTGACCTGCGAAAGGATGCAGGCCGGGATGTCCAGAGAGAGACGGAGGCGCTGGATGAGGTGGAGGAACTGTTCCCGGGGAGGGACTGGAAGCGTATGAGCTTTCATTGCGATAAGAATTCGGATGTCATTTACCACCTTCTAAATTCCGGCTTATCGCGGCTGATGGAGCTGGGGGAAGTGAACACCACGGACCGTTTCCGCAGGCTCAAGATCCGAGATCGGGCAAAGGTGACGGTCGGTGTGTCCGTGCAGAGCGAGATCATGGACTTGGAAGTGCTCTCGGAGGATTTGACGCCGGAGGAGCTTTTAGATATTCTGTTTCATTATGAGAAAAAGAAGAAATACTACCGGCTTCGCAATGGTGATTTTCTAAAACTTGAGGACGAAAGTCTGGCGGAGCTGGCACATATGATGGAGACGCTCCGCATTTCGCCGAAGGAATTTGTAAAAGGAAAAATACATTTGCCGCTTTACCGCGCTCTGTATCTGGACAAGATGCTGGAGCAGAACGAAGACATTTATGCGCAGCGCGACAAAAATTTCAAGACTCTGGTCAAGGAGTTTAAAACAGTCAAGGACTCGGACTATGAGGTGCCGGAGAGCCTGAAGGATACGATGCGCAACTATCAGAAATACGGCTTTCGCTGGCTGTGTACCCTGCGGGAAAATCATTTCGGAGGAATTCTCGCGGACGACATGGGACTTGGGAAGACGCTGCAGGTTATTGCCGTGATGCTCTCCGCGAAGGAGAATGGAGAGAAGGGCACCGCGCTCATCGTCTGTCCGGCGTCGCTGGTTTACAACTGGAAGGAGGAGTTCCGCCGCTTTGCCCCGTCCATGAGGGTGACGACGCTGGCGGGAAAAAAGGAAGAGCGCACGCTGCTTTTGGCTGAGTATGAAAAATGGGACGTGCTGGTGACCTCCTATGACCTGCTGAAACGGGATATCGACGAGTATGAGGGCAAGCAATTTTCCTACCAGATCATCGATGAGGCACAGTATATCAAGAACCAGACCACCGCGGCGGCAAAGGCGGTCAAGGTCGTGAACAGCCGGGTGCGTTACGCCCTGACCGGAACGCCCATCGAGAACCGCCTCAGCGAGCTGTGGAGCATTTTTGACTTCCTGATGCCGGGTTTTCTGTACAGCTATGAGAACTTCCGAACTGATTACGAGGCACCGATTGCCAAAGATCAGGACGAGGAGGCGACCGTTCAGCTCAGGCGTATGGTGTCGCCCTTTATTCTGCGGCGGTTGAAGAAGGATGTGCTCAAGGATCTCCCGGACAAGCTGGAGGAGGTGCAGTACGCCCACATGGAGGAGGCTCAGCGCCATGTGTACGAGGGCCAGGTTGTGCGGATGCGCACAAAGCTTGAGAAACAGACGGACGACAATTATCAGAAGAGCAAACTGCAGGTGCTGGCGGAGCTCACGAAGATTCGGCAGATCTGCTGCGATCCGTCTCTGCTTTTCGAGGACTATAAGGGGGAATCTGCGAAGCGGCTCGCGTGTATCGAGCTGATCATCAGCGCGATGGAGGGCGGACACCGGATGCTGGTGTTCTCGCAGTTTACCAGTATGTTAGAGCTTTTGGAGCAGGACTTGACAGCCGAAAAAATCCCCTACTACAAGATCACCGGTGCCACTCCTAAGGAGGAGAGGATGCGTCTGGTCAAGGCATTTAACGAAGGGGAGACGCCGGTGTTTTTGATTTCGCTCAAGGCGGGCGGCACCGGGCTGAATCTGACCGGGGCGGATGTTGTAATTCACTATGATCCGTGGTGGAATCTGGCGGTGCAGAATCAGGCGACCGACCGGGCGCACCGCATCGGACAGGAGAAAGTGGTGTCTGTCTACCGTCTGATCGTGAAGGACTCCATCGAGGAGAAGATCATGAAAATGCAGGAGACCAAGGCGAACCTTGCCGATGAGATCTTAAGCGGCGAGATGGGAGGGCTTTCGTCCCTGACAAGGGAAGAGCTGATGGAGCTGCTGGTGATATAAGATTTATGTCGAAACTTGCGGACGATTGCGTATTCCTCTATCGGATACGATCTACTATAATTGATACCAGAGGAGGAATACATATGCCGGATATTATTTTGTTTTTTCAGACGAACACGCAGATGATTTTGACGGGAGCATTCTGGCTGGGACTTGTAGTGCTTTTTGTGAATCAGCTGCGGATTTTGCATCGGACGAGGCATCTCGAGAACAATATCGAAGAGATTACGGAACGTGTCAGGGATTACCTTGCAGTGGTCATGGGTCCGGAGAGCGGGGAGCATGAGCCGTTCAGCGAAGAGGGGCGCACAGTGCAGGAGAACCGGAGGAGCGAGGAGGAGGACAGCCGTCTGATTTCCGCGGTGCTGCAGGAGATTTTTCCTTGATTATCCAGCCGAATTTTGGTATCATATTACCAAAATATATTCTAGAAAAGGAGTGGGGATATGAGCAAGGTGACATTTGATTATTCCAAGGCATCCGCGTTCGTCAGCGATGAGGAAGTTTCTTACATGGAGAAGCTTGTTGCAGACGCTAAGGAGCAGTTAGTTTCTAAGACGGCAGCGGGCAATGATTTCTTAGGGTGGATCGATCTTCCTGTCGATTATGACAAGGATGAGTTCGCGCGGATCAAGAAAGCTGCGGCGAAGATCCAGTCGGATTCCGAGGTGCTGGTGGTTATCGGCATCGGAGGATCTTATCTTGGGGCGAGAGCGGCGATCGAGTTCCTGCGCCACGGTTTTTACAACAATCTCTCGAAGGAACAGCGGGGGACTCCGGAGATCTATTACGCGGGCAACAGTATAAGCGGCACATATCTTAAGGGTCTGATCGACGTGATCGGGGACCGCGATTTCTCCGTGAACATTATCTCCAAGTCCGGCACCACCACGGAGCCGGCGATCGCGTTCCGCGTGTTCAAGGAGATGCTGGAGAAGAAATACGGAAAGAAGGGCGCCGCCGAGCGCATTTACGCAACGACCGACAAGGCGAGGGGCGCGCTTAAAAAGCTTGCCACCGAGGAGGGCTATGAGAGTTTCGTGGTTCCGGATGACGTGGGAGGACGTTTCTCCGTGCTGACCGCTGTGGGCCTTCTTCCGATCGCGGTCAGCGGCGCGGATTTGGACAAGCTGATGGAGGGCGCTGCCGAGGGCAGAAAGCTTGCTCTGGAAAAGCCGTTTGCAGAGAACGATGCGCTGAAATATGCGGCAATCCGCAACATATTGCTGCGCAAGGGCAAGAGCGTCGAGGTTCTGGCGAACTATGAGCCGGCATGCCATTACGTGTCTGAGTGGTGGAAACAGCTTTACGGCGAGAGTGAGGGCAAGGATCAGAAGGGTATTTTCCCGGCGTCCGTTGACTTGACGACTGACCTGCACTCGATGGGACAGTTCATTCAGGACGGCGCACGCATCATGTTTGAGACGGTGCTGAACATTGAGACCTCCCGCGAGGAGATTGTGATCAATGAGGAGCCGGTGGATCTGGATGGTCTGAATTATCTGGCCGGTAAAAATATGGACTTTGTGAACAAAAGTGCGATGAACGGAACGATCTTAGCACACACAGACGGCAACGTGCCGAACCTGATGATCAAGATCCCGGAGCAGAACGAGTTTTATCTGGGAGAGCTGTTTTACTTCTTCGAGTTCGCAGTCGGCGTGAGCGGATATCTGCTGGGCGTGAATCCGTTCAACCAGCCGGGCGTGGAGAGCTATAAGAAGAACATGTTTGCTCTTCTCGGCAAGCCGGGCTATGAGGAGGCGCGCGAGGCTCTGTTGAAGAGACTGTAATCGGTCAAAAGGTTAATCAAACTCTAACATATGTTTTCTATACCAAATGGGCGCTGTGTTTCTCTGGCAGCGCTCATTTTTGCGCGCTTCAATCCCCATGGTGCGGAAATACTGTTTCCAGAGCGCCTCAAAGGGGTCGGAGATTCCCACTCCGCTTTGCTCCAGCCACTCCGCGGGGAGGAGTGAGTCCGGCATGAGAAAGCAGGATCTGCCCGCCGGATGCAGGAGGGCGGTCTGCCGTTTCAGATCGTGGATCATAAAGTTTTCGCTGGGATACCGGTCGGCAAAGTGGTCTGCAATGAGCGGCAGGACGTTGCATTTTGGCTCTATCTGCGAGTACAGAAAGGAGCCGGTGTCCTGAAATCGGATGAACCCGCGCAGCTTGTCCACTTCCCGAGAGGCCTTGCGGTGCAGCTCCATGACGCGCATGACATAGGGATCGGAGAGGTGCTCCATGATCCGGCTGCCAATGGGAAAGGCGCGCGTCAGAAAGCCGAAGGCGGTCGTGGCGCGCTCCTCGTCAAAATGGCAGAGTGCATGGAATAGCGTCTCATGCACGGGATATCCCAGTTTCCGGATGATGGCATCGACCGTTTTTTTCGTTTTTTCCTGGTCCGTGTCGACAGAGATCTCCTGCGCAAAGAGAAAACCGCTTTCCGTGTATCCGGGGCAGATCCGGATCGAGTCCTGATAGGTCTGCGTTTGTTCCAGTTTCTTCTTATAACAAAATCCCTCGTAAATGGCCGTATAGATTCCGTCGATTGAGTCTTCACAGTGAATAATCAACTGTTCCTGCATGGAAGGTCCTCCTGTTATTCAGTAAAAACAATTTTCGCCCTTTCCTCATACTGCGAAGGAACTCGTATCAAACAGGCTCATCTGCCGGAAGGCGGAGCCGGTCGAATCGGGAATCCGGGCGGGGCTTTCGTTGTAAATCAGGTGCCGGGTGATGTAGTCCTCCTCAAGGCGGGTGGGATAGAGCATGCGGCCTCTGCAGGTGATAAAATATTGGGCCCGTTTGAGGACTACGCCCATCTTTTTGATATCGGCAAAGGTAAGGCTGGCATGGCGCCTTGCGGCCAGAATGCGGCGTGCGCTCTTTGTACCGATGCCGGGCACGCGCAGCAGGGTGTAGTAGTCCGCCCGGTTGATTTCTACCGGAAACTGCTCCAGATGATGGACAGCCCAGTTGCACTTGGGGTCGATCTGCTCGTGGAAGTTCGGATGCTCTTCCGATAACAGTTCATTTGCCTGAAACCCGTAAAAACGCAGGAGAAAATCCGCCTGATAGAGCCTGTGCTCGCGCAGCAGGGGCGGATGCTCAGCGGTGTCAGGGAGAGAGCTGTCCATGTTCACATTGATAAAGGCGGAGTAGAATACCCGCTTTAAATCAAAGTGGTTGTACAGTGCTTCGGAGACAGAAATGATCTGGTAATCGGTCTCCGGAGTGGCGCCGATGATCATCTGTGTGCTCTGCCCGGCGGGGACAAAGTACCGCTCCGGATGCCGCAGTCCCGGGACGGATGCGGCTGCAGGGGTACTAAGCTCCGGCTCCGCGGGGGCGGGGGGCAGATATTTTCGGTTGTCGCTGAGGCGGGCGTAGCTGTCATTGATCTCTGCCAGCTGCGCATAATAGGCATGCTCGTCGATGCCGATCAAAGACTTTGTGTCGGAGACTCCGTGGCAGAGGCGGCTTTCCCGGATGCCGTTCTGAATCTGCCGCATGGGTCCAAGAATATTCCGTCGAACCTTGTTGGGTGCAATTTTCCTCAGCCCGTCTGCAGTTGGAAGCTCCAGATTGACGCTCATGCGGTCGCAGAGATAGCCGATCTGTTCGGTCAGCTCCGGGGATGCTCCGGGGATGCACTTCACATGGATGTAACCATGAAAATGATATTTTTGCCGGAGAAGGAACAGGGTCTCGTAAAGCAGCGTCATGGTGTGATTGGGGGACTCAAGAATGCCGGAGCTTAAAAAGAGCCCTTCGATATAGTTACGGCGGTAAAATTCCATCGTGAGACTGCAGACCTCCTCCGGGGTGAACTGCATGCGGGGGACATCGTTGGAACAGCGGTTGATGCAGTATTTGCAGTCGTAAATGCACTCGTTGGTGAGAAGTATTTTTAAGAGGGAGATGCACCGTCCGTCCGAGGTGAAGGCGTGGCAGATGCCGCCGCTGCTTGTGTTGCCTGTGTGAGTCCCGTCTCCGCGGCGCGTGATGCCGCTGGAGGTGCAGGCGACATCGTACTTGGCGGAATCCGACAGGACGGTCAGCTTTTGCATCAGCAGGTTGGTTTCTTCGGTGTGTAATGTCATAGGGGCTCCTTTTTGCGAAAGAACGTGTGTTCGAATTTAATATATCACAGATATTTTCATTATGCAAGAAATATTTTCCTAACATTTTAATTGGATAAAAGCGCACTTTTTGTGGACGAAACCCATTTTTGGCACGAAATATAGGGGAAAGTGGAGAGAACAAGCTAAATTCGCATCGAATTGTTGACAATTGGTATTATGCATGCTACAATGGCTAATGTAATAATATTGTAACATTTGAAACAAAGTGTTTAAAAAAGAGACATATGTGCCATCATATGCCCTCAGAAAATGCGGAGGTTCGAAATGAGATTCAGTAGGAAAATGATTGAGAGTATTGCAGTTGTCGGCCTGGCTGCTGCACTTACGGTCACATCAATTACTACGAGCGGAGAAAGCGACGCGGAGCGCAAAGACACCATAGAGATGAAACCGAACGGAATCGCCGGGATTGCGGCGGCACTCGAGGGATATGGGGCAGAGACGGAGGAGTCATCTTTGTCGGTCGGCGTGGATCGGGAAATTGCAGCCGTCGTGACGGCCGCCGCGAGAAAGACGGCAGAAGAAAACGACGGAATACGGATCGCCCCGGAGGATATGACAAAGGATGTGACGGCGGAACCTGCGCCGACGGAGCCTGTGTCCCCCGAAACACCGAATACACCTACCCCTGCGGAGAATGAGCCGGTTTCCGAAACGCAGAATACACTTAATCCTGCGGAGAATGAGCCGGTTTCCGAAACACCGAATACAATTGCCCCCGCGGAGAATGAGCCGGTTTCCGGGACGCAGAATACACTTACCCCGGAGGAAGAAGAGTGGCAGGATAAGCTGATGGCGGATGTGAAGAATTTCCTGTATATCCGCGCGGAGGCTGATCAGGATTCCAAGGCACTCGGCAAGCTGTATAAGGGAGACAGGGCCCTTATCAAGGAGGAAGGCGACGAATGGACGCTGATCGCCTCCGGAAAAGTGAAAGGATATGTGAAAAACGAGTTCTGCCTCTTTGGGTCGGATGCGCTGGCATACGCCAAAGAGAACTGTGATATAGTGGCGGAAGCCACAGTGAACGGGCTGCGCATCCGCAGCGAAGCGAGCCTCGAGTCCGCTATCGTCGAGACGATGGTCGAGGGAGACAAGGCATTGGTTGACGAAAAGACACAGGCTCCGGAAGGATGGGTGGCGGTGCTCTTTGACAAGGAGACCTGCTACGTCAGCGCGGAGTATGTGAAGGTGAAACCGGACACCGGCAAGGCCGTGTCGATGGAGGAGGAAGCGGCAGCAGCGGCGGCAGCCAGTGCGCATACCTCGAGATCGAACGGGCAGACGGCAAGCTCCGGTATGGTACAGGGCGAAGCACTGGAGGCGGATGTCGATGAAGAGACGCTTCTTGCTGCGCTGGTCGAGTGTGAGACCGGAAACTGCGGAGTAAAATGCATGACCGCCGTGGGAGCCGTAGTGGTGAACCGGGTGCGCAACGGCCGCTTCCCAAACAACATCCACGATGTGATTTACCAGAGAGGCCAGTTCGGACCGGCGTCCAGCGGAAGGCTGGCACAGCGTCTGCAGATCGGGCCCAGCGCATCGGCGCGCGAGGCGGCGCGTGCGGCTTTGGCAGGAAACGATCCGACAGACGGAGCGCTGTATTTCCGGCTTGCGTCCAGTGGTCACGACGGAGTGGTGATCGGACCGGTCGTATTCTACAGGCGATACTAAGGAAACGCTGATTCAATCAGCAGTTCTCTAAATTTTTCGGGGACCCTTCGGGGTCCCTATTGTAATATTTGAAAAAAAGTAGTAAAATGCATCCATGTAACAACGCCAGAGGAGGTGCAGGGAACATGACATTAAAGGGACGCAGCTTTTTAAAATTGATGGACTATACTCCGGAGGAAATCCGGTATCTGATTGATTTGTCAGCGGAACTCAAGGAGAAAAAGCACAAGGGAGAGGCGCACAACTGCCTGACAGGCAAAAACATCGCACTGATTTTTGAAAAGACCAGCACCCGGACGCGCTGTTCGTTTGAGGTGGCGGCTCATGATCTTGGAATGCAGGTGACGTATCTGGACCCCTCCAGCTCCCAGATCGGCAAAAAGGAGAGCATTGCGGACACCGCGCGCGTGCTCGGCAGAATGTTTGACGGGATCGAGTATCGCGGCTACGGACAGGAGATCGTGGAGGAACTGGCGAAGTACGCCGGAGTTCCGGTGTGGAACGGCCTGACGAACGAGTTTCATCCGACGCAGATGATTGCGGATATGCTGACCGTGCGGGAGCATCTGGGCCACCTGAAGGACGTGAAGCTCGTGTATATGGGGGATGCCCGCTACAATATGGGCAATTCTCTGATGGTGACCTGCGCGAAGCTCGGCATGCACTTTGTGGCCTGTACG